>JAUWHR010000040.1 GCA_030605795.1 Anaerolineae bacterium | reverse complement strand
GCATCAGGCCGAATCGAGTTTGTCATCCTACGGACTGGTCATTCACCTCCTGTTGCTCCCCACCTCACCTCTCGGTGACGCAGTTACATTCGGTTACAGGCCGGAGAGCGTATGCCTGAAGAGGACTTCCACCTCTCTGACCGTGCACGCTTACAGGCGCACTAGGGGCGGTTCGCGAACCGCCCCTACTTAAGACCGGGACGTCACATGTTGGTCCAAGAAAATGTCCACAACCGCCAGCGCCTCGGCCTCATTAGCATAGGATCGTAGAACCAACCCCGGCGAGTCGTTGCCGGTGAGCATTTTCGAAACCGTGACGCCTTGACGGCAGCAGCACAACACCGGCTTGCTCAGGCCTAGTGCAATGGCGATCTCATAACCCACACCGTGTGAAGGGGTGCTTACTTCGGCAACAACAGCATCACACGCCTTGATCCAGGTTATATCACGATTGTAAACCTCAGCCGGATCGACAACTTGCTCCAGCTCCATTACCTCAGGATGGGCGAGATGTGCTGTGGGAACTTCATGCCCCAGACCGAGTAGATGGTCCACGATCGCACCATAGATCGCCTCCTCGTTTCGCCCACCGGTAAGTGAGCAGGAAAAATAAATGTTCATTTCTCGGGTCTCCCCTTCCTGATGTACGTAGTGTCTTCGTGCCTGCCAACCACGTGGAAACGCTTGACGATCGCCCCTGGGCACACAACCAGCGCCTTGCCTATATGGCGGGGCGATTTGTTACACCCACTTTCCCGACCTGGCAACTTGTGCTAAGATCGACATACGTTGAGGATACCATGAGTACGCGAGATCCCCTACGCTTCCTGCAACAAGAAGCCACCCGGCTGCGCGAAGAGAACCGGGAACTCAGGGAGGAACTAACCATCCTGCGCTCGTCGGTTCGCGTGCTGAGCGCCCTCCAAGACCTCATCCATCAATTAACTCCCGACACTGATGTGATCGCCTTGCTCGACGATCTATTAGCCTCGGCGCTGACCGTGTTGGGTGCCAGTGATGGATCACTGCTGTTAATCGACGAGGATACCAGTGAGCTCGTCTTTGCCGTGGTACACGGCGAAGCCCGCGATAGCTTGACCGGATATCGCCTGCCGCCAGGACAAGGGATCGCCGGTTGGGTAGCCACCAACCGAACCCCCTTGTTCCTGCGGGATGTCCGCAATGACCCCCGCTTCTACCCACAAGTGGATGAAACCTTCGGCTTTCAGACACGCACACTGGCCTGTGTCCCGCTGCTCGACGGAGACCGCGTCCTGGGTGTAATTGAAGCAATTAATAAGATTTCTGACCGCGAGTTCTCACCCGAGGACCATGATCTATTAATGATTGTCGCTCAATTGGCAGCGGTGGCCGTTTCGCGCGCCGAAACTTTCACTGAGCAAGCAGACTAGTCCCTTAGTTTAGCCCCCAGTTCCGATTCCAGCCTCTTGATCACCTTCGCCCGAATTTTAACCACCTCATTGTCAGTGAGCGTCCGGTCAGACGCTTGATAGACCAAGGAATAAGCCAGGCTCTTCTTCCCTCGACCAACCTGTTCGCCACGATAGAGATCAAACAGACGCACACCGACTAAAAGGGGTTCACCGGCAAGCCACAAGACGTTCTCCACTGCACCCGCCGGCACATCTTCGTCCACAACCACCGCCAAGTCCTCCAAAACCGGAGGAAAAGCCGGAACCGATTGTACGGTATGGCTCTCCGGGATGATGGCCAGGATTGCTGCCATATCAAGGTCTGCCGCAACCAGAGGCGCCCCAGGTAGGTCATAACGCTCGACCACTTTGGGATGCACCTCACCCAGCACTCCAAGTTGCTGCTCTCCGAGCAAAATCCGAGCGCATTTTCGGGGGTGGAAAGTGGGGTGCTCAACAGGCTCATGACGCACCGCTCTAAGCTGGAGACCAGCGAAAAGCGCGTCGACAAGCCCCTTGAGGTCGTAAAAATCCATCGGCTCCACGTCAGACCCTTGCCAGGATGGTATTGCGCGTGGTCCGGATAGAGCGATCACTAGGCGCAATGGCTCCTCCGGCAACCCACCATTTTCGCCAACCAGGTAAACTGGTCCTATCTCGAAGATCGAAATCCGCTCTCGCACACGAGAATTGCGCTCGACGATTTCCAACACGCTAGCTAGCAAGCTATGGCGCATAACAACTCGGTCACTGGCAATTGGATTGGCCAAGCGGATGTATGGCCGGTCGTCAGGCGGTGCCTGTGGAGGAAGAATGCGCGCCTCACGTTCCGGCGAGGTCATACGATAGGTAACCACTTCCTGCAACCCAAGGCCTACCAGTAGATCGCGAACACGCTCCTCATGCTCGAGCAATGGGTTGCCATACTGTGGTGGGATGGTGTCAGCAATCTGGGTCTCAGGGATACGGTCGAAGCCATACACCCGGGCGATCTCCTCCACCAGATCAGCCAACCCGACCACCCCTTGACCGATATCCAGCCGGTGATCAGGTGTGGTTGCACGCAATGTCTGACCATCTACCTCGACCACAAACGCCAGCCGGCGCAGGATGTCGGCCATCTCCTCCGCCTCGAGGCGGATCCCCAGCAAACGTTCAACATCGTTTGGGGTGATCTCGATCGTGGGATCCACCGGCGGCAGCGGGTATTCGTCGACCAACCCTTCAGCTATAATCCCTCCAGCCAAGCGAGCTACAAGCGCCAGACCTCGACGGACGCCCCGTTCAGCCATGGCGGGATGGACACCACGCTCGAAGCGATAGGCGGCATCCGAAGACAACTTTTGAGCAGCGATAGTGCGCCGGATGTTTATGAAGTTCCAGGCTGCACCTTCAAGCAACATGTTGGTAGTGTTTTCGTTGACCTCTGACTCGGCGCCTCCCATAACCCCGGCGATGGACAGAGCACCCGCCTTGTCGGCCACCAATACGGTAAATTCGTCCAACACGCGGTCAACCTCGTCCAGCGTAGTCAGGCGCTCGCCCGGTTCCGCGAGGCGGGTGAAGATCGTCAGCGGCCTGCCACCAGCTCGTTTCACCAACACGTCATAATCGAAGGCGTGCAGCGGTTCACCAATCTCAAGCATCGCGTAATTAGTGGCATCGACAATGTTGTTGATTGGCCTCATCCCCGCCAGACGTAAGCGGCGTTGTATCCAGTAAGGGCTGGGGGCGACCTTAACCCCTTCGATCAAACCAAGCACGAAGCGCGGGTTGAGATCCGGGTTGCGAATCTCAAGCATCACCCGACCCTTGATCGGTGGACCATCCATAGCAATGTCGTAGGAAGGCTCCTTCAACTCTGCACCGGTGAGTGCAGCGACCTCGCGCGCTATACCCAGGATGTTGGCATTACGGGCGATATTGGGTGTGATGGCGATGTCGAAAACGGCATCGCCCATATAATCAACCAACGGCATCCCGACCGGTGCATCATCGTCTAGAATGATGATCCCCTCATGATCGTCAGAGATTCCAAGTTCCTTCTCTGAGCAAGCCATTGAGTTGGACTCGACGCCGCGGATCTTGGTCCGTTTTAGGGTCATCAGTTCCAAGCCGGGCTTGTGGCCATCGTAAATGCAGGCTCCCTCACGGGCGTAAGCCACCTTGAGCGGCTTATCCAGCGGTCCCTCCCCTTTATAAGGAAATAGGTTAGGTGCGCCGGTGAGCACGATGTGCTCCTTCTGTCCGTCATCCAGCCGGCAGAGCACCAGCCGATCAGCGTTGGGGTGGGGCATCACCTCCAACACCTCACCAACCACGATCTTGTCGGGATCCCAGGCCAGACCGGTGATGTTTGTCTCTACCTGGCGATGACCACTTGTGTGACCTTCGAACTTTCCTTCTGGCAAGGGTAGGCCGACGTAACGAACCTGCTCGACCTCCAATCCGGCCAACGTCATCCGGTGAACCAGCTCTTCAATAGGGAGATCGATGTCGACGAAGTCTTTGAGCCAAGAAATTGGTACTTTCATAGATACACCCTCAAGTGATAAGGGATTGGGGATTAGGGATCAGGAGTTTCCGATGCTGGATTGCATATATCCAGCCATTGTTCCTCCCGTACCTTCTCCAATCCTCCTTGCTGATTCATTCGTAAGTAATTAACATAGCCGTTGAGTAGACGTGCTGTTTGGCGCCAGACTATTCGGCAATCCTCCAACTCTTCATCGGGGATGTATCCCAGATCATAGGCCAGCAGTAGATGACTTAAGGTCTCATCTAATGAACCACGAGCGATGTAGCAGAAGCGAATGGCATCCCGGAAGTGGTATCGACCATGTGCTTCGGCGATGTTCGCCGGGACGCTTTGAACTGCACGACGTAATTGCTGGGATAAGGCAAATTTCTCCTCTCCCGGAAGCAGTGGCAGGATCTCCCGGCAAATCTTTACTGCCAATTTTCGAGCCTTCTACCAAACTTGCAAACTCTCTAATCCTTTCCCTTTCACCTTCAATCCCCCTTTCTTTTTCTTAACCTGATCCCCAATCCCTGATCCCCGTTCCTTAAAATTGCTCCAAAAACCTCAAATCATTCCCCCAGAAGTAGCGAATGTCCTCAATACCATATTTAAGCATGGTGATCCGTTCCGTACCCATGCCGAAAGCAAAGCCAGAGAACACCTGCGGGTCGTAACCTCCGTTGTGGAGAACGATGGGATGGACCATACCGCAACCGAGTATCTCCAGCCAGCCGGTGCGCTTGCACACCTGGCAACCTTCCCCACCACAAATGAAGCACTCAATATCCATCTCAGCTGAGGGCTCGGTGAAGGGGAAGTGTGCGGCACGGAAACGAGTGCGTACTTCTTGTCCAAACATGCGTCGGGCGAAGGCGTTCAGCGTGCCTTTCAGGTCAGCGAAGGTTATGTGTCGGCCGACGGCAAGACCCTCTACCTGGTTAAATTGGATTTCAGAACGCGCGGTGATTTGCTCGTATCGATAACACATCCCGGGTAAAATCACACGGATGGGTTCCGGAGCTCGCTCCCGCATGACATGGATCTGGCCGGGCGAGGTGTGGGTACGCAGTAACACGCCGGGTTCGGTAGTGTGAAATGTATCCCACATATCTCGCGCCGGATGATACTCCGGCATGTTGAGCAGTGTGAAATTGTATTCGTCACTCTCCACCTCGCGCGAAAGGTAGATCTGAAAGCCCATCTCAGCCCAGATGGCATAGATCTGGCGTAGAGTTTGGTTGGCGGGATGAACTCGGCCATGAGACACCGACCGTCCAGGCAGCGTGACGTCTAGACGCTCCTCCCGCAGCGAGCGATCCAACGTCTCAGCTCGTAAGGATTCGAAATGCGCCTCATAAGCCTTTTCAAGCGCGTTCTTGACCTCATTGGCACGCCTCCCTACGGCCGGACGTTCCTCCTTGGATAAATCACGCAACCCGGCAGTGATCGTCGCCAGTTCGGCTGAACGACCTAGGTACTTTACCTTCCATGCCTTCAGATCGGCTTGCCCTGCAGCCTGCTCCAACTCAGCTAAAGCTTTATCTTCAAGCTCGGTTAAACGCTCAAGCATAAGCCCCTCCTTACGTCCAAATCGAGAAACTACCTGCAATAAACCAAAATACAAATCCCGCCCATCAAGGGGCGGGAGATCCCCGCGGTACCACCCTTGTTGGCCCCGAAAGGCCCACTCTGCACCGACAGCCAAACCCCGGCATTGAACGGTATACGCTCAACCTGAGGGTTGGCGATCGGTCCCCTGTGCTAACGGTGGGGATCCGGCCCGAACTACTGACCCCTAGGGGGCGTTCCCCCGGGCAGCTCAAGAGGGAACTTCGACAGGTTTCTTTTGAACCGGGGTTCCAGTCACGCCCCAGCCTCCCTGGCAAGCTCCACCGGTCTACTTTCCTCGGTCACAGCTTTTGTCTGTTGGTGTCCAATAATATCTCGAAAGCAGACGCGATGTCAACTGGAATGATCGATTCGGACAGGGCTTTCTCACCCCAGCGACCCCGTCCTGCTCAATCTAATGATTTTCACAATAAAGATTAGGCCCATCAGCACAACTGTTAACACACACAATCCGACCAGCAGGCCACCCCATTTAAGCGGTATCTGCCTGCTTCCCTCGGGCATAAGAGGTGTATTTGGGTCGAGGTACGAATACAACTTGTCGATCGCCGGCGTCGGGACGGATGTGTTGCGGGTCAGTGCCAGGAATTCATCGGTGAGGTGTTGGATTTCGTCGCGCGCCACGTTGGCGTGGCCCACCAAGGCAACCTTCATCGCGTCTAGAGTAATCAAGCGCCGCAATAAGACGATAAGGATCGGCTCCGGAATCCACTCAAAGATCTTCATATTGGCCGGGGTGATGGGAACGCCGAGCGCCCGCAGCATCTGAAAACCTTCGCGAATAGCACGGATGGCTAGGACAAGCCCATCGCGTGTACGGGCCAATCGGTAGTTGTCGATCCCAGCGGCGTATAGGGCAGGGCAAAGCGAGGGCATCAGCAGGGCAACGTGGGTCTTGAGCCAGTCGTCCATATCGGTGCGGATTTCAGCCTTGTATCCAATGGCGGTTTCGAGGATGCGAGCGACCTTCTTCGTCCGGTCGGTGCTGGTCCCATCGACCTCGCCAAAAGGGATAGCCGCCTCATCCTCTTCCCTACCCGCAAGACAGTGAACGATATGGCCTTCAAAATATCCAGCCGACCTCGGAAAACCAATCAATACCCGTTCCACCCCCAAAGCATCGACCAACTCCCCAGGTCCGGCAGCGTTATTCATCAGGAATAAGACATTAGGGGTATGCCGGTTGGCTGCCAGTGTGGGAAGGATTTCCAGCGCGTGGTTCTTACGCATAATTACCAGTACCAGGTCATATGCGTCTCCAGCCGCAAGCGCTTCTACGACATTAACCCAGGTTGTTGTCTGCTGATCGGTGTTCACATCATGCAGCACAATGCCGTGTTCTCGTAGGTCGGTTAGGCGCTGACGCCGCGCAAGGATCGACACATCGTTCCCGCCTTCTTGCAGCCGTGCGGCAAACAAACTGCCCAAAGGGCCAGCGCCATAAACCAAGATCCTCGCTCCGCTCGTCCCTGAACCCTCCTTTGTGTTGGCGCTCACCTCGATTTCCTTCCAACGAATACCGCATACCCCAAGTACCTGAAAATGTCTTTGGGAAGGCGTTTCCTTCCTGCCATATACTTTCTGAAATCTGGATTATTGATGTACAGGTACAGTAAACGATAAAACATTCTCCACATATCTTGGAAGTCGTACCGCTTCATTTGACTGGCTTCGCGTCGCGCATCGAATTTGTAAGTACGCATGTCGATGTCGCTCAGTCCGACGTCTTCCAACAATCCCATCCAACCCTCGGAAGTTGGAATGTCAGGCTTTATGTCCCAAATCTTTCTTACGCGTTCGACCAACTGTGCGGAGGGTGTCTCGATCCAAAGTTCCTCGTTCAGCCCCACGTAGCCGCCCAGTTTGGTAACCCGAGCACATTCTCTGACCGCGCGCTGTTTATCTTTCACAAATGTGAGCACTGACTCACCGATGACGACATCGAAAAGCGCGTCCTCGAACGGAAGGTCTTGAACATCTGCGTCCTTGAATTTAACCCTATCGGCTACACCCTCCCTTTGCGCTCTTTCATTTGACCTGGCGATCATCGCTTTACTAATATCTACACCGATCACCTGGCAGCCATACTCTTTAGCAAGGTAACAGGCCGTTGCGCCGACGCCGCAACCGACCTCCAGTACGTATGTATCCTTTCCGATGTGGCACAATTCGATGAGCACCTTTGTGCTCTCGAAACCCCCCATATGTTTGGTGGTGCCGACATAAGCTTGTAATCCAAAATAGGAAATCTCTGGGTTCGACATCGCTGATTTTCTGTTCCTTACTTTTTTAACATCCGCGGTAAATTACCTACCACACACCCGGCAGCAGGCGATAGCGCACCTGCTGGGCATACTCTTCATACCCGTCAAGTTCCTCCAGCAAGGTTCTGTCCTCAAGCGCCGTGCGGAGGATTAGGAGAAGCGCTCCGAGAACCCCCCAGATGAGGCTCCAATGCGACCCAAGCATCAGCGAAACTGCGATCGATTGTAAAACTGCTGCCAATATCTCAAGACCTCCAAGTTATGGGAGACCTTGAAAGCTACCTCGTCCACAAAAGGGACAACCTCCCTGACCAGCATTATGCCACACCAATAGGATGAACGCGAGTAACTCTGCATCCCAGAAACG
>JAUWHR010000011.1 GCA_030605795.1 Anaerolineae bacterium | reverse complement strand
AACGGCTGCCCAACGAGGCTCATGGGGGGTGGGGCGATTCTACTTCCGTGTGCTAACTGAAGAAGGACGGGTGTTCGACTTGTACTACGATCGTGCGCCGAAGAAGGCTGCTGATCGGGCGGGACATTGGTTTTTATGGCGGGAGATGGAGGCGAGGTAGGGCTGGGGTTGGTATGAGGGATATGTTTATTTGTAGGGGCGACCCGGTGGGTCGCCCCTGTGAAATCTTAGGAAAGCAGCCAGTTTCCGGGAATTATTTTCTACGCCAAACGCAGCGCAACGAAGAGCCGCGGGGCAAGATAAGCGGCCCAAAATCCGACCACGGCGTAGCGCACATATCGCAGGGTTTGAGCTAGCAAGGTGTCACCACCGGGGAAGATCAATTTTAAGCCGAAGTACAGAGCCGCGATACCCGCGGCGCCGACGACGTAGCGCAAAGCGCGCCTCGACCATGGACCTCTAGCGTCGAATCGTCCCCAGGAAAAAAGCAACGCCCCGCCAGCACCGATGCCGAAGAGCGTCCCGGTCGCGGCGATGATGCCGCTCAGATCGCGCGGATTGATAGGCTCCGACTCAGGTATGGCTGCGGCTGCAGTTGCGACCCAGGTAGAGGGTACAAGTCGCCCTGAGGTAGCAGCGAAGACCACCAATCCCAGGCTGAGCAATAATAGGGAAGCCAGCAATGCAACCAGTATCTGGGCGCCCGTAGGCAACCTTTGCAACCGTTCGCCCACCGGTTTTTCCAACAAAATGAAGCACGCCAGAAGTGAGCCTCCTATTAACCACCCAACCAGGGTATCTGTTGGGAAGTGCACCGCGAGGAAAAGACGTGAGATCGAGATCAGGAAGATAAGTAGCCCTAAGGCGATATACCCCCAACCGCGGCCAATACCGGCTGCAAGTCGCCCCCAGATGGCTAGAGAGGTCTGGGCATGTCCGGAGGGCAATCCAAAGCCGTTCGCCGACTTAAGAGCTCTTACCTGAGTGCTCACCCAATAAGGGCGTGGGAATCCGAAGACCAACTTAAAGGCGCCATTAATACCACTGCTGGCGAGCATGATCAAACCAACGTGGAAACCTAGCCTGACGTCGAAGCACCACAAGATGGCCGGCATCATCAGCAGGAAGAATTCCTCTTCTCCAAGAAATGTAAAGAAGTTCATTGGACCAATCAACCAGTCCCCCAAGTTTTGGAGCCAGGTGATAACTGGGATACCCCATTCCAACCATGGATTCATGTCTTTTCCTCCTTACTCATGTTTCCAAGTTATGATGGTCATGTACCGGGACAGAGGGTGAACTCTGTCGCCGCCCGAAGCGCACTATCAGTAATAGAGATACGCCAATCATACCTAGGCTGACTGGGAAGGGCAACCCTGGTGCAGCACGGTACAACAGCCCGGCGATGGGAGGGGCGCATACCATCGTCAGACTGACCACCGTCTCCACCAGACCATAAGTCAGACCTAATTCGGCGTGGTTGACAAGGTTTTCCACCTGAGCGGTAACAAGTGGACGAGCGGTGCGGGAGCCGCCAGCCAGAAAGTAACCGAGTGCAAGCCACGGCGTGCCCGTTACAAGCCAGAGAAACAGGGTTGATGCTCCAACCGCTAAATGGCAAATAATGAAGCCCCATCTAGGCTTAATTCGACCAATCGACAGATTCAGCAGAACTATGCCCAGCGCATTAAAAGACCCCAGTGTGCCGATCACCCGCAATGGGATATGACGCACATTTTGTAGGTAGTTGGGCGTCAAGGGCCAGCTCAGGAACATGGCGAAGAGAGCAATCGAGGCCAAGCCTAGGAAGCGGCCGAGAGCTGCGTTGGATAGCAGGGTTCGGTAACGTCCTTTCCTGTCGGCAGGTTCAATTGGCCGTTTTCTGATGGGTAGGAAGAGCAGTGTCGAGACCAAGAAGAAGGCGATCGCTAGACCATAAGCACTGCGCAATCCAAGCCTCTCTCCAATAAACCCACCAAGAACCGATCCAACGATGGAACCGGTGCTGAACATAGCACTAGAAGTGGTCAGCACCCGGGTGACACTCCATTCACCTCGGACAGCAGTAAGGTAGGTGTTGAGCGGGGTAACCACAAAAGCTATTGAGAAATAAAGCATCATCCCGGCGACGAAAACCGATAGAGTGGGTGCGATATACATTACAACGGCTGCAAGCAGACCACCCAACCAGCCGGCAATCATAACCTTTTTCGGGCCGAGGTGATCAGTTAGAGCACCGGCAGGTATGTGAGTGACGGTCATCATCAATGCGGCTAGGCCCAGGTAGCCCCCGATCTGGACAGGATTCGCACCCAATTGCTCCAGGTACAGAGCAGAAAATAGATGAATAGTCCCTCGCCGATGCCCCAGAAGAGCAGGGCGAAGCCTACTAGACGAAGATCGCGGGTCATGTAAGCTGTTCGGTGACTCGGCGGACGAAGTCCGCCGCGGCGGTGAAGACCACCCCCCGCTCCGCGTCCCGGGTGATTACGTGACCGCTGTTCTCAACCCAAAGGAGCTCCGGCTCGCTCGACGTCAGGTCCCCGCAGATCGCCTGGGCGTGTTCTGCATCCACCACCTTGTCCCCCCTAGAGCAGATCAGCAATACTGGGACAGCAATGCGGTGGAGGCCCTGGCGCATCTCGGCTAACAAGTCGTCTACTTCGGCTGCCGCGCGTATTGGATAGCCCTCATAATCAAGGTGATCCTCAGCCGCTTCCGGATCACGCCAGTCTGAAGGACCTTTGGCTGCGTAGCGCCATACGAGGCTGATAAGGGGGACGATGGGGCGAAGGCGCCTCATCAGGGGATGGGGGATCACATAGGGTGTGCTCATTGCAACGATACCGGCCACCGGAAAACGGGCGCCCAAATACAACGCTAACGCCCCACCCATCGACAGACCCATGATGACTACTTGTGAACAAGCGTCGTGAAGTAGGTGGTAGCCGTCGATGGCGGAGGCGACCCAGTCACGCCAACGAGCGCGAATCATATCCCGTTGTTCGGTGGCATGCCCGAATAAGCGTGGTCCCAGCACAGTGTACCCCTCATTAGCCAGGTGTTCACCCAGCCAACGCATCTCCTTCGGAGCACCGGTGAATCCGTGAATCAGCAGGCAGCCGATCTGATTACCCGGCATATAAAACGGCTCGCCGCCCTCAAGAATCAAACTCATCCGATCACTTCAATTTCACGATTGTACGTGCTTAAACTTTCGCCACCTGTGCCAGTAACGATCAGGTCATCCTCTACTCGTACGCCTCCACGGCTATGCAGATAGATGCCTGGCTCGACGGTGAAGGTCATGCCTGGGGCAAGGGATTGGGTATTGCCTTCCCGGATGTAAGGTGGTTCATGACCTTCCAAGCCGATGCCGTGCCCAGTGCGGTGGATGAAGTATCGACCGTATCCGGCAGCCTCGATCACCGCCCGGGCCGCTCGGTCGATGTCTTGGCAGGTGACCCCGGGGCGAATCGCTTCCCGACCGGTGGCGTTGGCTTGTTGGACGATCTGGTGGACATCAGCCAGTTCGGCGTCGATCTCACCGATAGCGAAGGTGCGGGTGATGTCAGAGATGTAACCGTCAACCGTGGCGCCCCAGTCGAGTATCAGCAAGTCGCCGGGTTTCAGCGCGCGCTCGGTGGGCGTGGCATGCGGCAAAGCGCTATTTGGACCGGAGGCAACAATAGGGCTGAAGGGCATGTCGGGTTGTGACCCGGCACGCAGGAGTTGCAGGGTGAGTTCAGATGCCAACTCAAGTTCGGTCATCTTTAAGCGGATAAGGGGCAAAGTGGCTTTTAAAGCGTGTTCAGCGATGGTGACGGCGCGGCGTATGGCGTTCATTTCGGCCTCGTCTTTGACGATACGTAGACTAGATAGGACCGCATCACCCGGTGTAATGGACGCCTTAGGCGCGGCTGTCTCTAACAGGCGCAATTCAAGCACCCGAAAGCGAAGAGGCTCAATCCCGATGCGACGGTTGTTCAAGCGTAGACGGGTGGTTGACTTCTTAAAAGCCTGGGTGCGGGAGGATTCATCCTCACCATACGATATTAGCTCAATATCGATGTCAGATGCATCGGCTTTAGACCGTTCAAGTTCTGGCAGGATAAGGAGTGGTTTTTCATCAGGCGTTATTATGCAAACAACAGGCCTCTCCATGAGGTGGAAGGAGAGACCTGTCAGGTAGAATAAACTGGGGCCGGGATTGAGGGCCATCGCATCAAGCTCTGCAGCTTTCATCGCCTGAATCAAGCGAGTGAGGCGTTCTCGGTACATTATCTCCTCCGTCAGTTACGGGATTATAGCCATCGCTGCGGCGGGGGGCAATCATAAACCTGCGAAAGGGGTCGTTTCAGTACTGAGACAAAATAATTTTCTCAACTCTTTCTTCTTCGACTACGCGGAGCCGAATGTCCCCAGCACTTCAGCATCGTCGAAGGGACATGCTCCACTGAGGGGCTACACTCAGGATGCTTATCTCGCTTCGAATGACATTAGCTTGAATTGCACTCAGATGAGCAGCCCTATTGACACTCCATATACGCTCAGGTACAATCCCGGCACTTCGGCGGGGGCCTGTAGCGCAGTTGGGAGCGCGCATCAATCGCACTGATGAGGTCGCGGGTTCGAATCCCGCCAGGTCCACTAGGTGGACATGGGCCCATGGCGCAGTTGGGAGCGCGTCTCAATGGCATTGAGAAGGTCGTGGGTTCGAATCCCACTGGGTCCACCAGACAACAGAATAACAGGCTAGGGCAGGAGTATTAGGTCATCCGCTAGCGAGTCGGGGAGGGTGTGAGCCCGGCGCGGTGTCCACGGAGCACCCAGGCATTACCGAGAGACCGAACTCGCCTGCTGTCCCTTTGATATTGCCCTGAGCTCTTCGACAAGTTTAAGACACGGCTTGACGAATCATCAGAGCAGGCTAAGCTGAAGGGACAGGCCCCCTCAGTGAAAGCAGTAGCTGGGGGCGGGTTCGCCCGTTAGCGCGACCAGAGCGGCCCGGTGTTAGCTCGAGCAGAGCTGAACACCCGGGTAACCAGGGTGGTACCGCGGAGTGCCCCTTCGTCCCTGACACGACGGAGGGGTTTTGTACATGTCTACCCACACCGGAGATAGTGAAAAGGTCTATGGGAGAGGTTGAGATGAGCGAGGCACCTGAGGCTGTTGAAGACGTTGCTGAACACCCGAAGGTCGAGCGATATCTGCCGGGTGAGATCGAACCGCGCTGGCAGGCTCGGTGGGAAGCGGATGAACTGTACAAGGCGACGATCGATCCTGACCGGCGGAAATATTACTCCCTTACCATGCTGCCCTATACCTCGGGTGACATCCATATTGGTCACTGGTATGCCATGACCCCCTCGGACGTGCGTGCTCGTTATCTGCGCATGCGCGGCTACAATGTCATGTTCCCCCCTGGCTTCGACGCCTTCGGCCTACCGGCTGAGAACGCGGCCATCCAGCGAAATATCCACCCCAAAGAGTGGACCTACGGCAACATCGAAAACATGCGCCGCCAAATGCGAAGCATGGGGGCGATGTGGGATTGGTCGCGGGAGGCAATCTCCTCCGATCCTGAATACTATCGTTGGTCGCAGTGGTTCTTCCTGCAGATGTTCAACCACGACCTGGCCTATAAGAAGATGTCCCCGGTAGACTGGTGTCCCAAATGCAACACTACCTTGGCCCGTGAACAGGTTTGGGGGGAGGACCGCCATTGTGAGCGCTGTAAGACGCCAGTGGTAAAGAAAAACTTAGAGCAGTGGTTCTTCCGCATCACGAAGTACGCCGACGAATTACTCGACTTCTCCATCCTCGATTGGCCTGAGCCGGTCAGAGTCCTGCAGACCAATTGGATTGGTCGCAGCGAAGGGGCGCGCGCCATATTCTACACCGAGGGTGGTGATCCGATCGAGGTTTTCACCACCCGCCCCGACACATTGTGGGGGGCGACTTTCATGGTCCTGGCCCCCGAACATCCTCTGGTTGAGAAATTGACCACATCGGCGCAGGACGACGCGGTGCGCGATTACGTCCTCCAGGCGGCGCGCCAGAGCGATATCGAACGCGAAGCAGTCGACAAGGAAAAAACTGGCGTCTTCACCGGAAGTTATGCGATCAACCCGGTCAACGAAGAGCGCATCCCGATATGGATCGCCGACTATGTATTGATGATCTACGGTACTGGGGCCATCATGGCGGTGCCGGCACATGATCAGCGCGACTTCGAGTTCGCCCGTAAATTTGGTCTGGAGGTGCGACCGGTCATCCTGCCGCCAGGTGTCGTGGCCCTGGATGGAGAGACTATGACCGAAGCTTTGCCGGAGTACGGCACGATGATCAACTCCGGACCGTTAACGGGTACGCCAGGCGATGTGGCCTTTGAACGAACCAACGCTTACCTTGAGGAGAGGAATCTGGGTAAGCAGGCTGTAAACTACCGCCTCCACGACTGGCTGATTTCACGCCAACGTTATTGGGGCGCTCCTATTCCTATTGTTTATTGTGCTAAATGTGGAATTATGCCTGTGCCCGAAGAACAGTTGCCAGTTTTGTTGCCGGATGATGTTGAATGGCGTCCCACTGGTGAGAGCCCGCTCAAGTTCCATCCGACCTGGAAATACACCAGTTGCCCGAAGTGTGGGGGACCCGCCGAGCGCGAGATGGATACCATGGATACTTTCATGTGCTCCTCTTGGTACCACCTCCGCTACTTAAGTCCGGATTATGATCAGGGTCCGTTCGACCCGCAGGAGTACGACTACTGGATGCCGGTCGACACCTATACTGGCGGCATGGAGCACGCCACAATGCATCTGATCTATACCCGTTTCTTCCATAAAGCTTGCCGCGACATGAACATCACCGAGGGCCACGAGCCGATGCTCCAATTGCGGAACCAGGGCCAAATCCTTGGTCCCGATGGGCAACGTATGAGTAAGTCGCGTGGTAACGTGATCGATCCCGATGAGCAGGTGCGCTCCTACGGCGCCGACGCCGTACGCGCGTACTTGATGTTTGGCTACCGTTGGTCGGAGGGTGGGCAGTGGAACCCGGACAACATCCAGGGCGTCGTGCGCTGGTTAAACCGAGTCTGGAACCTGGTTTTAACGACAGCCGGAGCGAAGCAGGTTGAGGGCGACCCCTCAAGGGTGCGCGCCTTGCGGCGCAAGGTACATCAGACGCTTCGTCATGTGTCGCACGATATAGATACTTTTGAGTTCAACACAGTTGTCTCAGCTTTAATGGAGTTGAGCAATGAAATCATCGATGCCCAAAAGGCAGGGCTGGCAGGAGACCCGGCATTCGACGAAGCGATGGAAAAGATGTTACTGATGATGTCGCCAGTCACACCCCATATTGCTGAGGAGATGTGGGCAAGGCTGGGTAAACCGTATTCGATCCACAACCAAGCCTGGCCTGAATACGATACTGAAGCGGCCAAGGAGGAGGAGATCACCCTGGTGGTGCAAGTGAACGGCAAGCTGCGCGACCGCATTGTTGTTCCCGCCGATATCGACGAGGAACAGGCGAAAGCTGTAGCGCTGGCCAGTGAAGCGGTGCAGCGCCATATGGGTGGCAAGGAGCCTCATAAGGTGATCGTTGTTCGGGGCCGGTTGGTAAACATCGTGGTGTGACGTGGCGAATGAGGTTTAAGCCCAAATCCTGTAGGGGCGGTTTGTGAACCGCCCCTTTGACATCCATTGCAGGTCATTCGAGAGGGGGTGAAGCATCTCCAGACAATGTGTTGGATAGTGGACGAAATTCCAGGATGGATGATTCGCATTTACCGGTATCACCGGGCCCAGGAAATGAATACCTTTGACGCATGGTGGGTTGGAGCGTACAATCAGGGCATACTTTATCGTTGAGGAGGATTTGTATGGTCATAAGAGGACGCGAAGCTCTAATCGCCGATAAAGCGCCCAAGGCTATCGGACCTTATTCGCTCGGCATTCGTACCCGGGGGCTGATTTTCACCTCAGGCACGCTCGGTGTTGACCCGAAAACGGGCGAATTTACCCCCGGTGGGATTGAGGCTGAGACCCGCCAGGCACTGCATAACTTGGCTAACATCCTTGAAGCCGGGGGC
Source organism: Anaerolineae bacterium (assembly GCA_030605795.1). GTDB lineage: Bacteria > Chloroflexota > Anaerolineae > Anaerolineales > E44-bin32 > DUEZ01. The sequence continues at coordinate 16,784 of JAUWHR010000011.1, read as the reverse complement.
TCATCACTTGACCTGGTGGTAAAGACCACAGTTTTCATGAGTGATTTAGGTGAATTCTCCAAGATGAACGACGTATATGCCGAGTTTTTCACTGGAGAACCACCGGCTCGCTCGACAGTCCAGGTGGCAGCGTTACCGAAAGGGGCGGCGGTTGAGATTGAAGCTGTGGCCGTCGTAGGACAGGTGCATAGCGATTGAGGAGAGCGTAGAACCCACGACTGGCGAGGGAAACGAATGACGGGCGAACGAATCCTGGTCGTCGATGACGAGACTAACATCATCGATCTGACCCGCCTTTACCTGGAACGGGAGGGCTTTCGGGTGGAGGCCGCCACCGATGGCGCTCAGGCGTTGGAGAAGATCCGCAAACTCGAGCCGGCGCTGGTGATTCTGGATATCATGCTGCCGGAAGTTGACGGATTTGAGGTGTGCCGACAGACGAGAGCCGAATCGGATGTTCCGATCATCATGCTCACCGCTCGCGATGACGACATCGATAAAATCGTCGGCCTTGAATTGGGGGCCGACGATTACCTGACTAAGCCTTTCAACCCACGCGAGTTGGTGGCTCGAGTGAAAGCCATACTGCGGCGACTTGAACGCACACCTCAGGTGACTGATCGCCCATTACACGTTGGCGATGTGACAATCGATCCATCCCGGCGGGAGGTCATCGTCGCCGGTGAGCCGGTCAGCTTACGGGCTAAGGAGTTCGACTTGCTGCTGACCTTTGCCGAACATAAAGGAATCGTCCTCAAGCGGGAGCAGTTGCTGGATCTGGTGTGGGGTTACGACTTCTATGGCCAGACTCGGACGGTGGATGTGCATGTCGCTCATGTGCGCAAACGACTTTCTGGCAGCAGCATTGTGCGCATCGAGACGGTGACCGGCGTCGGCTACAAGTTGATGGCCTGAGAAGGCGATGTTTCGTTCGTTGCAGTCGCGACTTTTCCTGACATATCTGCTGGTCACGGTTTTGGTGCTGACTGTGATCGCTCTCCTTCTGATCTATTTTCTGTTGCAAGCTCCCAATCCCATTGGACAGCAAATTGAGTACCGCCGCCTGGATTTTTGGATCTCCCAATTCTCCAGTCGGGAGGCGCGCGGCTTGCTGACTCTCCCACCGGGTAGGTTGACAGAGGTCATAGAGCGGGTGGACCAGATGGTTAAAGCGCGGACCCTTCTTGTAGGAGCAGATGGTGAAGTGCTGAGCGATAGCCGGCCCGAGGAAGAACCGCTGCCATTAGACATCCTTTCCAAGGTAGCTGCCAGCAATGCGGATACTCGGGGGTTGTTTCGTTATACGCCTGTAGATCGGTGGTTGTATGTCTCATCCCCGCTAGGCGATCAGCGCTGGATAATTCTAGTCGCACCACAACCAACATTGCGCGCGTTGGGCTTACTAGGGAATGAACTATTACGTACATTATTGGTTGCTGGTTCTGTGGCCCTGCTTTTCTCGATCATACTGGCCTGGCTGATTGCCCACTGGGTTACGGCGCCGTTGAGGAGGATGGCCGGGGCTTCCAAGGCTGTCGCCGCTGGGAAGTACGATCAGCAACTCTCACTCACTGGCCCGGAGGAGGTCCAAAGCTTGGCGGCGGCTTTCAACGAAATGGTGCGGCGGGTTCAAACCAGTCGCCAGGCGCAGCGCGACTTTGTGGCTAACGTCTCCCACGAACTGAAGACGCCGCTGACCTCGATCCAGGGTTTCGCCCAAGCAATCCTGGATGGAACAGCGCAGAAGCCAGAGGACCAGCAGCATGCTGCCCGGGTGATCTACGACGAATCCGATCGCCTACGGCGGCTGGTGGAGGACTTGCTCGACCTGGCACGCATCGACACCGGGCAGGTGGCCTTTGAACGTCACCAGGTCGACCTAGGTGCGCTGCTCAGGAGCGTGGTGGAGCGGCTTAGTGTACGTGCGGAGGAGGTAGGAGTACATATAGAAAGCCGCCTGCCTGATTTCCCACCCATCGTCGGCGACGGTGATCGCCTAGCGCAGGTTTTTACCAACCTGATCGACAACGCAGTCAAGCACAGTTCTGAAGGTGGCGTTGTGAACTTAAGGGGTGAAAAGGAGGGCGGGTGGATCTCCATCCACTTCGATGATGCTGGCCCCGGTATCCCTCCTGAGGAGCTCTCACGAATTTTCGAACGTTTCTACCAGTTGGATAAAGCCCGGCCTGGGGGGCGAGGCCGGGGCGTGGGTCTGGGGCTGGCGATCTCGCGTGAAATCGTACAAGCGCACGGTGGGCGTTTGGTGGCTCAGAGCGCTGTCGGACGCGGCAGTCGCTTCACTGTCCAGCTTCCAATCATCCGCCCTGACGATTCGACGCTGGTTCGAAGCCACCCCTGACAATTATTTTATGAGTATACTGAAAAAACTACCCTTGAGGAGTGGGGAGGGGTATACGTGGGGGTGCGGGCGTAGCCCACACCCCCACGTATACCGGTCCTCTTCTCGCGGTTGACCTTTTTTCAGTTGGGTCATTTTATGTTCCTCTGTACGTTTTCATCCGGAGGCGGTAGATGAGTGTGGATCGTGAATCAATGACCAAGTGGTTACTCATCGGTCTTGTGAGCGTGATGGCTCTGTGCCTGATTGTGGCTTGTTTGTGCGTGGGAACGACTTATTTCGTATCCGATTTTATTTCCGCGATTGGCGATGCCCTGGAGTCGGCCAGGGAAATCCTGCCTACACCGACGGATGAGCCAACGCCTATACCAACGGGTGAAACAACGCCAGAAACGACACCAACTACCCAACCAACTGAGTCAACCTCCGAATATAATCCGGCGGAGCAGACCTTGCGCCTGTTATCGAGCATCGAAGTGCCAGTAAATGATCCGATTGAGCTAGCCAAACGTTTCCGGGGGCTCTCCGATATCCCCAGGGTGTTGGTTGAAAGCGCTGATCCGATACCTGTGGGATCAGTCCAGTCTTTCTGGGCTAGTGACAATGATAAAAACATAAACTTCCAGGTTCAGGCCGAGTTGGTTTATGCCACCGAGCACGTGTACTTCTGGATCGAGCAGGGAGTGAAATATGATCTGAACGATGTTGTGGCGTTGGTGGATGACTTCGAGTGCCAGACCTACCCGACCAATCGCGCATTCTTCGGTAGCGAGTGGACGCCAGGCGTGGACGGCGATCCCCACATTTACATCCTCTACGCTCGCGGCCTCGGATTTTCAACTGCAGGATACTTTTCATCGGTCGATGAGTTCTCACCACTGGTTCACGGGTATTCCAATGGGCACGAGATGTTTTACCTGAGCGCAGATAACGTCAAGTTGGGGGAGGCATTCGCATATACCGTGCTGGCGCATGAGTTTCAGCACATGATCCACTGGGCTCTCGACCGCAACGAGGACACCTGGTTGGACGAAGGGTTCGCCGATTTGGCCGCTCAACTGAATGGTCATGGTGTTGGCGGCGCTGACTACATTTTCGCCCTCAATCCCGACGTTACGCTATACAACTGGTCCTACGAAGGAGAAGAAAGCGGTGGGCATTACGGACAGGCGTTCCTGTTTATGTCCTATTTCCTGGACAGATTTGGATCCGATGCAACTCAAGCGTTGGTGGCCAATCCAATCAATGGTCTTGATTCGGTGGATCAGACTTTGGAATCGCTAGGTTTGGTAGACGACGAGACCGGTGAGCCGATCACGGCTGACGACGTGTACCAAGACTGGGCAGCAGCACTCCTGCTCAAGGACGCCACCGTTGGCGATGGGCGCTACGCCTTTCATTCGTACAAGCCGCCCTCGCCTGTATCAGTCGATGAGTTTGGTAAATGCCCGATCGGGGAGCAGAGCCGTGAGGTAAGCCAGTATGGCATAGATTACATCCGCTTCCATTGCCGCGGGGACTACACCCTGATCTTCGATGGTCAATCGAGCGCTCCAGTGGTACCTACCGAGCCGCATGGCGGGGATTTCGCTTTCTGGACCAATCGGGGTAACGAATCAGACATGACCCTCACAAGAGCCTTTGACCTGCGAGAGGTCGAGGGTCCGGTCAACTTCGATTATTGGGTGTGGTATGACATCGAGGAGGGCTGGGATTACGTCTACCTGGAGGTGTCAACTGACGGGGGCGAAACCTGGCAGATTTTGAAAACCCCCTCAGGTACTGATGAGAACCCCTCCGGGAATTCCTATGGATGGGCCTACACTGGCTCCAGCGGTGGCAGGGTCGCCCCAGCCTGGATCCTAGAGACGGTTGACCTATCGGACTACGCTGGAAAAGAGGTGACCCTGCGTTTTGAATACGTCACCGACGCCGCGGTGAACGGGGAGGGATTGTTGCTGGATGATCTCTCGATCGAAGCCCTCGGTTACAGCGAGGGGTTTGAGATGGACGATGGGAGGTGGGAGGCGGAAGGTTTCGCCCGTCTATATAACCGGTTGCCACAGACTTATCGGCTGCTCCTGGTGGAGCTTGGTTCGGAGACCCGGTTGACTGAGATCAACCTCGACGATTCGCGCCATGCCGAGGTTCGACTAAATTTGGGTGGGGCGTATGATGAGGCGGTGCTGGTGGTAATCGGCACCGCGCGCCACACCTGGCAGCCGGCGCCTTACAAGTACCAAGTAGTCCCCTGATCCTTTATCCCATCGGTGAATCATCGGGTTCGTTGTTCGAAGGCGCTAAAGCGCTCTCCTAGTAATATCATCAGATCTTTAAGCTATGGACGCGGATGTTCATGGTCGGGATTTCTGTGGGGCGGGTGTCGCTTTATTCAACGCCTCCCACGACATGACATCTAGTAGGGGTACCGCATGCTGTACCCCTACATTCGATTCTGATCAGCCTTGGAACTTTTCCATATGCTACACTTCTTCTACACCATCCTGCCTTAGTTACGTGGAGAGACCATGCATCGACGGATTTGGATTACGATCCTGGCAACCTGCAGCCTGGCGTTCGTGCGTGGGCAGGGTGTGGGTTTGGAGGTTTTAGCGGCAGAGGTGCAGATCGATTTCCCCGATCAGATTGTGTTCTCGCTTCAAGCGAAGAGCGATGTCGAAGTGGAGGTGGTCGAGCTCGAGTATGGCCTGGCTAGGAGAGCATGCACCGCTGATGTTAATCGGGTTGTCCCAGAAGACTTTGAGGCCGATGTCATGGTCAACACCTCATGGACATGGAACATGCGCCGTACGGGTTCGCTACCCCCTGGCGCTCGTCTCTGGTGGCGCTGGCGCTTGGTGGACTCCGCCGGCCGTGAGGTGAGGACCGAGACGCGCTGGTTGACCTGGCTAGATGATGTTCACCCCTGGCGAACATTGACTGTCGATGACCTCGCCTTGCATTGGTACGTTGGTTCTGAGACCTTCGCCCAGACACTGATGGACGCCGCTGTAGGTTCCCGGACCCGCCTGGAAGCGGATATTGGCGCCCGACCAGAGGACGAGATCCAAATTTACATCTACGCCACTACCGAAGACATGCGCGAGGCGGTACTTTTCGAACCAGGGTGGACAGGGGCGCTGGCTTTCCCCTCCTATGGGATCGTCATCATCGGCATCAATGAAAGGAATATTGATTGGGGTCTCGACACCATAGCCCATGAACTGGCGCATGTCATAGTGGGGGACGTAGTCAGCCACTGCTACAGCGGTTTACCCACCTGGCTTGATGAGGGTTTGGCGGTCTACGCTGAAGGAGAGCTTGATCCAAGCTCCCAGATGATCCTCGAAGAGGCTATCGTCGAGGATTTGCTGTTCTCCATCCGCTCACTCAGCGATGGCTTCACAGAACACGCGCACCGCGCTTACCTATCTTACGCACAGTCGTATAGTATCGTGGCTTATTTGATCGAGACATACGGGCAGGAGAAAATGTTGGATCTGCTGGATGTGTTTCAGGCTGGTTACCGTTACGACAACGCGCTGGTCCAGGTGTACGGCTTTGATGCTGACGGATTAGAAGCCGAGTGGCGAGATGCGGTTGGCGCGCTGCCGATGGCTGTTTCACCGGAGGAGATCGAGCCTACCCCCACCGTTTTCCCGACCATCCAGCCTTATTCAGATCCTTCGGTTGCTGCTGCCACACCAATGCCAGCCGGCTCAACGGCGCCCACACCGGCGGGTTCCGAGGGTTACGAAGGGAGTCTATCCTACCTCACTTTGCTCCTCGGCTTGTGGCTGATAATGATGGTTGGATTTCTGATACTGATATTTATGCTGCGTCGCATCGGGTCATACATGGAGGATGACACAGATGGGTGAGATGCTCCGACCCAGCACCGCTAACCGAAGGTTTGTCATTTTGCTTACCTCGGTGCTTATGGTGATTAGCTGTAGTCTAGCGCAGCCCACCTCTCGACCTTCTCCGACTTCCACAATTATTGTACCCTCGGAAGATCAAGGCTCTGAATATTACCCAGTTCGGTACTACCATGGTCGCTACAACGTCTCTGTCGAGCCTCCATTGGGGTGGGAGGTGGAGGAGATGGACGGTTCCACCACCCTGGCGACAATGGTCGATCCCAGGAACGGGGCCACGATCACCCTATCGCAGATAGATACCAGCGGGGTGCGTTCCGCTGAGGAGGTCAATAAAAGGTTTCTCGTGGAGTGGTTAGGAAAATCTGGATTCGATCTTCTATTCGACGAAAGCTATTCAGCGCAGGACTTCGCTTCAGGATGGCGACGTGCAGGTCGTGTGGTCCATTCGGGTGAAACAGAACCGCAGCCCGAGCGATGGACCCTGATTTCGGTCCTCAAGGGTGATCTTGCTTATCACCTAGCCTTGCTTGCATCCGAGAGTATCTACGATGATGTATCCGATGCGTTTGAGCTCGTGGCATCGAGCCTGCAGATCGATCCGACGGGGCCGATCGAGGTACGACGTGAGGCGGCTTTGTACCTCTCAAGTGGTGAGCCGGTGACACTAGATCCAGCGTTGACCCACTACGGCGCAGACGGTATCATCGGCGATCTTTATAGCGGACTGGTCGCCCTTGACCCGCAATTGCGGGTGCGTATGTCGTTGGCGGAGCACTGGGAGGTGACCGATGGTGGTACATGTTACACCTTTCACCTGCATCCGCAGGCGCGGTTTCACAACGGGCGTCCGGTCACAGCCAGCGACGTGCTCTTCAGCTGGGAGCGCGCGGCTCATCCCGAAACCAGCTCTGAGACCGTTCTGCTGTACATGGGAGATATCGTTGGATTGGAGGAGTACCACGACGGACGGGCGGAGTCGATTGCTGGAGTGGAAGTGCTGGACGAGCATACTCTTCGAGTGTGCATTAAGGCCGCAGTACCATATTTCCTGGCTAAATTAACCTATCCCGTTGCCTGGGTGGTCGATCGCTACAACGTGTCTCTGCCCAATTGGGAATCGCACCCCAACGGCACTGGCCCTTTCCGTCACCTGCAGCACCTCGAGGAAGAGATATTTATCCTCGAGCGGAATCCGTGGTACTACGGTGAGCTGCCATGGTTGGAGCATGTGGTTTACCTCATTTACGCTGGTTATACCCAGCGCCTGTATGAGAATGGGGAGGTTGACCTCGCCGGCCTGACCCGCGACCAACTCGATCGGGCAGCCGATCCAGAAGACGGCCTTTTCGGAACCGTTTTCACCGAGACCGGTCTCTGCACCTACTATGTAACTTTCAACACTGCCCTTCCACCTTTTGACGACCCGGACGTGCGCCGAGCTTTCGTCCATGCCGTGGATCGAGAGCGCTATGTCGAGGCCATCACCAATAGTGAGGCTGCGGTTGGGAGGGGTGTACTTCCTCCGGGGATGCCTGGGTACAGCGATGAGGTGGCGCCGCCGGCTTACGACCCGGATCTGGCAAGAGAGTTACTCGCCGGGTCGCCTTATTACGATGGTTCTCAGGAGCCGCCCCCCATCGTTTGGACCTTGCCTACTTCTGGCGGCAGCTACTCCCCAGCCGCAGCTTTTCTGGTCGACACATGGGAGGAGATATTGGGCGTGACCATTACGGTGGAAGGGATCGACTGGGATAGCTACCATGACCAAATCGACGCCGGGATTTATGGGCAGTTGCTTAAGGAGGGCTGGTGTGCGGACTACCCCGATCCGGAGAATTTCCTCGATGTGCTCTTCCACAGCGGCTCGGCCCAGAACCACGCCTATTACAACAACCCGGATTATGACGCGCTGGTCGAGCAAGCCCGGGTAGAATCCGACATCGAGCGACGCCTGGTGCTCTACCAGGAAGCGGAGCAGCTGCTGCTTGACGACGCTCCGGCTTTATTCCTGAACCACTCAAGACCTCGATACGGCGTGTGGAAACCGTACGTGAAGGGTTATATTCCCTCACCGATAGGCGTACCACAACATGTCGCGATGTGGATCGAACGCTGAGATTCGGCGTGTAAAGCGCATTAATGTTTATGTCAAAGGGTTAGTACAAGGATGTCGGGGACATCCTCGTGCTAAACGATTTCGTCTTATACCATCATTCCCGCACCCCCACATATACCCCTTCCCGCTCCTCGAGGGTTTTTTTTCAGTGCACTCATAGGAGGAAATTACATTAAACGTTGAGGATACTTCCGTGAATGGATGAACTACTTTATTCAGCTTAGGGGACGTGGAATAACATGTTAGGCAGCCCATAAAAAAATTAATAAATTTGTTGGTTTAAAATTAGGCTTGACTGTTAACTTCCATTATGCGAGTATAGATTACGACAATTGAATGATTTGGAGGGAATAGGAGAGGACCGAGCTGTTAATTAAAGAACTTAAAACATATCGTGAGAATTTCGAAAGCATATTAGGGTCACATGAGGGTAAATTTGTATTAATCAATGAAGACAAAATTTTGGAGGCTTTTGATTCTCAAATGGATGCTATTAGTTGGGAGTACCGAGAATTAGGAAAAGTTCCATTCCTTATTAAACACGCCGTAAAGGTCGAAGCGCCTCTTAATTTCGTTTCAAATCTTCTGGCAATATAAAATGCCTTCCTTCACGACTCAACTACCAAATTTACAGGCTATTGGCCCGATGGTTGAAATTCGAGTTTGGATTGGACCGCCTATGGAGGAAGCTATCAAAATAGGTGGCGATAAATTTCCTGAACCTGTTTCCGCGAAGGCTATGATCGATACTGGTGCGACGGTGAGCGTAATTGAACCAGAGATTTCAAAATAGCTTGGCCTTCAACCTATTGGAATTGCACAAATCACTACAGCCTCCTCCGAAAATGTGGAGTGATATCAATATCTTGATCGAATTCTCTTCCCCAATAACGTAATGGTTGAAACAGCTGCCGTTGAGGCACCTCTAAGGGTACAACAAACTCAGTGCCTTATTGGATGAGACGTTTTATCTCACGGCGTTTTTGTGTATACTGGTTATATAAACCAATTTACTTTGAGTTTCTAATAGCAAGGGTTCCCGCTTACCGATTTATACTCTTCCGGGCTGCTTAACATCTCAACAGACTTTGCAAAAGTCCGAATTTTCAAGAGACGGCGGGGTGGAGCCCTTGAAATGAATCGAAAAATAACCGATTTACAGGTTCACACACTTATAATGGGATCATTCTTGATTTTTTCCCCCACCATTAATCTTTTTATCGACTTCTTACAAAGCCTCTCAATGGGGCGGACCCGAGATTCAGTCGAGTTTGTGCAAGGCTTGAATTCCATGCTGTGGTTGAAAGCGGGCTGCTCCCCGCAAAGTACGCGTGACTTCGCATCTCGCTGTGTTACGCGGCATATGGCTCAGATTGATATTTGCTGAATTACTGCACCGCGGTCAATTTCAGGCAAGATGGGATCGAGAGGAGGTAATCTATAAGGAATACGATTATAGCTGTGGAAGGAGGGAAGCTATCTGCGAAAAAGGCTCAGAAATTTTAAACTAGACCAAGGGAGGAGAATCATGGCCAAAGACTTGACGGTTGTATTAAAAGATCGCCCGGGTACTTTAGCCGACATGGGAGAGGCATTGGGGAGGGCGGGTATCAACATTGATGGCATATGTGGCGTTCACTGCCAAGATGAGACCGCGATCCATATACTGGTTGAGGATGTGGATGGAGCCCGCCGCGCGCTCGAAGCGAGCGGAATAGAAGTCTCCGATGAGCGGGAAGTTCTGATCATGGAAGTCGAAGACCGGCCGGGCGTCGTTGGAGATGTTGCCCGGAGCTTAGCCAACGCTGGGGTTAATATTGAACTGGTTTACCTGGCGACGAATACTAGGTTGGTCATAGGCGCCGATGATTTAGACAAGGCTCGAGCTGCTGTGTAGCCTAGACGAATGACTACTACTGGATAGTTGGGGCAGCGAGCATTGTTCCCAGAGAAGTAATCCAGATTTCCGGAAATCGACCCTCACAGCTCAAGTGAATGAGGAGGAGCACCATGTTCAAGGAAAAGCCCTGGCTCAAATTCTACGAGCCGCATGTACCAGAGCACATTGATTATCCGAAAATCACGTTGCCTGAGGCTTTGGAGGAGACCGTGCGCAGGCATCCAGACTTCCCGGCCATGATTTTTATGAACAACAAAATCTCCTACCGGGAACACAATGCGGCGGTAAATCGCTTTGCCGCTGCACTGCAGGAGCTAGGCGTTAAGAAGGGTGACCGGGTAGCCATCTACTTGCCCAACTGCCCCCAATTCCCTATCGCCTACTATGCCATCCTGTGTATCGGGGGCGTCGTCGTGCCCTGCAATCCTGTCTACACAGCCCGAGAGATGAAACACCAGCTCAACGATTCCGGCGCTGAAATCATCATCACCCTGAGCTCCATGTATCCCATTATCAAACAGATCCGGGCTGATACGAAGCTACGACACGTAGTCGTCGCCAAGATTAAGACCTACTTCCCGCCGCTCACGAAACTACTTTTTACCCTGCTGCTGGAGAAGAAAAAAGGCCACAAATTGGACATCTCAGGCGACGCAAACACCTACTGGTTTACCGACCTGATGGCCAAGGCGTCTGAGAAACCCCGACCGATAGAGAACAACTGGGACGACACGGCGGTACTCATGTATACCGGCGGAACTACCGGGGTCTCCAAAGGTGCGCAGTTGACCCACAAGAATATCCTGGTTAACGCCTACCAATGCAAAGTCTGGCTCAACGCTAAGGAAGCCGAGGATATATCCATGACCGCGCTGCCGCTCTATCACAGCTACGCCATGACCACCTGTATGAACCTGGGCACCCTCGTTGCCTCCACCCTGCTCCTCATCCCAGACCCGCGCAACCTAGAAGACGTTCTCAAGAACATCACCAAACACAAACCGACCCACTACCCCGGCGTGCCGGCCATGTACGTCGCCATCAGCAACCATCCAGATTTAAGCAAGTACGATGTTAGCTCCATCAAGGCTTGCATCAGCGGCGCGGCCCCGTTGCCGGTGGAGGTGCAGCAACGTTTCCAGGAACTGACTGGCGCCCGGCTAGTGGAGGGCTACGGCCTCAGCGAAGCCACGCCGGTGACCCATAGCAACCCCGTCTTTGGTGAAAATCGCATCGGCACCATCGGCCTACCCTGGCCTGACACTGAAGTCAAGATCGTTGACGCTGATACAGGCAAGAAGGTATTGGGAGTCGGCGAGGTGGGTGAACTCTGTATCCGTGGCCCGCAAGTCATGAATGGCTACTGGAACAAGCCCACCGAGACGGCCAATACCCTCCGGTCTGATCCGGAGGGTGGCGATCCCTGGCTCTACACCGGTGACCTGGCCAGCATGGATGAGGACGGCTACTTTCAAATCGTAGACCGTAAGAAGGACATGATCCTGGGTGCGGGCGGCTATAACATCTATCCGGTTGAGATCGATAAACTACTCTACGAGCACCCCAAGGTGTTAGAAGCTGCCGCGGTTGGTGTCCCGGTGCCGGGCAAGGGTGAACGGGTCAAAATCTACATCGTTCTCAAACAGGGCGAAACGGCTACTAAGGAAGAATTCATCGACTTCTGTAAGGAAAATCTGGCTCCCTACAAAGTGCCCAAGTTTGTCGAATTCCGTGATGAACTGCCCAAGACATTGGTGGGCAAGGTCTTACGCCGTGTTTTGCTGGAAGAAGAACTCAAGAAGCAGGCAGAGCAGTAAGTCTCGAAACGAGTAGAAACTGGGTTAATAAAGACAACTGAATAGAGAGGGTCAACCACGGGCTACGCCATCAGCCGGGTGATCATCATTAATGTCTATTAGGGCTCTTGTCGCGGTATTTCGCTGCACAGCATCGGCCTCAAAGAGCCCTACGAGATTTTGCATCACGATCATTGGTCGCCATCAATCGACTGAGGATGGATGAAGAGACCATCTTCGCTAACGTCACCAGCGGGGCAATCGAACTGGGTTGCACCCTCAGGTGCACCATAAGTTTGGCTAGTTCTGCAGATCATCAATGAGAATATGCACTGAGACTTTCAGTTTAGCTGGCCACAATGTGCATCGCCGACGGGATGAGCATAGCCGATATCATTGAACTGAGCGACTGAAACGCCCGCCGAGCCTCTTATTCGTCCCAATCAATCTCAGTATGGCCTTTGATGCTCGATCCAAAGTAGCGACCAAGGCCATGTTCTCGGGCCCATACTTTCGGCTTAATCCGCTCGATCCTCTTGCCCAGGGTCCAGATCAGCTTCTTGATCCCATCTGCCAGCAGGTTGAAGGTGTCCTTCACCGCTCCCCGGCCCAGGATGAAGGTCGTGTCCAACGCCACCTTCATCTTGCGGTCTTTCAGGTAGCCGGTATCACGGGCACCGGAGGTCCAAGCTCTGTTGAAAGATCGATCGCACTTGTTGATGAAGAATCAACTGTGCCCGGAAAAGCTGGAGTGTGCTCTTGGCGAAGGGACTCTTGTCCAATTCAATACCCAGCGCATGTCGTAGTCTGCACGCGCTTTCGCCTCCGCATCCGAAACCCGATCATGCGCTTGCAGTCGAAGATCCTGACCAGGGCAACAAGGCACTCACCAAGAGATTGGGCGGGAGGCTGATGCAACCGCCGAAGGTCCCGGCAATAAAGCATGGCAAAGTCTTCGTCCCGAAAGAGTTCCGTCCGGTGTCTGGCCAAAAAACCGTAGAACGTATCTGCACCCACGAAATCCAGGTAGAGATGATCGGCTTGGAACATTCCCTGCTGCTGCGATCTTTTCCCGAGCATCGAGCACCCCTTCCATTACTCAAAGAGGCGTATAGCATGAATGAGTTAAAATCGCGAACTTTTCGGCCGGGCTTCTAGTGCTTGGTCAATCCTAAACGGTATAGTTGGCCATCCTTCGACTTCGGTCTGAGCTTCGCTCAGTCCTCCGCTCAGGATGCAATTCGACTTCGGTCTGAGCTTCGCTCAGTCCTCCGCTCAGGATGCAATTCGATTTCGGCCTGATTGAAGCTCGGACCTCCACTCTGGATGACCTACGACTTCGGCTCAGGATGCAAATACAAAGCGGTAGTGCCTTGAGTGCAACCCGTCCTGCATGCAACCGAAAGACTCAGGGTTAAATTTGCGCGGTAGAAGGGCGCTACTGCCTATACACCGTCATAGGTCGAATGCCAATCCATTGATACCAAAGCCTCAAATACATGTCTTTTGTAAACCAGCCGTCCGTAGAAAAGGTCTCTTTGGGTGAAATGTAATGTGCGCCTCGCTGGAGCGGACGATCGTTTGGCGCGCCAGATAATTCAATCGGGGTTTCTAGCACAGCTCCCGAAATAATATTCGGCTCAAGATGGAAACCGTGTACATTAACCTTTTCGAACATATTAGCTATGATAAGAATCCTCTCTCTAGTTATCAGATTCATTAAGTACATCTTGGTTAGAGTAACCATTTCTTTGATTTGTGGTGGCATTACTTATTTTTTATGAATGGCAGCTTTCTTATTGGTATCTAAGTCGGGCAGTCAGATCGCTGAGGGCATTCTTTGGTTGTTGGCTCCTGTTGTAACGGCTTCGGGTTTCACAACCGGCATCAGGATAATTGAGCATTTCAATGAGGCGACTGAAACAGGATTTTTCCACATCTTCGTCTGGCCTCTTATTGGTTGTGCGCTCGGCGCGACAGCTGTTTATTGGTATGGTCCGATGCTGATTGTCTTCTCGATGCTTGCTGCTGGGGCAGCGAGCATTGTTCTTAGAGAAGTCGTTCTAATTTCCAGGAATCGGCCCCGAGGTAATTAAGGTCCATCTCTTGAGCAGAGAGAGACCAGCGGTGGGTCGAATGCACTTTCCAATTTCAAATGACAGGGTAATTTATTTACTTGACAAAAAAATGTTTTGGTGTAACATAAGCGAACGTTCGTGCGAACGTTCGTCCTTAGAATGATATGCAGTTGTTCCCTGAGAGGATAAACACTTGCCTAAGGGAATCACCTTAAAAGACGTCGCCAGACGCGCTGGTGTTAGCTATCAGACTGTCTCTAAGCTGTTACGCGATGAGATTAAAGTTAGCCCAGATACGCGCGCTCGCATCGAGGCTGCCGTTGCCGAACTGGGCTACAAACCTAACACTGCCGGGCGCAGTCTTCGCACCAAAACCAGCCTGTTGATTGGTTATTCCTGGAAACCCAACTTTCAGAGCAGAGTTAATCCTATCCTCGAACAATTCCTCCGAAGTATTGTTCAAGCTGCAGAACAGTCCAATTACCATATCTTGCTCTTCCCCTATTGTATCCAGGACGATATGCTTACCGCTTACCGCGATCTAATCAGGACAAATAGGATCGATGGATTTATACTCTCCGATCTTATCTATGATGACCCTCGCGTTGAATTGCTCTTGGAATTAGATTTCCCTTTCGTCGCCTTCGGTAGTTCGAATCCAGAATGGGAATTCTTCTATGTAGATGTAGATGGTCGGGCCGGACTGCGTATGGCGACCAGCCATCTGGTGGAACAAGGCCACAAGCGCATCGCCGCCTTGGCTTGGCCGCCCAATTCTCGCGTCGGAAAAGCTCGCTTGAATGGCTACTTGGAAGCAATGCAGAAAGCTGGCATCCAAATAGATCAGGATTGGATCCTGAGGAGTGAAGGTACCATCGAATTTGGCTATCAGGCAACCAACACCCTGCTTGACTTGCCCGAAACACGCCGTCCAACAGGTATCGTAACTATCGTAGATAGCTTAGCCATTGGGGCGATGCGTGCGGTGACAGATCGTGGATTCATCATCGGGAGTGAAGTTGGCATCACGGGATTCGATGATTCGCCGTTTGTCCAATGCCTCTCTCCTGGACTTACCTCCCTCCGGCAACCTATTGATGAAGTGGGCCAAATCACCATCAAACTCTTGGTCGATATCTTAAGCGGTAAAAAGCCAGAAGAACGGCAAATAATGCTCACCCCAGAATTAATCATCCGTGGTTCGAGTTTGGGATTTAAACAACATTAATCAGAGAACGAAAGTGCCCCCCTATATTGAGGCCATAATCTTTGATCTGGATGGTGTCATCACCGACAGCGACGATTTTCACTTCCAGTCCTGGAAGCGTTTGGCAGACGAGGAAGGAATCCCATTTTCACCGTCGGACAACGAGAAGCTGCATGGTGTCTCCCGTCGCAAGTCTCTGGAATTCCTCCTTGGGAACCGCCAGGTGACTGAATTCCAGGCTGAGGAGATGATAGCTCGCAAGAATAGGTACTACGAACAGTTGCTCAGTTCAATCACGGTGGACGATTTGCTCCCCGGTGTAAGAAAACTATTGGTAGAACTAGAATGTAAAGAGGTAAAAGTCGCCATCGCCTCTGCCAGCCGTAATGCCCCTTCCGTTGTAGATCGTTTGAAAATTCGTGACAAGATCGACATTCTCGTAGATGGAAGCAGTGTCACCGGTCAAAAACCCGCCCCTGATTTATTCCTTTACACTGCCCACCAGCTTGGAGTTCCCCCGTGCCGTTGTTTGGTCGTTGAAGACACGGCTTCTGGAATTGAAGCTGCCCATTCGGCAGGCATGGTTGTCGTTGGTCTGGGACTTGGTGAGCGTATCGCGGCTGCGGATCTGGTCTTACCCGATCTCGAGAATGTCACTTTTGAAGATCTATCTTACGCTGCAACCTGGAGAGTAGGTGAACCCGAGTTCATCCCCGCATACCAGCACTACCGTGAGACGATTTTTACCCAGGGCAACGGTTATTTAGGGACGCGTGGCACTCTAGAAGAACGATACCCCTTCGATCAACAGGCAACCTTCGTGCATGGTTTCTGGGACGATGCACCGATTGTCTTCACCGAATTAGCCAATGTGCCCGACTGGGCAGCCATTGTAATTCGGGTGAACGGGCATCGCTTTCGATTAGATCAGGGTTCGATCACTGATTATTCCCGTTTCCTTGATTTGCGTACCGGAGTACTCCACCGGCGTCTGCGTTGGACACATTTAGAGCATGGTTCCGCCGTTGATCTACACTTTTTGAGGTTTCCTAGCTTGGCAGAGCCCCATGTGATGGTTTTACGGGTTCATATTACGCCCGTTGATTTCCCCGCTCAGGTTGATGTCCGGGTGATGCTCGACAGCCATGTTGAAAACCAAGGGCTTCTTCACCTGCACACCCTTTCTCAATATAGCGATGAACACCAGGCTGGGTTGCTGGTGAAGACACGTCATACTGGAAAACCACTGGCGATGAGCACTCGCTTAAATGTGCACGGTGGATCACATGATTCAACGGGGAACGATTGCCCGGGTTGTCCTGGGATTAATGTAACAGCCCGATTAGACGCCAACCAGATGTTAACCATAGATAAAGTTGTGGAGGTCTATACATACCGCGAAGTTGAAGATCCACTAATGAATGCTCAACTCAAGGTAGAGGAAGCC
>JAUWHR010000082.1 GCA_030605795.1 Anaerolineae bacterium | reverse complement strand
CAAGGTGTCGCGCGGGCTGTTGGAGTGAGCGGTGGTCATTGAACCTTCATGGCCAGTATTCATTGCCTGAAGCATATCCAGGGCTTCTTCAGCGCGTATCTCGCCGACGATGATGCGATCAGGTCGCATACGAAGGGAGTTGACAACCAAATTTTGGATAGTGACCTCACCCCGTCCTTCAATATTAGGCGGGCGAGACTCTAGCGTAACCACATGTTCCTGTCGTAGCTGAAGTTCAGCCGCGTTTTCGATGGTGACAATCCGCTCGTCACCAGGGATGAACTGGGAAAGTATGTTGAGCAGTGTGGTTTTTCCGGAACCCGTACCTCCGGATATGATCATATTTATACTTGCCAATACACAAGCCTTGAGGAACTCTACCGCCTCTGGCGTGATGGTTCCGAATTCGATCAATTGCTGTACAGTAATTGGGTCAATGGCGAATTTTCGGATCGTAAGCACTGGTCCAACCAGTGAAATTGGTGGAATAATGGCGTTTACACGCGAACCGTCGGGAAGACGAGCATCTACATATGGGCTCGATTCATCAATTCGTCGTCCGAGTGGGGCAACGATGCGATCGATGATGCGCATCAGGTGATCATCACTCTCAAAGGAAAGCGGCTCACGATAGATCTTACCCCCACGCTCAATGTAGATCTGCTTGGCTCCGTTAACCATGATTTCGGTGATCGATGCATCAGCCAGCAAGGATTGTATCGGACCAAGACCCAGGATTTCGGCCACAATCTGCTCAAAGAGTCTTCGCCGTTCAGGTCGCGAGAGGACGATCTTCTCCTCAGCCAAGATACTTTCAAACAACTCCTCAATCGTACGACGAACCTCCGCCGTCTGGCTGATATCCATCGACGGATCTAGTTCAGCCAGCAGTTTGTTTTGCACCAGGGATTTCAGATCGTAGTATTTATCTCGTTGCGCTGAGCCAGTTGGAGCGACCCTACGCTCCCTCAGCTGACCCAGGCGCGAGGTGCCTACGCTAGCAGGCGTCTCTTTCGAGACGGCTGCATCCTGAGTCTGACCTTGTTCAATACGTTTGAGCAGCGACACAATCCAGCCTCCTTACCCGTTACAAGATTTTCACAACCAACCCTTAACGACTGAACAACCGAGGTCGCTCAGGTTCTCGTTCTTCGTTACCCACTGTAACTTCCTCCACAAGCCGCTGCTTGATAGAGCCAAGAAGGTCAAGAATACCTTTCGCCGAAGGTTGCCCCTTGTCAGCTAACAAGAGTGGTACACCTCGGTTCACTGAGGTGGTGACCGCGCGCTCGTCATCCGGGATTTCACCATCCACAGTGTATTTGAGGTTCTCGGTGATCGCCGCTGCTGTAATACCGGACTTCCTGTCCATCTTATTCAAGACAAAAAAGATATGCTCCTTGGGAAACTCCAGCACACCCAGCAAATCGAAGAGCAAGCGTGCATCCTTGATAGCAGGAATCTCAGGCGTCGCTACAGCTATCAGCAGGTCAGCCAAGTCTAGGATGGTAAGGGTGATGTCGTCCATAGTCGAGCTAGTATCCACAATCACATAGGCAAAATGCTGCTTTAGATGCTCCAACACGTTTCGGACCTGTTCCGCATGTACTTCGTCAGCCATCTCTGGTCTAGGTGGGGCGGCTAACACACGTAACCCGCACTCGTGTTGTAGAAGAACATCCTCGACAATATCAGCATCGAGCTCTTCTGCACGGGATGCAAGATCGACAAAACTATTTTTTACCTGTAGGTTGAGAGAGACCGCCACATCCCCAAATTGTAAAGCCGCGTCTACCAGAACCGTTGGTGTATTAGCCGTGTCCAAGCCGACAGCCAAGTTCGTGGCAATCATCGTACAACCCACACCACCCTTAGCGCTATAGACTGCCAGGATTTTGCCTTCCGGTCCAATTCTTTCCGGCTGAGGCCGAAGAGGACCAGTCCCCTCCAACCTGGCCATTTCATCCTTTATCCTTCTAGCATCTTTTGCGAGCGATCGGATCGTTCCGATCAACTCATCACCGGAAGGAGGCTTAGCAATGAAGTCACTGGCGCCAGCCCGCATCGCTCGCCGCAAATAGTCGGACTCACTCTGCACAGAGAGAATGATAATTTGAGCAAATCGAACATCACGCTTAAGCTCTTCTGTAGCCGTGATGCCATCCATATCCGGCATGTTTATATCCATCAGGACGACATCCGGCTCGGTTTCGCGCGCCAACTCGATCGCCTCTTGGCCCGTGCGAGCAGCGCCTACGACCTCGATATCCGGTTCAAATTGCAGCAGCTTGCGTAGGTTCTCGCGTGTTTCAGCGATGTCGTCAACAATTAGTACGCGGATGACATCGTCCGCGTTTTCCGACATTCAACCCTCCGTATTTCACTAAAAGATATTTACATTACTGCTCTTGCGGCGTCGTAGCATCGTTCGGCAATACCGGTACGATGGGACTCCCCAGTGCAGGTTCCAAACCATAAGGGAGTTTAACAGGAACTGTGATATCGTAATTCTCGATGAGATATTGCAGTGTCACCGTAATGGTTTCTATGCTTGTGGTATCACCCGGTGCCCGCAAGGTTAGCACCAGATCAGCACCGGCTTTCATCGCCCAGTTCAATGCCAGAGCGTCCTGAGGAGTGACGATCAAGGTAATGATATCCGGCGGTGGAGGTGGAACTGGTTCACCTTCAACCTGTTGAGGTGGCGGAGCGCCGATGCCTTGGTCCGCTGCAGCAGCATCTATCTCATCACCAACAACCTCTTCTAGTGGGAATGTCCCAACATGCAAGACAGTCGCTGCTTCGACCAATCGCTGGGTCATCAAACGGGGTCGTTGGCTCTCCTGGGGGATAATGTGAACGAGCTCGTCAAGTTCTGGATCTCTTTCAATCCTCCCAATAAAATCGGGGAACCCCACTGTAAGAGAAGTGGCAGGAAATTCTCCTGTACCACCTGAACCGACCACAACTGTGGACAGATTGGGAAGCGCGGTTTGGAAATCCATGTCGAGATCGATCATCAGCATGGTGATTAGCACATCTACTGTGTCTCCATCACGGAGTGCATAGGCTATGCCGGAGAGACGACTCATCGGAATCGCGATCGCAGTGTAGCCCGGTTCGATAGCAATCGAAGCGTCGGAGCCTATCCCAAGCAAATCACCCGCCTTCTCGGTGATCATCGCGGTTGTCACCGGAATCCCTCGATCGATGTCTATCCTCGCGCGATGCTCCGAGACCTGATCAATGAGTCCCACCTCATCAGTGCCAGCAATCCAGGTCTCTACTACAAGGTCTGCGGGCATTTGCTGAAGGACGATAGCGTCCCTGGGGATTTCCGAGCCCCGGGCGATGTTCTGTGCCGCCACTACTACCAACACCATATCAGAGGGAATATACCCTTCTTCAGGTGTCGGCATTGGTTCTGCTTCCTCTGAGGGACGACCAAGTAATAGATAAGCGGCTGCAACTCCCAAGATGATGACCAGGGCTAGTAGAATGAAAATGCGGCCTCGGCGCATGGAACCTCCTTTATAACGGTTCGATTTAGTTAGCTAATCTTACTTCGTGCGTATAATACTTTTTCCACATTAAAAGTCAAGTTAGACGCTGAAGGGCGTCAATTTTAAATCGTAAACTCAGGTGATAAGGAGCCCTATCAATGATAGGGCTCCCACGGGCATACAAAACGGTCGATACGTTGCCCTTTCCTCAACGCCATCGGCTAACTAGATGTTGCTGATAATATTGCTGAATACATTGCCGATGGCGGGCCCGAGTAGCGCCAAAATAACGATCACGACGACAGCGACTAAAACAAGAATCAACGCATACTCGACAAGCCCTTGACCTCTTTCCTTCGGTGCGTATAGCATTCCTTTCACCTCCCTTCTGCAATAGATTGCCCGGTTTTACCCAGACATAATCCATTATAAGCTTAGCAAAGGTAAGATTCAATAGGACCTATTTCCGATACAGAATCCGCTCATTTATGGACATATTTGCCAGTGTCAATTGGGTTTTATAAGCTACATCCCCTATTTTCTGAATATCCCCGACACTTTATCGACGTGGTCACATCGTTGGAGCATAAACCTGTTTTAATGAGGATGTTATCTACGCTCCCCCATAACTTAGGTCGCATTCAAGTCTCAATTAGTAGGGTTTAGGTGTAATACATTAGGCAGTTTTAGCTTATTCACACCTAAGTTATCTCGATTATTCGCCCGTCGGAATAGTGAAGGCTATTCTGGTCCCTTCACCTGCTGCACTTTCCAATTCCAAGGACCCACCTACCATCTCGATCCGTTCCCGCAAGATTGGTAGGCTATATTTTTCTGCCGCTTCCCCTGAAATAGTCTCCGTATCAAATCCCTTTCCATTGTCCTCTACTGAGATCCGCAAAACATGCTCGCCTATATCCAACATGATCTTGACTTGCGTTGCTTGGGCATGATCACGTACATTTCTGAGGAGACTCTGAATGGCGCGGAAAGTTAGAACTTCACGATGAGGTTCTAGCCGGCGCTCAGTACCTGTGATCACCAAGTTGATATCCAGACCAGTTTTTTCCTTGAAAGCTTCAGAGTAGCGTCGGACAGTGGGCACCATACCAAGGTCATCTAACATCATAGGCCGTAGGTCAAAGATGAAATCCCGCACTTGGGAGAAAGCCGAAGTTGCTGCGGCTTTTAAACTGACAAGCTCTTCGCGCGCTCGATCCTGATCGGTATCGAACAGGCGATAAGCAATTTCTGTATGTAGAATGAAATTTGCTAATGCCTGCGCCGGACCATCATGAATCTGACGGGAAATCTTCCGCCTTTCATTCTCCTGAGCTTCAATAATCTCTTGTATGATCCTGTCGCTACCGCCTGTTTGGTCAGCGATGTCTAGCGAAGATCGACCTTCCAAGAGTTGCAATGTTTTTACTAAGAACTTTTCATAACGATTGAGATGGACTTCATCACTCTGAAGTTTCTCGAGCTGTCCGCGCATAGTGAAAAGACGCTGCTGTGCGTCTTGGAATGCCTCATAGGTTGAGCGGATATCATCCCTAGGCATAGAGTCGAAATGCGCTTGAATTTGATGGAGATGGGCGGTAATTGAGGCATTGCGTTTTGCTAGCTTGTCAACCTCACCCTGACTCTGCTCCACCAGCATGCCTATCTCAGTCATCTCAGTGCGCACCTGTTCAAGTTCGGTGCGGTTGAACTCAATGAAAGCTTCAAGCTGGCTTAGTTCCCCGCCAGCATCAGCTTCAATCATGGCACCTCCGATTTATTTTTTTCGTGTGTCCTGTAAACGTACCCAGCCATGGCGTAAGGCGTACACCGCGGCTTGGGTGCGATCTTCAACGTCCAACTTGTGCAGGATTGACGTCATATGATTCTTCACCGTCTGATGGCTGATACCTAAGCGGGCAGCGATCTCCTTGTTGGACATGCCCCGGGTGACATACTGAAGGATTTCCATCTCCCGGGGAGAGAGCGGTGTGAAGGCTTCCACGTCGCCATCGAGATGAGGGCGACGTATAGTCTCCACCCCACGCGAGAGCCATTGTTCGAGACCTTCCGCGTCAAAGACCTGGTCGCCAACGACATAGAAACCACGAGCAACATGTCGAATCACGTCCACTAATTTACCTGCTTCGACATCCTTCGAACAATAGGCCGCCGCCCCCGCCCGAAATGCGTGTAACACCTGCTCAACGTCATCATATGCTGTGACCAAAACGACTGCGGTGTTTAGCCGTTCAGCCAAAATTTGGCGGGTAACCTGCATGCCATTCATGTTGGGCAGATTGACATCCACCAGCGCCACACATGGCCTTAGCTCACGAACAAGTTGCAGAGCCTGATCACCACTCATGGCCTCGGCTAGCACTTCTAGATCCTCTTCTGCGTCGAGAACGTTGCGCACTCCTTCGCGAAAGAGGGGATGATCGTCGACAATGATAAGCCCTATCTTTTCCATAATTTTTCCACCCCTACTACGACAGCGGCGAGTATAGCACATTCAGTGTTCATGGGGCAAACACTTCTTGGCGCCAGTTATAGATCACCATGTTCTCTCCACCCGCTTCAATGCTAAATGGAGCATGTGTGGAATATATCGGATATGCCCGTTCTACAAGCCATGGATACCATCCAGGGAATGTCATCAGGTACTCTGCCCCTCTGGAATCTAGAAGCTTTGACAACGCGACTTGGTCGCGCAGGATTGGAATCACCTCTGGAGAAACCAACCCGGCCATATCGACTAAAGGCCTTTCACCGAAGTAACCTAAAGCGCCAATGTCATGAGCTGCCACCAAAGCCCCCGCATCAGTATTGACCGAGATCCAGCGCGCGGCAGCTACCATCTCGGTCTCGATGATGGCGACATCCTGAGCATATGAACGGCTACCAAGCAACCAGAATGTAAATGCAAGCACAGGTATAGTGTACAACCATACGCGTGAAATGACCCTCCGTAACATATTTTTAGCCACCGGCCAAACACTAATTTGTAGACCCTCCAAGCCCAAGACGAGCACAATTGGGATGGTTGGCATTGCATAACGACCATGCTGATAGTTAACCGGCAGCAGCATCGCATATAACCCCATGTATGACAATGCCCAAATTATCGGCGCAAGCCGCCTCCATGCGCCCTGGGACATTGCTAAGACCGACGTGATAATTATCCCGGGGACCAACACCACTCCTACACCAATAAGCGGAGATGTGAGCTGATCAACCAAGCGAAAGAGGAGTGGAACCGACCTATGAACCATATACTCCGCTTGCTTAGCGTAAAAAGTGCTTGGCCACCAAGCACCTGCTAAGACGTGATTGAATATCAAATAGGGAACGATCAAGATCACCGCCCCCGCTCCAACAATAGCCAGAGTAGCTATCGCTTGGCGGAGTTGATGGCGATGTTGGAAGAAAGTGTGCCAGGCAACTGGCAAGAGAAGGGAGAGGGCATCAGGACGGATCCATACCCCCAAGCCGATCAGCGCACCTATTCCCAACGCACTCCATTTTGGAGATTCAAGCCACGCGAGGACCAGCACGACTACCAAGGTTAGTGCTAAGATCTCCATGCCTGATACAGCCGCCCAAACCAAATGCCATTCAGCTATGATCAGCGCCCCAACCCACAATTTCCAACACCACATATTAGAGCCTCGAAGAGCAATCCACTGACCACAAAACCATGCCGTTGTCGCTAGAAGTACCCCTCCGAGGAAATAGCTCCATGCTTTGATCTCGATCCCCAGCCAATTTCCCACGGTTAGTGCTCCAGTCCAAAGCGGCGCAGTTGACCCGGCACTTAGTTGACCGGGCACAAACGCCCATTCGCCTCGCTCTGCTAAATTACGAGCGTAGGTTTGGTGGATCCAGGCGTCGTCTAGCGGGAAGCCTAAGCCATATGTGTGCGCGCTGATCCATAAGAAGCCCCCTGCAGATAGGCAGGTTAGTGCGACGAGTAAAAGTACTCGCCCCGCAACAGTATCCAACCCGACGCATTTCATGGCTGGGATGTCTCCAAGGAAACCTTCAACAGATAAATATCTCGACCATCTGAGTCTTGCAGCGTGGCAGCCAACTCAAGCCAAGCTACCGATTCAGGCGCGTTGTACAACGCCGCCAAATCTGCTGGCCGATTGGCATCAAGAACCACCCAGTCCACACGATAACGCTGGACAACTTGCCATAGCGACTCTACCGGACCATTGGGGATGACCACCGATTCCATACTTGTGGCTAGGTAGAAGCCTGGCGGGTTGTTAATTGCCACCACATCTGGAGAGTCATCTAACTGGCATAAAAGCTCCCCGACTTCCTGATATGTACGCAGGGAGTAATCCCATCGTGGTTCGCTTGGCGTTGGACCAATAACCCTGGTCCAAACTAGACCGGCGGTTAAAATACCCACCAGCGCCACTGCGCCGGCTCCAAGGATTACCTTTGCCTCCCGTAGGTTCCAACCTCTTTTCCTCGCCCCCCAAGCGATAGCAGTATCGAGGCCAACCGGCGCCAGGACCAACGAGACCGGTATTAACGCTGCGCTGGAGTGAAAGAAGCCCCCGAAGGAACCAGCATAGGGAAAAATAATGCTCATCACGCCTAACAGCACCACCAGGTAGATTACCGCCAGTCGGACGAGCGGCTGCTTCCATAGACGATGAGCCCCTAAGGCCATAAAAGGACCCAAGAAAACGATGCCGTTTTCTCCAACTAGCCGTTGAATATTGGTCGATAAAGCCTGAAACCGTGCTCTGAAAATTGCGGTAAAACCGGAGCTCAACCAGCGAGCAGGGGTCAGAATATCAGCCGGATAGGAGAACAATTCGTCGTAAGATAGCAACCAGAGAGCGCGCCTGGTCCCAGGCGGGAAGGTGCTCCCAATGACTAGCAAGTTTCTTGTGCACCAAGGCACAATAGGCAATAAGTATCCAAGAACGAGGAATACGACAGCACTCACCTTCCCATGCTCAGTCCACCACAAAGCGATTAGTGCAGGTATCAATAAGAGAAGACCGTCGGCGCGGGTCAGGTGCCCAAGACCTACCAGTAAACCAACCACTAACCAGCGTGATGCACTCGGTCTTTGAGAAGCATCAGCCATGACCCACAGCGCGGCGCTGCCGATTATGGCGTAGAGGATGAACGTATCTGTCGTCACAAGGTATGGCAGAAAGAAACCTGGTAAAGAAGCGATTAACCCTGACCTCCAAGCCCATCGCTGGTCTCCGTGAAGTTGAAGGGCTAAAAGCGCTGTCAGAGCAGGTAGAACGGCGGTAAGTATCAAAAAAGGAAATTGGGCTACACGAAAGCTTTTGCCGAAAAGGACCATGGGGCCGGCTGACACTATCGTTGTCAGCGGCATCCAATAGAGATGGGATGGATGAGGTAATCCTATCGGATCATCGAGATAGTTCCATAAGAACGGCTCAGTAAAACCTGCACCATCTACTAACCGCTGGGCTGTGGTGTAATAGTACTCGGCGTCCATGTAGCCTGGAGCTCGAACCCAGAAAGCTACAGTCCATGCAATCGCCGCGCCCAGGATCAGTAACAACAACCAACGCCAGGCTTTCACAACTCCAATTCCTTTTCCCACCGTAAGTCCGCGTCTCGCATATAAAAAGAGGGTTGACTATACACCGCTCCAACCTTCTGGATGATGCGATAGAGTCGAATCCCCTGTTCCTGGTATTCGAGCTGTAAGATGGACAAGGAGCCAGGATCAAAAGCCTCGTCTTCGCCCCCTTCGTATGGTCCGAAAATCACCCAATTGCAGCCACATTCAGATAAAAATCGCATTCTTTCAACCATGGTCATACCATCTTTGCGGAAAAACGCCTTTACCTGCTCATCCTTCTGCGTGTAATCCAGGGTCTCAATAGGGTGTCCCACGTAGGTACGTAGCCCAGTCCTTGGCGGAACGAGCAATCCTGAGCGGGTTGAGGCAAGTAACGCGTCATCCGGACCAGCGTGCTCACCGAGCCAGTCCACCGCGCGCACCAGCGGCGCAGGGTCGAATAGCGGTACAGGCTGCTTGCTTGCATAGAGCGCGCTCCCTGCACTCAGATACAAGGAGGAAGGTGATGCGGCCACGACGACCAGAAGCATAAGGAGCGGTCCCCATCTCTTCCATTGTCGGTGCTTGTACAACCAAGGGAGAAACCCCAAACCGAGCGCCAACGCCGCGAGCAAACCGAGTGGTATAGTTAGATCAGCGCTAAAACGGCGCTGAAATCGAAGTGGCGCATAGCATAATATCAATGCTCCTATAGTCCAACACAACGCCGTTACCCCCACCAGGTTTCGACGCCGCCAAGCGATACATCCCCCCCAGGCAGCCAAAGGTCCGAGAATGCCAATTCCGAGTAAATAATATATCGGAGGCGGAGAAAGCATAATGTGTTGTGCGGCGAAATTCTGCCATGTGGTACCAGTTGTGAAGGCACGCGCATTGAGCCATAACAGTGGCGCCTGAGCAGCGATCAGACCAGTCAGAGCCATGAGTTCAACTAGACGAACCTTCCCCTGCTTCCGCCATGATGCAATGACAGCTCCACCGGCGATCAAATCACCGATAGCTACCGAAAAGGGTTGTATGGGGATGATTAGTACGCCGGCGATCGCGGTAAGCACCCAGTAACCCACCTTCCCCGTCTCAATGAAGTTCAAGTATGAAATCGCCATAGTAAGAATTAGCAACGCCACTGCTGCAAAATGGGGGAAGGTAGCCAGACTGAAGAATGTGTACATATCTATTAGCCAGAAGTCAACCGGCCAAATCTGCGGATCTGGTAGCCAGTCAATTACCAACATGATCCACCCCAGCCCAGAGGCGGTAGCTGCCAGGAGGTAACCGATGCGACGTAGCAATATAGGCTCAAAGGTCATAGCCATTAACCGGTAGATCATTGCCAATACCCCAAGCCCTAATACCCATCGCCCAATATGGTAGGTAAGGACAAGATCCAGATGAAGCCAATACGCAATATGCCCAAGTGTGATGTAAGCCAATTTAACTGGTTTAGCGTTACTTGGTTCGGTGGTGAACAATAGGCTGTATTCCCATTCCCCCCGCAGTCCTTGCTGCATTGAAGCCAAATGCACGGCGAAATCTTGGCGATCTAAAACCACTCCGTTGAAGATCATCTCAGGCGTTTGGGCGGCGAATCCGGCTACAACCGGCAGCGAAGATAGAGCCATTATGAGCAATGAAACCACTGCCAGCCAGCGCCACTCCGCTGGACTAACGCGAGAATTCATAGACCAGAAGATCCTTGTATTTCCATTGGTTAATCTGTTTGAAATGGGCCTCCAACCAGGAAAGATGAGGATGCGCGGTGAATCCCAATTCTTGATACTCCGTAAGCTCCCGTGAGAAGATGATAAAAAAGACCGAGTCTGCGCTGTCTACCGCAGACTCGACATCAGGGAATGCTATAAGACCGAGCACCTGCTGAGTGGGCAATGCGAGAGTGTCAGAGCCAGAGCCCGGTGGATCGGCCAAATAGCGATGGGGCAACTTTTCATCATAGTAAACCGCTGGAAGCATGGTCAATTTGCTGGAGTGCAGCACGATGTCTTCAGCCTCCAAGCGTTGGTGCAGGTCGGCATTAACCTCCGCATAAGGTGCATATGGGAAGCCAGCATATGTCATTTGCCCGACGATTCCAGCCGCCATACCTAGCAGCAAGATCCCGCCACTTATGACCGCTACATGCTTTGGCATCTGCGTACGGTTATATATCCAGGCAAGCCAAATGAGGAAAACGGTTCCGGAGGGTAATAAAGCACGTTGAATGAACACTGGACGCCATTGAGACACCAGGAAAATGAGCATAACCGGCGTAAGAGTTAAAAAGGCCATCCATAATCCCTGTGGAGCTGTGGGTTGTCGCAACCGGACTGCGCGCATAGTCTGAACCACAACCAAAGCCACAATCAGCAACGCGGTAAAAAGAATGAAGGGTAATAAAACCGGAAGTACAGGAAGACCGGTCACAAAGGTCATCATTGTTTGGACAAGGTCGACAACCCCAGGTCTTGAGATCCAATAGGCTTGTTGGACCTTGGCAATCTGTGTCGGTAATTGCACCAACCAGGGTAGGTAGAGTGCAACGGCCACAACACATGACGCTAACAATCGTCTACCAGCCCACCTAGATCGCACCAGAAAAGGCGTCAGTGCAAGGGGGATCAGATAACCCGCGGCCAGGACATGGGTATACATCGCCAAGGCGGAGAGAATGCCGAACACAATCCATGGCCACCATTCATCCCCCTTTAGACCTCGCAAAACGACAAGTGTTGCCCCCAGGAGCCAGAAGGTCAATAACCCATACATGCGCGCTTCCTGGGCATAATGAATTTGGAATGGAGAGAGGGCGACAAGAAAAATCGCCAGCAAACTAGCCCGCGGACCGAAAGTCTCGTATGCCAGACGCCAGGCTAAAATCAGCACGCCCAAGCTGATTAGGATAGAAAGTGCACGCACTGCCACCGGGCTCTCCCCGACAATCCTCATCCATCCCCAAAGAACGCTGTAGTAAAGCAGAGGATGGACATCTGCTGCCGCACCCTCCACTTCACTCAGCGTGCCTTCTAGCATCGCCGAAAGACCAGTGCGCGAGAAAAGGACCGAGAAGGATTCGTCGTACCACATTGGCCTGCTGGCCAATCCAGGGAGGCGGATCAAGAAACCAAGGACTAGGATAGTAAGGAGTATGATCTCGAAATTCCGACCTCGTCCCTCTCGATTTGCATCCCCTGCCTTAGCTTGCGTGTTCTTCCAAATCACAATTCTTCTCAACACCTCATACACGTATGCCCTAGAACGAGCTGATAGGATTATGCCCAGCCTGGATCGGTCTGAACCGTGCTACCACAATTACTCAGGATATAATTCAAAAAGTAAATAAACATCCCCAAAGTTTTCGACCAGCTTCATTTGTTGAGTTTGCAGACGTTCCAACTCAACCCAATCCTCTTTGGTGAAGGGATCCTCTCCAGCTTCCCGAAGTGTTTGAGCGCCCAGGGCATATAGGAGAACATGAGAGACCCCCTCCTCACGCCATACTTCGACCAGGCTATCAGCCGTATTACCCTGGCGGCGAGCATGGTACCAAACATCCAGAATCCCATCCGGCAAGCAACGGCCCGGTGGACAGTAATAGCTTCGGGGTTCGAACAAGAATAGAACTCGTGAACCATCCGACAAGTCCTCAATCGTCCGCATCGCAGCATAGTGCCAACCCAGATGGTGATAGAGATAGTCCTCTTCCGAAAGCACCCCGGTCAACACCGGGAGCACCCGATCTCGCATTAATTCACTCCCAGTCCTGAAAGCACTTAACGCCAATACCAACGCGATAAATGCGCCCAATATACGATGTACTGCAAAGGATTTACCCTCCAACGAACGCAACGAATTGAATGCAAGAGCCGACAATACTGCCAGAGGAGGCAGCGCGGGGAAGAGAAAACGAGGCTGGATCATCAACCTTGATTCAGCCGCGCCGTAGAGCCAGGCAACATAAAGCACCAGGGCAAAAAGGAGTGCATCCCGTAACCATGGACGACAGGTTTGATATTTCCACCGATAAGCGATCGCCGGCGCCAACATCAGAAACAACGGTCCGAAGGTAGCATGCCAAGTCGATGTGCCCTCTGTGCCGACGATCATCATGATGATGGGCGCGACGATCAGCTTCCAGGGGTCAGAGTAAAGCAGACCTGTGCCCGGTTGACCGTACCAAGCGGCGCGAATGGGATCCCAGCCCAACCCACTGAAGAAGAAGGGATAGGTTGGATTACCAGCCAGTATGGCGTTCTTCACCATCCAGGGGGCGCTCAAGACAACAGCTGGCAAACCAAAGATCATCACATTTCGCAATGCTCGACGCGGTTCCGCAATTATGATCAAGAATGCCAACCCCAAGCCAATTACCAAGCCAGTGTATTTGGTACCAAAGGCAAGCCCAGCCATAGCACCCGCGATCACCAAATTGTGAGCTATTCGGGAATCCCGCCAACGACGTAGAGCAGCAAAGCCGGCCGCAGCGTAAAAAATCGTGGCTGCATCGATATAGGCTTTACCCATCAGGCTCGGAAATGTGGTTGCACTGAGAAGCAATGCGCATGAAAGCCATCCGGTACGCCGATCGGCTAACTCTACACCCCATTGCCAGACTATAAATAGAGTTAAGAGGCCAAAGGACCAGTGGAGTGCGCC
The DNA here is from genome assembly GCA_030605795.1 of Anaerolineae bacterium. Lineage (GTDB taxonomy): Bacteria > Chloroflexota > Anaerolineae > Anaerolineales > E44-bin32 > DUEZ01. The sequence continues at coordinate 40,956 of JAUWHR010000082.1, read as the reverse complement.
TGCAGCCCTGGGCGAACCCAGCAGCATCACCCATGTGTAATGCATCTCAACCGCCTGTGGGTAACCTGTCTCGGGAAGCCATGGGTCAACTACAAGCCGGCTCAAAGCGATGTTTTCCTTCGGTCCAGTGAGGTGATAGAGCAGCGAATCCCAGTCAACGGGCGGGGATAAAGCATAGAAGAGCGCGATAGCGATCATGAAGAGTACAAAAGTAGCTAGCCATACTTCAGCCCGTGAACGTGGGAAAATGCTTCTAACTTCTCGGATTAAGCTTAGCGTCCATTCGATGGCGGACGAACCAGCAAGCACCCCAATCACAATCAACATTCCCCATCCCACTGCCGGCTTTAGTCCACCCAACAACCCCAAGCCGAGCCAGACTATTCCCAAAACCCCAAACCCCAGGCCTACCTCCAACATCAACCTCTCAAGAGGAGGTGATTGGCTTGCACTCAACCGACGCCCAATTAACCGCCGTCCGGTCCCGGCACTTAGCAAGACAATCGTGCCAGCTAAAACGGCCGCCCATATCGTTTTTCCCAACGCCGACACCTGCTCCACGTTAATCGGCTTGTGGAAAATGTAGTAAGCAAGGATCAGGGCAAAAGCCCAGACCAAGACAAGCCCAGATAATAAATATTTTCGCAAGTTCATAGGCAATTTCTTCAAGTACTAAATATCACTTCGGATCAGAAACCTTCAATATACCTGCAATGTTAGTCGGAGAGAAACACTCCTTCATGCCAACTCCATTACCTCCACAACCCTGGTGGAAGTCGTGGAGCACTGACCGTCCACCAACGAGACCACAACAAGCCCAGTAAAGTTAGCAGTGGTAGAGGTAGATACATAATCGCACTTTCGGTGTTACCCTCCACTGTCGATAGGAAAAGCCCCCACAAACCAATCAGCATGATGAATAAAGCCAGCCAGGTAAAGATTGTCCCCCGACGGTTCCAACGCCCGCACCACATCCCAAAAACCATGCAAAGAACAGGCAACAGCACTACATAATTTGTAGTTGCGGTACGAAATACGACTAGATTTGTGATGACGATCGTAAGGGCTGCTGTCCATTGAAACCAGCGATCCTCCTTACCCATGGCTAATACCCACTCCCAAACCAAGTACAGCAGGGCTAGGGCTGTCAGCCCGTAAGTGATACCTTTTGAGGCGCTTGGAACCAACCCGGCGAGGATGGATATTGGTGGCCCAAGCTCGGTGTACTTCGGGTATTCGATCAACTGGCGGAGCCAGAGCAAAGGCCAATTTGGGATCAGGGCTAGAGAAATACCTACCAAGACCACAATCGATCCAAGCGTCCAAGATATAAGCTCCCACCGCCTTGATCGTACAGCCCAGAGGATGACAAATGGGATCAGCAGAACTGACATCTGTGGTTTAGCGATGGAGAGCGCTAGAAGGATCCCTGCCACACTATCCAGACGCCTCTGTATGGCCAGCAAGGCGCCTGCCATTAGTAGGGCTTCGACTACAGCGAACTGACCAACAACCACAGAACGAAAGCCGTGATACCACACGACTGAAAAGACCAGTAAAAAAACCAGGAGAACCCCCGATGGCTTCCAGCGTGCCAATTGCACTCCCATCAAAGTCAACAACGGAAGGCCAATCTCTAAGAGAGTCATCCACAAGGCTCGTGCGATGGGATAGGTAAGCAGGCCAAAGGGAGCAAAGAAGATCATTGCTGGTAACGGATAAACAAAATGCGCAAGATCCTCTCCGTTGGATGGATCGGCTGGTCGACCGTAGATCATCTCCTGAGCGGCTAAGCTCACCTGAGGATCGTAGGGATTGACCCCCTTAACGACCCAGTAATATGCTCCGACCCAACGCGCGAGAAAGTCGTTCCCACCTGGCGCCTGTAAAACAAATCGGTAGTTGGCGATACCGAGGCCGATGATCATAGCCAAAATAAAGAGCACCAATAACACCCGTAACCAGTTGGAGTTGTTAATAATCAACGCACACCTCGCAGATGATCTTCACCCTGCCGAGAGAGGGCAACCCGACCGAACGCGACTGCCAATAGGACTAGGAGCATTGTCCTTATGACAATCGGCAGCCATAGAAGGTCGAAACGACCGCGAGAGAGCAGGATCGGCCATTCAAGTAATGAGACGAATATTAAGTTGAGAGAAAATCCAATGCCACGAGTAACGGGCATGCTCAATAGGATTATTGGGAGGAGATACAAAATCCACTGGGGGCTCCAACCCGGCGACCACAAAAGAAAAATTGACCAAGTCAAACCAAGAAATGAAATTGCTGATCGGTCGCTTCTATCCTTCATTCTGCTAAAAAGCCATCCCCCAAGTCCAAGGAAGAGGGCAAGCATGAGAACTGGAGGAACGACTGGCGGGTTGCCTTGAGGTAAGCTTGCAGTTGCTGGGTCGAAACGCTGCCATACAGAGCCAAAATTTCCCGTCGACAGGTTACCGTCCAACAACGCCCAGACAGTCTCCCAAGATCCTTTGCTAATCTGTGAGGTCAGTGAGGCCAAGGTCATCTCAGGCGAAAGCAAGAAGAGGATCGCAAACACTACCGCCGTTGTTCCTATGGCTATCACTGTCACTAACAGAGCTCGTCGTATTGGGCGAAACCTCCATGCCACCGCCAATGTAAGCGCGGGGAACCACTTGGTGAGTATACCTGCCGCCAGGGCAAATCCGGCCCGGCCATCCTCGCCCTCAAGAAGCCAATAGAGACCAACCAACATCGCAAAAACAGCAATAGGGTCGAAATACCACCAGCCATAGGAGAGACCCAATAGAAATGCGAAGTAGATCCACCCTATACGGTTAGCCTTGGTTTCTCCGAAAAATTTCAGGGCGAGTTTGCCGAAAATAACCAGATTACCAGCTTGAGCAAAAGAAAGTATGGTGATCAGTAAGTAGTTATAGACATGTTCTTGCCCACCGGATAATTGCTTCAGAAATACATTCAAAACTGGAAAAAGCGGCGGAAATTCAACCCAGTAGTCAATAAACGGTCGTCCCAATCCGGCAAGCTTATAGAAGTGTATCAAGTCCCCATAACCGCGCAGTCCCTCCAACGGTAATCCCATCAGAGACATCAGGCGAATCGCCAAAAATAGTCCTGCAAGATTCCAAGGGAAGCGGGCGAAACGTGAGCTCAAGTTACAACATCCCTGATGCAAAAGTTACGGACCATCGACTGGCGATTTATGCATAGTATTTAAGCAAGAACCGCTCCCGTTATTGTTCATGGCGTAACACTTTCATCAAAACCTTTTAATCGTTCGGCGGCAATTTCGTTATCATGCGCAACCTCAAGCACCTGCTGATAGACAAATGCAGCCTTTGTATTATCACTAAGTTCGACATAACATTCAGCCAACCCCAGCATACCCTCCACAACCTCATCGTTGTGAATAATGTATTCAACCCCAGGGAGCAGGTCCGCCGCGATGCTTTCGCGATTGAAGATGTACCAACCATAATCCGAATTACCCATCATACCCACACCAAGTGATGTTGTCATATCAAGCAGATGTAATGCTGATTCGTAATATGAAACCGCTTCCAGGTAATCCCTACATACCTTGTTGACCTTGCCCAATGCCAACTTGACCAACACAGAAGTCCATCCTGAACGATGAGGTATAAAATCCGCCTTGTGTAGTAATGTTTCCGCCTGCTCACACTTCCCTAGACCTAAATACGACAATCCCAAGCCAAGGTAAGCCTCTGGGGTGTTGAGGCCAAGCGACTCTTCAAATAATTCGAGAGCAGTCTGATAACGATTCTGATCAAGCATGATCCAACCTGTCACAAGCTCTGGACCCCCGGGGAACTGCGCATTCGGATTGCTTACGGCCCATTCTTCTTTCACCTGCCGCCGGAATGGTGTCTCTCTGAAGAAATAGGCTTTAGCCCAATTCGGACGTTGGGAAAGTGACAACTCATAGTCGAGTGCCGCCTGCTCTAGATGTCCAACTGCCTCATGTATGCGGCCGCGTGTCAGGCTGAAGGCTGGCTCAAGGGGAGCGAGCTCAACGGCTTGATCCAGGTCTGCAATGGCTTTCTCGTGCTCACCCTGAGCCCAATGCAGCACTCCTAGGTTTGCCCAATTGGTAGCATAGGTCGGTTCGAGAGTAACGCCGCGTTCATATGCATTGATTGCTAGAACCAATTCATCCATATCTGCCAATATTCCGTTGTCGTCAAGAGCCAATTGACCATGAGCATAACCAGCTTGCAGCCAGTAGAAAGCCATCTGAGGATCGAGAACTGCTCCCTTGTCCAGTTCACTTGCAGCAGTTGCCCAATCGCCTCGATTTGAAGCCTGCACACCTTTTGTGTGTGGATAGTAAGCTCGCAGCGTGTACCACAAACAACCTGTGACCATTAGCCAGCAAAGGATCAACAAACCAACTCCAACTCTTTTCAGAGAACGGTGGAGGGAAGGCCGGTCATTAAAAGCTAATTGGGCGAGAAGAATAGCGATGATGATGTTTAGTGCTGGAAAAGTTTGTGGCGTGTCAAACAGACTATGGGTCGCCAGGCCGGCCAGGCTGGCGAGTAAGCCTATCAGCGGCGCACGATTGCCTGGTTTTTCAGATCGCCAACGTCTCAACCCCAAGAAGAATATTCCGATAGTCAGAGAAAGAAGAGTTGCAAGACCAATAATTCCGGTTTCAGCCCCGATGTTGAAGGGATAACTATGGGCATGAGCCAGTAACATCTGGGGGGGAACTGAATACTGGCGAATGAACTCCGTACCATAGGTAAAGGGTCCATTCCCACTAATCGGATCTTTTCTGAAGCTCGCCCAAGCAACACTCCAGATCCCCGAACGTGCGCTCACACCGCTTCCGTGCGTAGGATGTTGCGCTTGCCGAGTAAGCAGAGGCACCAGAACAAGCAGGCCGATGACAATGATAATAAACAAGACCACGATCACAGCGGGTTTTCGGCGCCATCGACGCCAGGTATTAAGCGCCGTCTGCCATCGATCGAGCAGGAACAAGATAATTAGCGAACCGAGCGCTGCCGCCGTCCCCAACCATCCTCCTCGAGATGATGTAAGGAAAATGAGCACCAGAACAACAACCGACCAGAAACAGAGAAGGGTTCGGTTCAACGAGCGCCGTTCTTCAACAGCTCTCGCCACCCCCAACGGCAACAAGGAGATGAAGTAAGCGGCAACGAAGTTAGGATGGCCAAGAAAAGCACGTATTCGAATTGTGGAAGGTGGAATCAGTTCAGACCAACCTCCTATCGAGAACCACTCAGCATACCAGCGTACGAACTCCCAAAGCCCAAAGAAGATGATGAAACCGCTGACCAGGAGCAGCGTCTTTACAAACAATTCAGACTCCCAACCCGCCCGAAGGAGATCAACAACCAGATAAAAGACAAGGATGTAGCAACCGAGTTGGACCAATGCCATTAAACTTCGACGTGGATCCGTCGAGAAAGCCGTTGATAGGGCATAGGCGCCAAAGAATGCAACGATTGGCCAATCAAGCCGGGTAGCAGGGGCAGATCGCTTGCCTATCACACGCCATACTATCCAAATCGATCCCAGAGCTGTTACAAAGAAAACGTTGATGAAGTTGATATCGTAGAGTACCAACCCATTAAAAGTTCCGCCAATTAAAAATATATAGCTAAGCAAGAGAAACAGCGCTGCCTCTTGGAGCAGATAAGAACGTGATTTGCGAGTTGATCTGTGCATTACATTCCGCACCTTCAGATCCCATTCTTCCTTCAACTGGCTGTTAACCTTCTAGCTCGCTCTTGGCCTTTCAAGGTTCCAGACTCCGACTCAAGATAACCGCTTTATCATCGGCATAAAGGTACACCCATCCTTTCCACTCCATCGCCCTGGCAAGAGGCGCAGAAGTTTCGAGCAGCGCTACCTGAATGTTCCACCTGTCGATCACCTGCTCCCATCCCGGGTCTGCACGCCAAGCGAGAATATAATCGCTGAGGATCACATCATCGAAAAGGTCTGTCCTTCCATCGACGAAGCTGAGGTATTCCGGATACAACTCCCAAAGTATGTAACCTCCCCAATTATATGAGTTGAATAGGGGTCCTCTTGAGGACTGGCGGCTAAGGTAGTCTACCGCCTCCACGGGTACTTGACCGGCGATAGCTTCCCGATTGACCTGATCACTAAGCGGGACGGAAATCTTTATCAAAGCCGCTAGTGTAATAAAGAAGAAGAGTGCGATATTAATCCGCCGAGCGAGGCGCTCTGGTAGTTGAGACCCAGTCGTCCTGTTCTTGAGGAGTGGTTCTACGGCTGCAAATCCGTGTCGCGCTACAACCGGTGCGGACACAAGCGCAAACAGGGCGATGTTTCTGGCTGCTAATAGACTTAAATATGCGAAACCTGCAACTAACACAAGCTCGACGGCGTGTTTTCGTCGATTCGAGAGCGCCAGGACTACCATGCACAGGATAATCATCCATAAGAAGGGCTGGACCTCCAAACGGTGGAAGTCAGGAGATTGCCACTCCTGGATGTAAGCTTGCAAAGTACTAACCGAAACCGTCTTGAAGGGGTAGAGCAGCATCTGTGGACCATGGGGATTGATCGCAACTGCTGCCGCACAGACGAGGCCAATAATGATCAACGATTGGATTATGGAACGTCGCTCGCGCCAGACCTCACTAGGCGACGTATGGCGAGATAAAACAGAAAGCGATGCCTCGATAACCTCCCCAACCAGATAAGCCATAATCAGCATAAAGCCAATTGCAAAGCCGCCATGCAGGTTGCTCCAAAGCGCCATTAGTGGTGGTAAGACCCAAAGCCAGGCTCGGTTCCCTGCACGGGCACGCGCTAAAACCCATAGGAAAATCCCCACTAGAGCGAAGCTGAAGATGTGAGGCCGCGCCGACCAGTAGACGCCAGAAACCGTCGTCGCCAAGAGTAATACGAAGGCTCGCATCAATAGTGGACCTTCCAGCAACAACCAGACGAACGAAAACGCAAGGACAACCATTAATGCTGTAATAAGGTTCAAGCCAGCAAAGCCGAGAGCATTGTGAATTGCATACAGACAAATCTGAGCCAGCCAACCAGGATAAATCCACGACTCGCCCTGCCGGGTCAACGAAAATGGATCCGTTTGTAAAATCTGACCATGCTCCACAATCCATGCACCGGCGCGCAAATGCCACCAGGTATCCGTATCAACGGAAACCCGCACTGCCATGGTGAACACAGCAATAAATGTCAGACCCACTATCATGCGACGGAAGCTCACGGGTTAAACTCCTAAGCAGGAAATCTACGTTTATTGATTCACCCTTCAACCTATTGGTGGATGATCATCGCAGGATCCTAATAATTGGGTTTATGTGATTTGTATCAATCTGGTGCAATTTTAAAACCCAAACCCGAGCACCAATATAACAGACCCAAGCGGCCAACACCTTGGGGTGACAGCTAGAATGAGCGCTCATACCAGTAATATACACGCTCGCCCTAAAGCCGCAACATATAAGAAGTTATGAAGCAGGCTCGATATGCATCCTATGATATGGGGGTGAGCTTTAAGGCGCTGTATTCCCCAATCCAATTTCTTCTGGTAGCAGCACACGAGAGAGCCCATAAAACACCTGATAATCCCCGATCCGAGCTTCCTCCCATGTCAACTCAAGAGCACTGAAGGAGGACCTCAAGTAGTCATCGAGCTCAGGGTGATGAGTTGTGATGTAAGCTACCTTTACGCTCCTTGTAACCTCGTGGTCATAAGGCGCGTATCGATCGTCCCGACTTGTATAACGGAAATCCTGATGGTAAGGCAATCGAGGGACAAATATTAGTTGTTCGCAGGAAAGGAAGGCAAGCGGGTAAGATACCCAGTAATTAGTATAGCCCCATCGCTCGTCGTTGCGTTCGAGGAATTCGATCAGCGCTTGATCATAATTATGATCGATTTGAGTAATTGGATTGAATTGTGTGGTAAATCCAGGCGGGTTGCGAAAAGCGGATTCTATGGTCCCCCACAAGTTAAATCCTAACACACAGAGCATAATAGCCAACGGTATAACCGTTTTCATTCTGCGCTTCAGCCCCCATAGGAAATCAGCCGCAAATAGCGCCAAAGGCACTGCCAGGGGGAGAAAATAACGACCAGAAGGGTCAGCTCCAAAGGGTGTGAGCATAAATCCGACAATCAGAATAATGGGTACTCCGATCAACACCCATCGTCCCGCTTTTTCCGGCCCAGGTTGACGCAGTTGGTGTATTACATTCGATATTACGATCAGCCAAAACACGAGCGCCACTGGGAGGAGAGGGAGTGCTAGCCAACGTACTTCCCAGGGTGGACGTAAACCGAGGCTGACTGTGCTCCCGAAAACCAATAAACTGAGGATCCTTAAACCAATCACCTCCAGAGTGCTCCCGGTTGAAATCCCAGCTATGGCAGAACCAGAGAGTTCCTGGATGAGCAGGGTTGATCCTTGGGTGAACGCCCACGCGATCCATGGGCCGGCTCCGACGATGAAGCCGGTGATCGCGATAAGTATTCTTTTCGAGGTAAGACTTCGCGTGGTCCCACGCCACGCCAACCAGCCTATCCATCCAGCAGTGGGCAGGATATATACCAAAGTCATTCCAAATGCCCAGAAGCCTAGTCCCGCCAAAAACCCCCAGGTCAGGTATGGCCAGTTCTCATCATTCCTTTTGGCTATGCGAAGGGCGAGTAGGAGCAATATATTGCCAAATAAAAGCATCTCCCCATAACCACCGAGCGAGACTGTGGTGTAGAGTGTGATGTTTACCGTCGGGATAGCCATCAAAAGCCCAGCAATTAGTGCCACCTCTATTGAGCCAAATATTCGCTGGCCTAATTGCATGGTTGTGAAGACGGTGCCAAGATAGAGCAGGACTTGGACCGCACGAATTACAACCACTCTTTGCCCGAACAACGCAAAACCCAAGGCTACGAGCGACGCATCCATACTACCCATATACGCCTGTCCATAGAAGAAGACTGGCCATCTTCCTTCCAGAATGTGACCCGCCATTAGCCCTACCACAGCTTCATCAGCGTTAAATGGAAAAACATCAAACGCCAACAAGCTTAGTTTCAATGCCAGCGCCAGCAGAATGACCCCTCCAGCATAAAACCCAGGAGGAAGTCTCCACCATCGGGACTTTCCCACCTCTGTCCCGGTCGGTATAATGCTACAGTGCGTTTGCGAAAATTGGGTCAACCTGAAACCTTAATTATGATCATCGCGCTGGCCGCACGCCTACTCCCAGGCCCGCGCACTATCGACGATGCTTATATCACCTTCCGCTACGCTCAAAACCTACTCGCCGGAAATGGGCTGGTCTATAACCCCGGCGAAGCTGTGTTAGGGACAACTACCCCGATTTATGCCCTACTGATGGCGGGGCTGGGTCTGTTCACCGGCGGTAGCCAGGCCCCCTTCCCTACACTGGCGTTGCTTGTCAACGCCCTGGCTGACGGCCTCACATGCTGGTTGCTGATCAGGATGGCAGAGGCGCTAGGTTACCGTCGCGCTGGAATGGCCGCTGCCATGGTGTGGGCGATAGCACCTTGGTCTGTGACCTTCGCCATTGGTGGGATGGAGACCAGCCTGCTCATACTGCTCGGAATGGCTACATTTTACTTCTATTCGATTGACAAGCCAGTCCCGGCTGCGCTATGTGGCAGCCTTAGTCTACTCACCCGGCCTGATGCCTTGCTTTTTTTACTCCCCCTGGCAATAGAGCGACTGCGTCGCGCACTCAGCCATAAGAAATACAACCCGTATCCACTCCGATTTACGACCAAAGAAACTTTGGTCTTCGTCATTCCGCTTGGGTCATGGTTGGCCTACAGCACTGCATTCTACGGCAATCCGATCCCGCATTCCATTATGGCTAAGATCTCAGCCTACCAACTGCCAGGAGAAGCTGGGCTGATACGCTTGCTCCAGCATTATTCCACACCATTCCTTGGGCATTTGGTATTTGGCAAATGGTGGATCGGCGTAGGGTTGGTGCTCTTTCCAGTCCTCTTCGGATTAGGTGCACTTAAGCTCCTACGCCAGAAGCCGAGTGCGTGGCCTCTTCTGGCATACCCGTGGTTCTATCTGCTCGCCTTCGCCCTCACCAACCCACTGATCTTCCGTTGGTACCTTGCACCGCCCCTACCATTCTACTTCCTTGGAATCTTTCTAGGCGGAGAGCGCCTCGCCTCGGACTTGAGATCCAAGTTACCAACTTATATCCTGGCTACAGCCGCAGTAGTGCTTACCCTAAATGGCTGGACCTCACGTCCTGATCACGGCTTGATGCACCCGTCTCCGAGAATGGCTTACATCAAACTTGAGCTACTGTACCAACAAGCCGCATTCGAACTGCGAAACCAAATCCATCCCGGCCAAGTCTTGGCTGCTGGTGATATCGGCGCGTTGGGTTACTACACCCAGGCCCGTATCCTGGACACTCTGGGGTTGATCTCACCTCAAGCCGACAAATACTACCCTCTGCCAGAAAGCATGTATGAGATCAACTATGCCATCCCGTCAAACCTGATCAGTGACCTTCAACCAGATTTCCTAGTGATGCTTGAAATTTATGGACGAAAGACCCTCTTGGAAGATGCCGTCTTTAAGCAAAGTTATGGCCTAATTGCCTTGATCCCCACTGATATCTACGGTTCTGAGGGGATGCTAATCTACAAAAGACGATAAGTAATAAAACAGGAACAACAATGAGCCCGATAGTAAACCACCGGGCTCATATCACTCCTTAGCGGAGGAACAGGATTTGGATATGACGAGTTTCAGTGGCTAATCCAGCAGGTAGTCAACCAACTTTCTCCGGTGACCGGGATGGCGCAACCGGTTCAAAGCTTGGGCTTCAATTTGCCGTACCCGCTCTCGGGTAACACCCATCTTGCGGCCCACCTCTTCCAGCGTATAGCTTTTACCGTCTAGGAGTCCATATCGCAATTGAAGGATGCGGACCTCGCGCGGAGGGAGGCAAAACAAGACATCCCGTAGGTGCTCCTTTAGCATATTTTGTGTTGCAGTTTCAGGTGGTGCCGGTGAGTCTTCATCCTCGATGAAATCACCTAAAAAAGAATCTGCTTCCTCATCAGTTGGCATCTCCAGGGACAGTGGTCGCCGGGACACCTGAATCATGTTCTCAACTTTTTTCGGGGAAACATCGAGCTCCTCGGCGAGCTCCTCTGTCGTCGGAGTGCGCCCTAACTTCTGGGTTAGTTTGTGAGACATACGTAGTAGTTTGTTGATTTGATCACCCATGTGCACCGGCACACGGATTGTCCGTCCCTGATCGGCGATCGCACGCGTCACCGCCTGACGGATCCACCACGTGGCATAGGTAGAGAACTTGTGACCACGACGGTAATCGAATTTTTTGGCCGCCCGGATTAAACCGATATTACCTTCCTGAATCAGGTCCAGGAATGGCACTCCGCGATTCATATACTTTTTTGCTACGCTGATAACCAAGCGTGAGTTAGCCGTGATCAGGTGTTCGCGGGCTGCCCAACCATCCTCTATCGTAAGTTGTAGCTCGGCCCGGCGTTTTTTTAATACCGGTCCCCTAGCTAATTCTTCTCGCGCTTCTCGGCCCCTCTCGATACGTTTAGCCAATACAACCTCTTCCGATGCCGTAAGGAGCGGTACCCGACCAACCTCTTTTAGGTAAAGACCAACAGTATCATCCGTATCGACAGTCGAGAGATGGTTTTCCTCTTCAAGCGCTTCACCAGCACCATTCCGATCAGCTGATACGCCACCCCGTGCGACTTTAACCTTTACTGTATTATCAAGAAAGGTAATACCCGCGCTTAGCAATGCAGCGTAAACATCCTCGAGTTGATCGATATCTCGCTCAACCTCTGGAAAGATAGCCAAGAGGTCATTAATAGTGACGTAGCCACGCTTCTTGCCAAGCTCGATCAACTGATCGATCGCCGGATGCTCTTCCTCAGCTGTCAATACATCTTCAGCATCACCTTGTTCCAGGCGCGCCTCGGGATCGAGCCTTTTATAGCTCCTGTTGGATTCTTTATTAATACTTGTAACCTTTCTTACTTTTGACATCTCCACACTCAACATATCTGTAAGAATATCGGGTGCGAGGTTTTACTCTTGATCATAGCCGCATATCGATCACGCGATCGATACCTTACACTACAATAGAATTGTTAACTTCGCACTAACAACATGACCAACGAGAATCATCCGTTAATAATACTCTTGCCCGACGCTTACATTCAGACATATATCCATACGAATAAAAAACACTGCAGCCATCATCAGCCAGGCAGCATGTGCTCTCAGACCGATACTGGGTTTTGATTGGCCCAGACACCACTATACAAAAAAATAGGGCACCGAGTCAATATGTTCGCTGAATTCTTATCAAATATTAATACCGATCTTTATTTGGGTAGTTCATGAAAAAGCTGATGGATGCCTCCTTGACATCGCCTTTTCTGAGAAAAAAATATTTTTCCCATCTCATATGTTAGTAGACTGAGGCTTCGATATCTACCGTGCAAAGCCGGATCAACTATGTTACAGGAGATGGAAATAATTAGGCACTCGAGATGGTCCTGAAGCGGATGCACCGAGTCGATCTCCGACCTGGTCGATTGCAGGAGTTTTATAACACAGCGCTGATATCCTAATAACCGGGGTGTAGTTCTGGCAACACTCCGCACATCCTATTGTGGATGTTAAGATAGGTTAGGAACTGGGGGATAAGCCCCCTCTACACTGCTGACAACGCAACCAAATGGTCAATGTGATGGGTAAACATTGTCCATTATCCGGGAGCGTCCAGGCAGTGTAATGTTTAGAGTTGAGCTTGGTCGAACTAAGCCATTCTTTTCGATTGCGCTGACCTATAGGAGGAATCTCGAGTCTGTGCTGTCTTCGCTAATGATCACGGCGCAATAGCCTCATTAAAGTCGGTATATTGCCAGAGCACGATGCATATCGAACCGGCTCCTGCTACCAATTACAACATTCTATGGAGGTTCAAGAGATAATGAGTCCCTACATCATCTTCATCACCCCGTTAGCTGGCGTCTTCGCCTTATTCTTCGTTGTGTTGTTCGCTCGCTGGATCAACAAACAAGATCCGGGCACCCCTCGCATGCAGGAGATAGCCTCATTTATCCGTCAAGGAGCTAACACCTTCCTACGTAGGGAATTCCAAACTATCGCATATTTCATCGTCGCGCTGACGGTGATATTGCTAATCGTCTTTTGGCCTCAGTGGCAGATTGCCTTCAGCTTCGTCTGTGGAGCTATCGCCTCGATGCTGGCTATCGTCATCGGCATGAATGTGGCCACTCGAGCTAACGTGCGCACAGCTCAGGCTGCTCGGACACTGCCAGGAAAGGCGCTTACCATCGCTTTCCGTGGTGGGGCGACGATGGGGTTGACCATTGTGGCTTTTAATCTCCTGGGTATCGCGCTCCTGGCCATTCTCTTTGGTGTAAGCCCCGATAACCCCGAAAATGTAAGCCTGCTGGTCGGTTTCGGCTTCGGAGCCAGTCTGTCGTCGCTGTTCGCACAAATGGGCGGCGGGATATTCACTAAAGGAGCTGATGTGGGGGCAGATCTAGTAGGCAAGGTTGAGGTTGGCATACCCGAAGACGACCCCCGCAACGCGGCAGTGATCGCTGACTTGGTGGGAGACAATGTGGGTGACTGCGCTGGTCGTGGGGCTGATCTTTTTGAGTCAGGTTCTGACAACCTAGTCGCCACCATGATCCTGGGGCTGGCCTTCATGAACCCCATGCCGGAGTATAGTTTCCCCGGCTATGGTTTCGCTGCCGTTCTCTTCCCCCTACTGACCCGTTCCATCGGTGCTGTCGGCGCTGTACTCGGAGTCTTGGTCGTGCGCGGCACCGGTAAGCGCAATCCAATCGCTTCATTGAACCTGGGCTACTTTACCACCGGAATCTTTTCCATGATCGCCTTCTTCGCCTTAGCCAATTGGGTGATGCATGATATGCGTCTCTTCTGGTGCCTGACCCTGGGTTTAGGTACCGCACTGTTGAGCGCGTTAATCGTCCAATACTACACCGGCTCAAACGTTAGGCCGGTACAAGAGATAGCCGAAGCGGCCACCAGCGGGCCGGGAGTGAATATCATCACTGGAATGGCTTATGGATTCGAAAGCGCTGTAGCGCCCAAAATCTTAATCGCCCTGGTCAACGTTGCGGCCTATATGATCATGGGGGGAGGATTACCCGGCTTCTTCGGTATCGCTGCGGCCACGTTGGGAATGACCGAGTTGAAGGGGATCATCATGGCCGGTGATGCCTTCGGTCCCATCGTTGATAACGCTGGCGGCATCGCCGCGATGTCTGGTCTTAGCCAAGAGGTGGGCAGTTCGACCGCGGTACTGGACACGGCAGGCAACATCGCCAAGGCCATCACCAAAGGCTACAGTATGTCCTGCGCATTGATGACCTCAGTCGTGATCCTCTTCACTTACATTACCGAAATGTCCCGTCATCTGGGTCAGCCGCTTGCCAGCATCGTCTACAACTCTAATTTCGATTTAGTGGACCCGGTGAACATCACCGCGATCATGATCGGTTCGACAATCCCATTCCTGTTCTCGGCGCAGACATTACACGCCGTGGGTCGTACCACATATAAAGTAGTAGAGGAGGTGAGGCGCCAATTCCGGGAGATACCGGGGCTCCTGGAGGGAAAAGCCAAGGCCGATTACACACAGTGCGTGGATATTGCCACCCGCTCTGCACTTAAAGGGATGATAAAGCCCGCAGTATGGGGGGTGATCTTCCCTCTGGCTATGGGCTTCTTCTTTGGCGCTTGGTCTCTTGCTGCTTATCTCATCGGGGTGAAGATCGTTGGCGCAACCCTGGCCATGTTTATGTTCAACTCCGGTGGCGCTTGGGATAACGCCAAGAAATTCATTGAGGATGGACATCTGGGTGGCAAGGGTTCAGAAACCCAGAGATCGTCTGTCATCGGCGATACTGTGGGCGATCCCCTCAAGGATGCAGTAGGCCCATCATTGCACATCCTCATCAAGATGCAGAACATCCTGGCCATTACCATGCTACCTTTGTTCTTGAAGTATGGTTTGAATCTGTTTCATTAGAATATGATCATCCTGCGCAATATCGGGTCCGGTTTCGACCGGACCCTTTGCTTTTCTCATAATGGCTCTCGATATACAATGCAATTGGGATCTGGATTTGAACTTGCATTAATAGCGAGGGCGATTTCTGTACAAGTGCCAATAATTGTCTTATTGTGCGTCCTAAAGAGGGAACGCTTATGGAGCTTATAGAATGGATTCGGTCTGGGGAGCAAGTTATCGCAATCATCATTCGGCAATCGGTTTCTCCCGCGGAGACGACCTTTATTACGCCTGATGAATTCAATCAGCAGATTGGTTTTGTTGTGTACCCAGCCGGGGGGCAGATTCAGGCACATTCACACAAACCTATAGAACGGTACACCATTGGCACTGCAGAAACCCTCATCGTGAGGCGTGGAAAGATGGAAGTACGCTTGTTTGATGACCATCGTAGCCTTGTGGCGAAACGGATATTGGAAAAAGGGGATGTCCTGGTTTTAGTCAGCGGGGGTCACGGATTTTCGATGTTGGAGGATACGGTCTTGCTGGAAGTCAAGCAGGGTCCGTACACAGGTTTGGTAGAAAAGGAGCACATTGATGATCCCGGTGAATGAGCCCTTGATTAGGGAGCGTGAGAAGGAATACGTTCTCGAGTGTTTGCAAACCGGCTGGATCTCTTCAGCTGGGAAATTCATAGCGGAGTTTGAATCTCGTTGGGCTGAGTATTGCGGGATGGAGTACGGTGTGGCGATGTGCAATGGCACGGCAGCTCTTTCGGCAGCGGTGGCATGTATAGATCTCAAACCCGGTGATGAGGTGATCTTACCTACCTTCACGATCATCTCCTGTGCCCTAGCAATTGTGGAGAATGGGGGTACACCCGTCCTGGTTGATTCTGATCCAAAGACATGGACAATGGATGTGGCCCAAGTCGCTGAGAAGATCACGTCCCGGACAAGGGCGATTATGCCAGTGCACATATACGGGCATCCAGTTGATATGGACCCTTTGATAGAACTGGCACAACAACATGATCTACTCATCATCGAGGATGCTGCTGAAGCTCACGGAGCTGAGTATAAGGGCAAAAAGTGTGGTGGTTTGGGTGACATCAGTTGTTTTAGTTTCTACGCTAATAAAATCATCACAACCGGTGAAGGTGGCATGGCGCTTACACGCGACCCAGATCTGGCAGAACGGTTACGTTCAGAACGAAACCTTGCTTTTCGCAAAGATCGCCGTTTCTTCCACACCAAACTTGGACACAATTACCGTTTAACCAATGTTCAGGCTGCCATCGGATTAGCCCAACTGGAACGGATCGAAGAACATATAGCCAAGAAGCGCTGGATGGCAAGAGCCTACACTGAGCGATTGCAGGATATCCATCAACTGCAATTGCCTGTCGAAAAGAGCTGGGCGAAGAACGTGTATTGGATGTATGGTGTGGTATTGGCTGAAGACGTACCTATGGATGCGGATGATTTTGCCCTCCGACTACATGCGGAGGGTGTGGATACAAGACCTTTCTTCCTTGGGATGCATGAGCAGCCGGTTTTTCAGGAGAGAGGGTTGTTTATAGGTGAGCGTTATCCGGTAGCTGAATTCATATCCAGGAGAGGCCTATATTTACCCTCCGGATTGACGCTCACTGATGGTCAAGTAGATCAAGTTGCTGAAGCGATAAGGATCGTGCTGCAATAAAACATGATCCTTGGAATATGATGATTTCGATTTGAAAACTGTCTGGATGAATCCGCAATTCACAAAGTTATGTACTTAAGTATCCGAGAACGCGCAACTCATGCGATCAAGTGGTCAGCGTTAAGCCACTGGATAACGCGCGGTGCACAGTTACTCATTTTATTCCTGATGGCCCGTATACTTCAGCCCAGTGAATACGGAATCTTCGAAATAATTATCCTAGTATTGACCTTAGCTCAGATTCTTCAAGAATTCGGTCTTGGCCTTGCCCTGATACAGACAGAGCTTGATGAGGATCTAGCTGCAAACGTTGTGTTTTGGACCAACATAATCTTAAGCGTTATTGTTTATGGGACGATTTATGGTTTTGCCCCTTATGTAGCGAATTTTTTTGGTGAATCTACAGTTACCCACGCCATTCGAGTAGCTGGATTGCAACTAGTAATATTCTCCTTCCGATCTGTACCTTTGGCACTTGCTCAGCGGCATCTAAAATATCGCCATCAATTCATAGCTGGCTTCCTCGGTTCGCTGGCAATGGTAATCTCGGCAGGCGGATTCCTAATAACTGGTTTTCGTCTATGGGCATTTATCTATTCACTTCTGATCGGAGCTACCGTCCAAACCACAATATTCTGGCTGATCAGTCCCTGGCGTCCATCATTCCACATCGAGACTGATATAGGTCGATCCTTACTAAGATTTGGTGGTTTGACCATGATCGAGGCTTTTCAAGGATGGCTTCTGAATTATGGTGATAGTGTCATCGTCGGATATTTTTTAGGTGTTGAGACGCTTGGTGTTTATGGCCTCGGATATAAAATTGCAGTGTACAGCTTCACAATCATCCTTCAACCACTATCTTCGGTAGCCTATTCAGCCCTAACTAGTTTGAAGCTGAATATCGCTGAGATATCACGAGCATTTTTAAACATCATACGTTTCTTAGCTTTGATCATCCTTCCTATTGGAATTGGTCTTGCACTTGTTGCTGATCCAGTGGCTCGTGTTGTGCTTGATGGTAGATGGCCCGGAATCACGCCTGTAATTCAGTTATTGGCACTATTCCCTGGCATTTCCCACTTATTGCTCATTAACCCAGAGCTATTCCGAGCGATTGGAAGACCAGATATCATGCCTAAGTTGCTGCTAGCAACTATTATATACAGTCTTCCGGTCTATGTTATTGGAACGCAGTTTGGCCTATTAGGGTTTATCGTGGCACGTATATCCATCACTGTGATCTTCTTCCCTGTGCATGTATTATTGATATCTAGGTTTGCAAGACTGGGGTTTAGCCAGCTTTGGGAATGTGTCAAAGTTCCCTTGGTCGCAAGCCTAAGTATGGCATTAATAATATTTGGATTGTTCTCATTTAGCAGGGACTTACATGACTGGCAAGGATGGGTACAATTAGGCTGCATGGTGCTCTTCGGTGCTATAAGTTATGGATTGGCCATTTGGTTGTTGGATAAAGATCTTCTCATAAGGGCTTTCAAGCTTGTCAAACAAGTAATCTTAACCAAGAACGAATCATGAAGAATGATAGTAACGATTCAGTAGATCCTTATCGAGGCTGGGAATACGCACACCTTGGAGATTATCATCGGAATCTGGACCCCAATTGGAGCTATGCACCGACCTACATGCGTAAAATGAAATGGATTCGTAGGCATATAGACAAACTGCCTATGATGGCTCAAATCCTAGATGCAGGCTGCGGGGAAGGTGTATTGGTAGAAGAGTATTCAAAATTGGACCGGAATATCGATGGATTAGATTTACATTATTCGAGCGAGTTTGTGCAGCGAGGAGATATTTGTCAGATGCCCTATGAGGATGGACATTATGACTTAGTGCTACTGCTGGATGTTTTTGAACACATACCATACCTCGATCAACCTCGCGTCTTACAGGAGATACACCGTGTACTTAAACCAAGAGGGGAGCTTATCGCTTCCATACCAAATTTAGCTCACTTCAGTTCACGCATAGCATTTCTGCTGTTAGGGCGCCTTCACCGAACGGATTCTATAACAAACCATATTGGTGAACTCCCAATTTGGGAAAATCGTCAGCTTTTAATAGATAATGGTTTTCATATCGATCGGTGTATTGGAGTGACACTGACTGTGCCAATAATTCATCAACTTATCGCGCATTACACAGCTCATTTAAGATGGTTGCATGACCTTTTCGAACCTTTAGCAATTCCAAGCCTTGCTATGCTGAATATATTTTTTTGTCGGGCTTCTGATCTAACTAAGTAATAATAACATCGGCAATTAGAGGGTAAAAAAGGATCTATGGTTATATTATCGATCATAATCCCAACTTATAATCGTTGTGATTATCTTGTAGAGACACTTAGTAGTATCCATGCACAAGAAGGTGTCTCTGGACAAATTGAGATCCTCGTCATCGACAACGCTTCCTCAGATGACACCGCGAAGATGGTTGCAGATTTCCAGGATGAAATAAAATTTCCACTTCGTTACATCAACGAACCCAGAAACGGTCTACACTATTGCCGTCATACCGGTGCCAAAACCGCATATGGAAAAATCCTTGTCTACATAGATGACGACATAATAGCCGATCCGCGCTGGTTGGTCTCATACCTTACAGCATATAAGGATCCCCAAACTATGGCTGTCGGAGGCCGCGTCTTACCTATTTGGGAGGCGAAACCTGAAGATTGGGTCAGCCAAATGCCAAGTGATTACCTAAGCTTGCTGGATTACGGAGACCAAGTTCGCCCGATAATGAAACGCGAGGGTATAAATGGATGCAATTACTCCGTCCGACGCGAGGTTCTCTTCCAAGTAGGGGGGTTCCACCCAGATAGCTTTGCAGATCCCAAGTTTCGATGGCTTCGTGGGGACGGCGAGGCAGGTTTGACAAAGAAAATAAGAGCTTCTGGAGGAAAAGTAATGTATGTACCGGATGCATTGGTATGGCACAAAATTACACCTGAACGTCTGACTCCAGAATATTTCCGTCGACGAGGGCGCGCACACGGTATAGAGAATGCATTTACTTTTTCTCGCCGCTGGAGGTGTTCACTGTGGTCAATTGGTATCCTGATTTTCAGTGGCACTCTTCTCAGCAATTGGCATCATTCACGCCGCTGGATCAATAAAGAACACTCGGTACGACGGCTTCAAGCAGAGATACAATCACTCAGATACCAAACAATCGCCGAGTACGGGCTTCGATTAATGCGTGACCCAACGTTACGCAATCACGTGACGAGAAAGACTTATTTGGAACCAGAAGATGAATGTATTTAAAGACTACGCCGTTTACTACGATGCACTCTACTCTGAAAAGGACTATAACGCTGAATGCGATTTTATCGAGACCCTTTTTCAAGATCTCAGCTTAATCCCCATACAACAAATTCTTGATCTTGGTTGTGGAACTGGTGGCCATGCCATCCCCCTCGCTTTGCGCGGTTATCAAGTAACCGGGATAGACCTCTCGAACCCTATGTTGGAAAGCGCAAGAATGAAGGCTGATCAAGCCGGCGTTCAAACTCGCTTCCAAAGTGGCGATGTTCGTAATTTATCACTTGACACTACCTTTGACGCAGTAATTGCGATGTTTGCAGTGGTTAGCTATCAAACCACGAATGAGGATTTGGTTGCGACTTTCAAAACCGCGCGCCGTCATCTTCAAAAAAACAGCTTATTTATTTTCGATAGCTGGTTTGGTCCTGCAGTGTTGGCTATTCGTCCAACCGATCGTGTAAAGACTATCAAGCACGGGGAACAGAAGTTGATACGAACAGCCGAATCCTCATTAGATGTATTGAACCACACCGTTACCGTAAATTACACTTTGAGTTGTGTGCGCGAGAATCAAGTTATAGATGAAGTGAACGAGACGCATGTTATGCGTTTTCTCTTCTTACCAGAGGTCGAGTTGCTTTGCCAGATGACGGGTTTTGAGTTAATATATGTTTGCCCATTCATGGAACCTGATCACAAACCGAGTGAACAGGATTGGAACGTAACATGGGTCGCTCGCGCTCATTAAGGATAGGGATTTACTTCAACGCCCGCCGAGACCAAGGCGGGCTTTATCAATACGCGTTGACATTGATCCACTGCCTAAATACTTTTGATCAGGATAACAACTACATCCTCTTTCACGCGACCCTTGAACCGTTCCAATTAAATATCGATAACCAGAATTGGGAGATCATTCATCTTGCTCGGAATATCCTGATTCCTCATTTGGCTATTGAGGCGGCTCTATTTACAGCCGCTCGTTTCGGCTGGCGCCGACCATTACGCATCCTTCCTCGAAACCTTCAGATACAATCAGTACCACTCGACATGATGCTTTATGTCAAACCTACGATACACGTTTTCCAGTGGCCTCATCGCTCAGTTTTTCCCATCCATGATTTACAGCATCTTTTTCAACCAGAATACCCTGAGGTGTCAGCCCATGGTGAGGGAGAGCGTCGTGAGTACATCTACCAGAATTCTGTGCCTAGAGCGGTCGCCATTCTAACTGACTCCGAGGTTGGACGTGAGGATGTTATCCAAGCCTATAATGCCGATCCTGCCCGCATACACGCTCTTCCCTACCTTGCCCCTACCTACCTCGCCGCAGAAGTTTCAAATGTGAATATTACCAGGGTCAAAGCTCACTACCAGCTGCCTGAAGAGTTTCTCTTTTACCCGGCATCATTCTGGTCACATAAAAACCACGCCAATTTATTCCGGGCAATCCACTTACTCAAGACAAGTCGCGACCTTCAAGTCCACCTCGTTCTGACGGGTTCAAAACGACACAAATACAGGCGACTTGTACAACTCTCGACTGAGCTTAGCCTTACCGACCAGATCCACTTCCTCGGCTATGTGCCCGATGAGGATTTGTACCCCCTATATCGTCTTGCTTTGGCGTTGGTGATGCCAACTTTTTTCGGTCCGACCAATATCCCTATCTTGGAAGCTTGGGCACTGGGATGTCCCGTGATAACCTCAGATGTGCGTGGGGTTCGTGAACAAGTCGCCGACGCTGGACTACAAGTCGACCCTCTTAGTGAAGAATCGATTGCACAGGCTATTTGGCAGATTCATACCGAGACTAG
Organism: Anaerolineae bacterium; assembly: GCA_030605795.1. Taxonomy (GTDB): domain Bacteria; phylum Chloroflexota; class Anaerolineae; order Anaerolineales; family E44-bin32; genus DUEZ01. Next base: position 19,010 of record JAUWHR010000082.1, on the reverse strand, counting down.
GCTACGTAGCATTTTAATCCAACGCGGTATTCAGAAAATCGCGAAATGGACCCCGAGAGATTTCGCTCAACGGTTGATCACAATCCTAACTCATGCGTGCATGAAATAATGGGGGTCAGTTAAAGTCATAGCCATCTTCACCACTCAAACACTATTGGAAAGACAGACGGAAAAGGATTTGTAATGTTCCCTCCCCGCTTTAACGTGCTTGGTGTTGGGATTAGCATTGTAGATCTACCCACTTCTATTTCGCTAGTCCAAGAATGGATTAAAAATAGGGATTCCCAGTACATCTGCTTTTGCAATGTCTATACCGTAATGAGTTGTCAGCGGGATCCCGCGTTTTGCAAGGTCATTGAATCTGCGGGGCTTGCTGTTCCTGATGGAATGCCACTGGTTTGGATAGGACGATTGAAAGGTAACAAGCAGATCAGTCGCTTGTATGGTCCAGATTTTATGGTGGCTCTATGTCAATTTTTTGAAGACACTGACTACCGACATTATCTATATGGTGGGGCACCAGGTGTCGCAGAAGATCTAAAAGGGGAATTACTAAAGCGGTTCCCTCATCTGCAGATTGTTGGAACGTATTCGCCTCCTTTCCAACCTTTAACAGAAGAAGAGGATAAAGAAGTCGTTGAACGTATCAACGCAACTTCTCCGCAAATTGTATGGGTTGGCCTTGGTACTCCGAAACAGGAATACTGGGCTTACAAACATGTGAGTCGAATCACAAGTGCTGTCATCCTTCCAGTAGGTGCAGCATTCGATTTCCTCACGGGTCGTGTTCCCCAAGCTCCCCGCTGGATGCAGCAGGCAGGTTTGGAATGGTTTTTCCGATTATTGTCTGAGCCCAGGCGTTTGTGGAGGAGATATCTTATCGAAAACCCCAAATTCCTACTGATGGTTCTTGGACAAGCTCTGGGATTGTGGAAGTCGACAAAAGAATAACATGGGGTGTCATGTATCAGATGAATGCCAAGAATTTAGTCGTGGATTCACAAACTAAGGAAGGTCCCTCCCCTATGATTAGTCCTTTTGTAAAGCTTGGATATATGATCTGAATCAAATATGCTTAAGTCTAAGCAGGCAAGAAGGATAACAGATGGACCGTCGTAATAACCGACTCGCAATTTTCCTCTTCATTGGTGACGCTCTTCTCACACCATTAGGTCTCTTCATAGCCAGCCAATTACGGGCTATGCTTCCTTTCGGGAAACCTCTGGGACCTGAAGGCCACATTCTTCCTATTCCTATCTACCTTTTAGCCATCGCTTGCTGGTCAGGCTCGCTCCTGATCTCCGGCGCGTATAAAATCGAACGCTCTCCCCATTTCATCACTCGCATAACTCACCTCGCCTCAGCTGCAGGTACCGCGACAATTCTGCTAGCCGGTTTCCTATATATGACTTACCGAGAAGTTTCCCGTTTACAGTTCCTGTATAGCTTTTTGATTAATTTGGGCTTGCTTCTCCTCTTCAGAGGTCTGGTCTTTGTCTATCTACAACGTCAAACCGACTCCCCCCTGTTGACACCGAGCCGAGTGATCATCATCGGCGCAAGAGATTTGGCACGCGAGATCGCCAGGAAAATACAAAACAACCCAATATGGGGTTACCGGCTGGTTGGTTACCTCGACGATGCCCCAGATATTCAACGTCAAGTCTTCGAAGGGATTCCTGTGCTGGGACGATATGAGAATCTGTTGAAGGTGATCGAGGATCACTCTGTTAATGAAGTGTGGAGCACATTGCCACCTCGCGCGTACGACCAACTGCACACGCTGGTTGCCAAGCTTGAGACAATTCCAATACGGATCAAAGTAATCCCGGATTATTTTTCCCTAGCGTTGGTACAAGCCAGTGTGGAAATGGTGGGTGGGTTTCCAATTATTGGCCTTCGAGAACCGCTAATCCGAGGGCTGCCCAGACTCGCCAAGCGAGTATTCGACTTAATGTTCTGTATCTTGCTTCTTATTCTCACAGCACCACTTATGGTTGCAATAGCAATTGCCATCCATGTCGATTCTCCCGGTCCCATCATCTTCCGACAGACCCGCGTCGGCGAGAATGCGCGACCTTTTAAAATGCTTAAATTCCGCACGATGATAAAAGACGCCGAAGCCCAAATCGATCAGGTCATGAGAGAGACTGGCGAACCCGATCTACTCCACAAACGCAAAGATGATCCAAGGATTACGCGTGTTGGGGGCTTCCTCCGACGTTTCAGCTTGGATGAACTGCCGCAACTGTTCAACGTTCTGCGTGGCGAAATGAGTTTGGTGGGTCCACGACCTGAGCTACCCTGGTTGGTGGAGCGATATAAACCGTGGCAACGAAAACGATTCGCTGTACCACAGGGTATCACCGGCTGGTGGCAGGTAAATGGTCGTAGCGAGAAACCGATGCATTTAAATACAGATGAGGATCTCTATTACGTTTATAATTACTCTTTATGGCTGGATATGGTAATCCTTCTAAGAACACCCTTTGTAGTTCTTAGAGGAGAAGGCGCTTTTTAGATGGATATACAATGGATGGTATTCTCTTAATTTACTATACCTCACGATACAGAAACTGTCCTTAAACAATGATTTCAACAAAAATCGCCTACACCATTATCCCCTCCCCCAATCATAACCTGCCCGGTCATCCCGAGAGCCCTGACCGCTTTCAACACTTCCATAAACTCTCTCAAGCACCCTTCTCGGAGCAACTAATCCTCATCGACCCCCAGGTCGTACCACAATCAGCCGTTACCGCTATCCACCCACCTGCCTACCTGGAGGCATTGGAACAGGCCGCAGCCCGCGGTCCGGGCTTCGTCGACCACGGGGATACATATATCACTCCCGCATCCTACCAAGCAGCTCTCGAAGCCGCGGGGGGCGCCATAGCCATCGTTAATGCCGTGACTGAAGGCAGGGCGAGAAGCGGCTTTGCACTGGTGAGGCCACCCGGTCACCATGCATCTGCTACCCGCGCCAGCGGTTTCTGCTTGATGAATAACATCGCCATCGCGACCTGTTACGCTCAATCGCTCGGCTTCCAGCGGGTTATGATCGTCGACTTCGACGTTCACCACGGGAACGGCACCCAGGACCTTTTCGAGCAGGACCCTGGTGTGCTCTACCTTTCCACACATCAATCCGGTATCTACCCAGGGACCGGGGGGCTGAATGAGGTTGGTCAGGGTGAGGGGACCGGTTCGGTGGTTAATATCCCTCTTCCTCCAAGAGCCGGGGACCAGGCTTTCGCCGCCATCACCGAACGGGTGATCACGCCGATCGCTGAGCGCTTCTCACCGGACATTTTCCTGATTTCGGCCGGATTTGATGCTCATTGGAACGACCCCCTTGCAAGCCTGCAACTTACAACTAGCGGTTACAGTGAACTTGGAAAAGCCTTAGTAGAACTTGCCGAGTCTCTATGTCAGGGACGGATCGTTTACATGCTCGAGGGAGGCTATGACCCGCAAGACCTTTACGACAATGTCATGGCTATCATGCATACGTTGGCAGGCGTACAACCACCCGACGACCGCCTAGGACCCGCCCCATTCCCAGAGCCAGCTATCAACGATTTATTAGCCAACATCCTCGCTATTCATGATCTATAGATCGATCTGTTTACATAATGCCACCACCTAAATGTTAAAAACTTCCCCTACTTTAATCCTGCTTGCGCAAACATGGCATCTAGGGCATACTATTTAAGAGGTGCATCTATGGCCGAGATAAGTTTACGCGCCTATGTTAAAGAAATTGACAACCTTGTTGAGCGCGAGCAGCTTGATGAGGCTATCGCTCATTGTCGACATATCTTGGAAATATATTCAAAACACCTGGAAACATACCGGGTACTAGGAAAAGCTTACCTAGAAGCCAAGCGTTATGGCGATGCAGCGGACATCTTCCAACGAGTGCTATCCGCAATACCTGATGACTTCGTGGCCCATATTGGAATGGCTATCGTTCGGGAAGATGAGGGCAACTTGGATGCTGCCATCTGGCACATCGAACGCGCCTTCGAAACTAACCCCGCCAACCCAGCCATCCAACAAGAACTGCGTCGCTTGATCGGGCGTCGCGATGGCCTCGAGCCCCATAAGGTCCGAATGACCCGCGGCGCTTTATCCCGCATGTACGCTCATGGTGAGCTATATCCTCAAGCGATCGCCGAGCTAACCTCAGCTTTAAAGGATGATCCAGACCGACCAGATCTGCAAGTCTTGCTCGCAACTATGTACTGGCGATCGGACCAGCATGTAGAAGCCGCAGAGATCTGCAGCCACATCCTAGAGAAATTGCCCTACTGCCGTGAAGCTAACCGAATTACGGCCGCCAGCCTACAGGCAAGCAAGAAGACGGATGAGGCAAGCATCTATCACCGTCGACTGGCGGCACTAGATCCCTATGCCGCTTTTATAGAGACGGCAAACATCGACCCTCAAACAGTGGATGCAAGCACGGTCCGCATTGAGAAACTTGCCTGGCAACCGGGGCAGCCGATATTGGACATCGAACGCGAACAACCCGATTGGGCAACTTCGTTGGGTGTGGAGCTAGGCGGTGAACAGCCGGAAGAAATTGGAATCATCGAGAAACCATCCTGGCTTGAGGGCCTTGAGAAACCTGACAAGCTCATTGAGGCTGCCTCGGTGGATGAAGAAGGGGTAGTGGCCAAAGAACCTGTCATTAGCGCTGAACCAGCAGCGGATACGGAAATCCCTGCTTGGATGCGTGAAGCCGGCTGGCGAGAAGCCGCGGGAGAAGCAGTCGAAGGTGCAGTCTCTTTCTCTGACGATGAATTATCAATGCTAGATATGGGCCAACCCCTCGACGAAGGAGAATTAACCCCTCTAGAAGCAGAGCAACCCGCTGATTTAGAAGAATTAACCCCAGCCGACATTCCTGGTTGGCTGCAGGATATCGCTCCGTCTGAACCTGAAGTCGTCACATCTGATGTCTCCAGCGAGATCCCAGAGAAGTTAGGCGCGGTGGAAGAAGAACCGACGGATTGGCTGAGTGGGTTTGATGAGGCGATAAGTGAAGTCCAGCCGGAACTAGAACAGCCGTTAGTCGTCGAACCTGAGTTACCTCAAGAGGAGATCGCCGTCGAATTCGCTGCGGATGAAGCGGCGAGCGAACCCGTCGCAGAGACTGCTGAACCTGCGCTTGAAGAGGAAGCGCCTGGATTGCCGACATGGCTTGAAAGTGAAACACCCGGCGCAACAACAACAATCGTCACCTGGCTTGGTGATAAACAATCCGCTGAGATTGAAGCCCCATCCGAACCAGCACCGGAAGGGATAGTCGATGAAGGCCCATCGGAACCGGTCGAAGATGAGGAAGCAGAACCCGTAGAAGGACTTCCAGCGTGGTTAGAACATGCAGATCTCGACCAGGAAGGTGTGGCACCAGAGATCGCTGAATTGATCGAGGAAGGTCCTTCGTGGTTAGCAGGGGTTGCTGAAGTCGCCGCCCAACAGGATACGCAGCTCCCTGAAGAGGAAGAAATACCTTCTGAAGAAGAACCAGTACCAGCTACTCCATCAGAAGAATCTCTTGAGTGGCTTCAAACCATCTCTGAGTCTGAAACCGAAGCTGCTCACGAGCCAGCTCAAGCCGAAGACGTGCCTTCTTGGCTCGAGAGTATTGGTGAGCCTGAAGCGGAAGTGTCACCGGAGCAGCCCACACTCTCTGCGGAAGCCCCAGATTGGCTTAAAGGTATCGCCGAACCCGAAGCAGCAGAAGCTCCATTAGAGCAACCTATCCCTACTCAGGAAGCCCCTGACTGGCTTACTGGCATCGCCGAACCAGTGGTAGAAACCACCGCCGAACAACCAACACCTACAGGTGAAACACCAGAGTGGTTGGGGGAATTCACCGCTGCGGCGGATGAGGAACTTGAAACATTTCCCGAAACTCTAGTGACCGAAGAGGAAAAAGAAATCCCAGTCCCGGCCCCTGCTAACGTGGTCGAGGAAGCTGTGCCTGAGGTAGCCATACCAACACCTGAGCTCGAAGTTGAGGTGATGGTCCCAAGCGGTAAACCCGAGTATCCGGCGGATATCGTTACCGACGATGGATTGGATGACGACGAGGTATTAGGATGGCTGGAAGGGCTGGCCGCCAGGCAGGGTGCTGATGAGGAGGAATTGATCACCTCTCCAGAGGAACGTACTACCGAACCACCCACCGTGATCGAGATGTTATCTGAGGCATCGATTGATGAAAGCCAAGTGATCCCTGAAGAACCAGAGGAAGGCCTGGAATGGCTCGAGCGCCTTGCCACAGAGCGCGGTATTGGCACTGATATTAGCCTACCTGCTGTTGAACCGCCCACCAAAAGTGAAGAAATCGAGGCACCTGAATGGCTTGACCGTATGGCTACCGCACCTATTCCGAAAGTTCTCACCCCAGAGCTAGGATCGGAGATCCCGGATTGGTTGGAGCAACCGGAAACAGGCGAACCAACGCCAATTCCTGATGAACCCTCACCACCTGAACCAATAGCTGAAGTCGAACCTGAAGCTCCACCGCTTCCTGAACCGGTCCCAGTCGAGCCAATAGCTGAAGCTGAACCCGAAGTTACACCGCTTCCTGAGCCGGTCCCGGTCGAGCCAATAGCTGAAGCTGAACCCGAAGTTACACCGCTTCCTGAGCCGGCCCCAGTCGAGCCAATAGCTGAACCTGAAGTTACACCGCTTCCTGAGCCGGTCCCGGTTGAGGTTGGAGCAGCAGTGCCTTTGACACCCGAGACACTTGAAGCACCACCTATTACTGAACCGATCCCAGTTGAGATCGTGGCTGAGGTTGAACCCGAAGCGCCACCTACCGTAAAACCGATTCCAATTGAGACCGTGGCCGAGGTCGAAGCGCCTCCGACACCAGAACCGACACCTGTCCAGCCAGTAGCTGAGGTTCCACCAGCGCCAGAGGAGCTCAAACCACCACCGAGCCCACCTAAACCCGAGAAACCGGCAAAGGACCCTGCCCAACTGCTGGATAGCGCACGGCAAGCTTTGGCATCCGATAACTTCAATCGTGCTGTGGCGGACTACAGAAGCCTGATTACTAATAAGTCCGAAGTGGAAACGGTCATCGAGGATTTGCGCACCGCGCTTGAACGCGATCCAAATGTGTCAGATTTATGGCAGGTGTTGGGGGATGCATATATGAAGAATGATCAGCTCTCTGAAGCTATCAGCGCCTATCGACGTGGGATGGAGGTCGCCTAGAAATCCAACCCCCACGAAAAGGAATATCCCGAACTCGGGGTTGACCCCCGAGTTCACCATTTGTGGAGGGAACATTGGAAAAAACATTTGTCCTTGTGAAACCCGATGGCGTACAACGCGGCTTGATCGGTGAGGTCATCAGCCGGCTTGAACGGCGGGGATTACGCCTGGTAGCCGCCAGGTTTCAGCCAGTGTCACACAACATGGCAGAACGCCTCTATGCAGTGCACCAAGGAAAGCCCTTCTATGATGGCCTACTGGATTACATCAAATCCGGACCTGTAATGGCGATGGTCTGGGAGGGCCCTCACGCCATCGCGGCTGTTCGTCAGACAATGGGCGCAACGCGACCGATCGAAGCCGATCCAGGATCACTTCGGCACGACTTCAGCCTTGAGGTAGGGCGAAATCTCACCCATGCCTCCGATTCGATTGATACGGCAAGAAAGGAAATTGATTTGTGGTTCAGCTCAGAGGACTTGGTCGATTGGTCCCGCGACCTTGACCCATGGATCTTTGAACAATAAATCACGCCTGATCACCGGCATGAATCCTGTTACGCGATTACTCCAATGATTCATTGCACTGCATGACTCCCTTTGGAGAATGCTCATTACACAATGCTTACACCGCTAGGAAGCCTTTATTAAGTGCACTGATAAAAGTGTAAGAGCGAGAAAGAGAAACGCATATGCGGGGTGTGGGTAAAGCCCACATATGCGTCCTTTTCATGCTGGCGGTTGCTTTTTTCAGCAGATACTTTATTGCATATGCAATAAAATTTGGCCATCACGCCATAGATCCTCTAACCGGTAGTAGTCACGCAAGGCCTTTGAGAACAGGTGCAGTATGACATCCCCATAATCGATCAAAACCCACCCACTAGAAGCTTTGCCTTCCACACTTCGTGCGGTGATAGAATGCCGGGATTTGAGCCGAAGCCGCACCTCCTCGGCTAACGCCCTCAAAGTGCGTTCGCTCCTCCCGGTACAGATAACAAAATAATCCGTAAATGAGCACACTCCTACAAGATCGAGTAGCAAAATATCCTCACCCTTCTTCTCCTCAAGAGTATCCACAATTATATGTGAAAGCGTCAGAGCCGTTTCTGTCATCTTTTACCCTACATAATCCCCATTACTACACACCTCCAATGCCAAGTCCACTGCCTCTTCTGGTGTCCGCACTTCGATCAATCCTAACGATTGGCCATCCGCGTTGGTAGCCCGCCAGGTGCCGAGGCCAATCACACGCCGACCGATCTTAAGCGCCATACCAATTTCGGATAATGTTCCATAGCCTCCACCAATGGCGATGATCGCCTCTCCGGCTTGCACAACAAGCGAATTGCGTGCATGTCCAAGTCCTGTGGGTATCACAACTGTAAGATATGGATTCCCCTTTTGAGGATCAATTCCGGGAAGAATACCGATGGTGAATCCACCCGCTTCCGTAGCTCCATGGCAAGCTGCTTCCATCACCCCTCCTCGGCCTCCACAGACCAAAATAGCCCCACTCTCTGCCAGCAACCGTCCTACAGCTTCAGCCGTCTTAGATTGCTCCGGAGTGCATATAGCAGCACCAATCACAGTCACTATCGGTGGCCGAGAGACACTCATCGAACGGCCTCAAGTTTGGCTATGGCTAACCTGGTGTATACCGCACCTGTCGGCTTGAGGTCGCTTCGGATAAGGCAGATCTCGTCCACATTTACCTGGCCAAGATCCCCAATCGTAACTTCCTCAAGTATTGTCGATAGGGAGCGGACATCGGAGTGATGTGCTCCACGTTTAACCCGGCCAAGGGTCAAGTGGGGGTGAAAAGGACGAGTTTCACGCTCGAACCCAATTTTCGATAATCCACTCTCCAGATCCGCTTGAAGATTGGTTAGCACCCCCGATGAAGCTTCCACCCCAACCCATAGGACACGCGGACGGCGCGGGTTGGGAAAACAGCCAAATTGGCTGATGTCGATCCTAAATGGTGTATGACGAAGCCCAACCTCCTCTAGCAACACCGTGATCTGATCCAGCTTGTCGAGCGCTACATCACCAAACAATTTCAACGTAAGGTGAATCCCCTCCAGTCGGACCCAACGGACTGTCCTGGAGGGGATGCGTTGCTTGAGATGTGCAATTTGCTCCACCAATTGATGGCGTATCTTAACTGGAATCTCGATTGCCACAAACGCCCGGACCACGATCAATCCTTCTTGGATAATCAGCACAAGCGGTTTTGGAACATCCCGCTTGCCGTTGAATAGTACTGACGCCCTGGATTTGCAGGGCGCCTCATTGCCGTATTAGTGACGCGCATTATACCACGCAGGTTCAAATGGAACATCTCTTATCCAAACCAGCGGTGCTTTCCTCTTGGATTCAGTACTCGTATCTGTGATCCTTAAGTCATCAGGCTTAGCTGCGACTTCATCAAATATATGAACCAAACGTAAGGATTGCTCATCCCTATCCGACCGAGTAAAATCGGATTATGTGTGGCGATCTCTCACGCCGCGATTTTATCAAACTCGCTGGCCTTTCAGCTTGCAGTATGGTGTTTAAATCACCTCCCCCGGAAGATGCTCGTAGACCATTGGGCTTAGGACGGGTAACTGTAGCTTGGATCTACATGTACGCTGAGCCATCCTTCCAAGCCCGCCGACTTACTACACTAAAGCGGGATACTATCATCACACTCCTGGCACGCGAGATCTCAGATGAAGGTCCATCCCACAACCCTCTATGGTACCGTGTCCCAGGTGGCTATGCGCACTCGGGACACTTGCAGAGAGTCCGCTGGGAACTACAGACGCCGCGGACAACGATACCTGAGGGTGGCGCCCTCTTCGAAGTCTCCGTCCCATTCACACGGTCCTATCGAAAGGCCGACACGACTTCTGACCCACTTTACCGCCTGTACTATCAATCCGTCGCTTGGGTCGAGGCAGTTGAACGTGGGATGGATGGTAGGTTGTGGTACCGCCTGCTGGATGACCTTCTAAAAGTGCGCTACTTCGTTCGAGCAGAGCACCTGCGAAGGGTTGAACCAGAGGAACTTACCCCCATTTCATCCGACCTCCCACCGGGAGCTAAAAGGATATATGTCTCGCTCGCCCAACAAGAGATGTTGGCCTTTGAGAACGATTACTTAGTGATGCGCACACGCATTTCTAGTGGTGTGCCTGATTCCCAACCACGTGAGAATGGCATTCCCACCGCTACTCCCACCGGTCATTTCTACATCACGAAGAAGGCGCCATTGCGTCACATGGGGGATGGACGTCTGACCGACAGCCTCGAAGCCTATGAGTTGCCAGGGGTCCCCTGGGTCTCCTTCTTCCACTCCACTGGCGTCGCCTTCCATGGCACATATTGGCATACCGACTTTGGTCGTCGGAAGAGTCACGGCTGCATAAATATGCACACTGAAGAAGCCAAATGGCTTTACCGATGGACACTGCCTACGATTGAAGCTGATGTGATGCTCAAGGCAGGGCATGGTACGTCGATAACTATTGGTTAATTACCACCCACTCCAGTTAATTACCTGATATTAAAGAATTGATGAATATACTAAAAAACTACCCTCGAGGAGTGGGAAGAGATATAAATGGGGGTGCGGGCGCAGCCCACACCCCCATTTATATCGGTCCTCTTCTCGCGGTTGACCTTTTTTCAGTGGAGTCATTGATCCATCCCAACTTGAGATCGGACGATTCCTTGCCAGGATGGATCCGGGTTAAAAAAATAAATCAGTGCCCATTTATATTTTGGATTTAAAATCCTTCTGGCGTTTGACCGCCACCCTGCTTTTCGCGAACTTGACTAAGCAGATCATGCAATTTTCCTGTCTCACTGTAACCTGATGCTCCTCGACTTATTGCGGCTTTAACTTCCTTGTCGCTCAAGGCGTCAGCCAAGATGAATATTTCACTGTCCTCAGAGATTCGTCGTAATCCTCGTAGTAGCCAGTAATCGCGTTCCTGCGCTAACTCAGCGTTGACCAGGATGAGTCCGGGATCCACCCTCTCGGCCAGCACCTGGGCTTCCTCAGGGCCGGTCGCAACAGTAACCCGGTAGCCATGCGCTTGAATCATCATGACCATGTTTTCTCGGAGCGCCTCATCTGTCTCAACGACTAATACTCTGGATGTAGGGCTGAGGCCAGCGCGCAGCACCGTATTGACTATTGCCAGCAACGCGCCAGTCCCTACGGAGCGCACCACTAAGTCGACCGCACCCATACGGGTCCCCACTTGTGGGTCATCCACTGAGGTCAGAAAAAGTACAGGAATGCCTTGAGTGCGGCTGTCCCGTTTAAGGACCAAGGCTACATCCAATGCCAACGGATCGCGAGCCAGCAAATCGAGCAGGACCAGATCGGGCTGCTCGTTAATGGCGAGCGGCAACACATCCCCTCCGTTGGGTGTAATGACCACCCGGTAACCAGCTTCGGTAAGATCTTTCGACAACAAATCCTGTAAACCCAAATCTTCAACTAAGAGCAGCAGCGTTTTGGTAAATTGTATGTCCTCAACCAGACGGGTATCAACTGCCCGGCGTAGAGACGACACATCGGTAGTTGTTGCGCCTGCTGCTTGAAGCGGTAATGCCATATGTAGGCGTGATCCTACCCCGGCTTGACCTTCAGCCCATAAGTACCCTCCAAATCCCTCGATGATTGACTTACAGGAGGTTAGGGTTAACCCCTCTGCATCAGGTTCCTCCATATCAGACATCTCAAATAATTCGTCGTGGATCTCGAGCGTAGGAAGTTTTACTTGATCTTCAACATCCGATACTGTGACCACCGCCCATATACTGCGTTCCTCCAGTGCCGGCATCCCCTCATACGCAAATCCAGCCCCTGGGGTAGTTCCGTCGGCAGGAAGTAATTCTGCCTGAACTCGCACTTGCTCGCGATCCGTGACTTTTATTGTGTGGGCTATCAGGCTACTAATCACCTGAACAAGGGGCTCGCTGCACCCTACGGCCGCTGGTAAGTGTGCTGGCGACTCAGCGATCACCGCCACCGGTTTATCGCCAACCAGGTTAGCGACAGCTCCGATCGCTTCTTCGATAACTGAAGGTAGATAAACGGTCTCTGTTGTGATGCCTGCCAAGCGAACCTCCTTTAATGGCATCCCCGCAATCGATCTGCCCCTTACCAATGCACACGTTCTAACTCTATCTTATATCATGTAAAAGCAACCTTAGAATCAGCTTACAATTGGACAGCGAAATCGGGACATTGTAGAATGCGAGCCATGGAAGCCAAAATTGCTGTTGCCAAAATTGCAAAGTACGCCACATCTACCAGCGGTGATACTCTGGAAATGGTTGAGCGCCCTGGAGGCGGTCTTTCTTTCGTGTTGGTAGATGGTCAACGCTCCGGTAAATCCGCCAAGGTTATCTCGAATATCGTCGCCCGTAAGGCGATCAGTCTGCTTGCAGATGGTGTGCGTGATGGGGCTGCCGCCCGTGCGGCCTCAGATTACTTATACACCCATCGCGCCGGTAAGGTGATGGCTACGCTGAATATCCTCTCCATCGACATGCAAAGCCAGACCCTGGTGATCGTGCGCAACAATCCCGCTCCAGTAATCCTCATCCGCGCTGGTGATCTTTGTGTCCTCGACAAACCAGCCGATCCTGTTGGTACTCGTCGGGAGATCCGACCCACCATTAATGAGATACCCCTCGCTCCTGGCCTGATTGCGGTTGTCTTCACCGACGGATTAACCCTCGCCGGCGAACGCAAAGGGCAGCGTATGGACATCGTGGGCTGTATCAAGGATTTGCTGGGTGAAGAACCACCAGACCCAAAAAGCTGGGCTAGACAATTGCTGCACCACGCTGTTGCCCTTGATCAAGCTCGTCCCATGGACGACATCAGTGTACTCGTAGTAGCTATTTTACCTCGTCAGGGAGACGAGGTGCGATACCTTACAGTTCGGATGCCCTTCTAAGCGAAGCGAGGAAACATATACTCATGAGCGGAAATAAAACCGCACTAAACATCGCCATTGTTGGTCCCTGTGGGGCCGGAAAATCTACCCTCGCTTGCGCGCTTCAATCCCGGGGACTGGATGCCCGTCAAATCGCTCAGGAACACTCCTACGTCCCAAGCATGTGGCAGTACCTTTGCAGACCCGATGTGCTGATATTCTTGGACGCGTCCTTTGAAGTTTGCACTCAGCGGAAAAATCTAAATTGGCTTCCACGTGATTACGCCAAGCAAGTTCATCGCCTAGAACATGCACGTAAACATTGTCACATCTATGTGAACACCGACGGTCTAACCCCCGAAGAGGTTCTGGAGGTTGCAAATAATATTATTTCAAGGGTATAATCGACCTGCTTATGCCAGCCCCCCGTGGACGGCAGCCGGGAGCGGCTGGTTTTTCATGGAAGCCGGAGGTTCTACTTCGTATGAAGCAACGCCAAATCTTAGGTTTAATCTTCATCCTTATATTAATCGCCACTGCCGTCTGGGTGTTGCTTCCTAACAACCCCGGCATCCACCTTGGGTCCATCCATCACGATATCAAGGTTGTGCGTGGATTGGACCTGCAGGGCGGTCTACGGGTAATCCTCCAAGCTGATTTGCCTGACGATGTGGAGGTTTCCGGCGAGAATATGAACACCGCCCGGAATATCATCGAGAACCGCGTCAATGGGCTTGGCATTGCCAACCCTTTAGTTCAGATCTTAGGCTCTAGACAGATTTTAGTCGAATTACCCAGTATCATTGACCCCGAACAAGTAGTAGCCACTATCAAAGAAACCGGCCTTTTAGAGTTCATTGAGATCGACACTTCGGACTTCATCTACCTTCAGGAGGATAAGCCCCTGCTGACCGACTTCGGCGAGATTGGACCGAGACCTGCTCAAGAAACTGTAACCCCTATCACACCAGACACCCCCGAACCGGAGCCCAGCCCGACTAGCTCCCCCACCACAGTTGAAGAAGCCCCCTTGGATACAGAACCTACTCTTACAATCGAGGCTCTTCTAGATGATGTCGAGATCAGTCCAACCACCGATCAAAAAGTTTTTCACACTGTCATGACCAACGACCACGTCCAGGATGCCAATGGTACGCAAGACCGTGACGGAAATACCTTTATCGTCTTTCAACTGACAGAGGAAGGCGCTCAAATCTTTAGCGACTATACGAGCACCCATGTAGGAGATATCCTTGGCGTCGCATTGGATAAAAGATTGATCTCAGCTCCGCGCATTAGCCAAGCTATAACCGGAGGCGACGCGATCATTCCAATACAACTCACTCTTGAAGAGACCAACAACCTGGCCGTGCAAATACGCTATGGCCATCTTCCTATCCCCATTACAGTTGTAGAGAGTAAAGCCATCGGTCCTATGTTGGGTCAGGACTCGCTGCAAAAAAGTACCATCGCTGGCTTAATTGGCTTAGGCTTGGCAATGACTTTTATGGCGCTCTACTACCGCTTGCCTGGCGTGCTGGCTGACCTGGTCTTGCTGGTTTACGCGACTATAGTCTTCGCTTTGTTCAAATTAATCCCTATTACCCTAACTTTATCCAGCATTGCCGGGTTCGGGTTATCAATCGGGTTAGCGGTCGACGCTTACGTGCTGATTTTCGAACGCCTAAAGGAAGAGCTACGCAGTGGACGAAGGTTGAACCAAGCGATCGATCTCGGATTCTCAAGCGCCTGGCCATCCATTCGGGATTCCAACCTCTATACCCTGATTATGTGCGCCATCTTATTTTGGCTTAGTAACACTTTCAACGCCAGTATCGTCAAGGGTTTCTCAGTCACTCTGGCGATTGGAGTGCTAGTCAGCCTATTCACAACCATCACAATCACCCGAACATTCTTGCATTTGATCCTCGACAACATACGCCTTGTCGATCACCCTCGCTTATTTAGCATTTAGGAGCACACGATGCTCAACATCATAGGTAGGCGTTATTGGTTCTTCGGTCTTTCGCTCTTGGTGATCATCCCTGGATTAACCGCCTTAGCACTCTGGGGGCTTCCCATGGCGTTTGACATCACTGGTGGAAGCCTGCTTGAGGTTCGATTTGAATCAGGCGAGCCCCCTGCTCCAGCCGAGGTGGTCACTATCTACCAGGAACTAAATATCAGTTTTCCCCAAGTCCAAAGAGCTGGTACAAATGACATCGTAGCCAGCAGTGAACCCATCGACGAGGCAACAAAGACCGAGATCATCACCGAGATGGAAAGCCGGTTCGGTGGACCTATTACCGTGTTACGCTTTGATGCCATCGGTCCTTCTGTAGGAATGGAAACAGTCCAACGAGTCATCGGCGCTGCTGGGTTGGCCAGCTTGAGTGTTATGGCCTACATCACATATGCGTTCCGCGATGTGCCGCAGGCCTTCCGCTATGCTCTAGCAGCGATCATCGCTATGTTGCATGACGTAGCAGTCGTGATCGGGTTCGAGGCTATCTTCGGGCACTTCCTCGGCTGGGAGGTTGATACGCTTTTTCTGACCGCCCTGCTGGCAATCATCGGTTTCTCAGTGTACGACTCGATTGTCGTCTTCGATCGCATACGCGAGAACCAACGCATTCACCGTAGGTTAGATTATGAAACGCTGGTAAATCACTCGATCGTGCAGACGCTGAATCGGTCGACCAGTACCCAACTTATAGTCATACTAACCCTATTAGCATTACTGCTTTTCGGTGGCGTCACGACCAGGCACTTCGTCGTCATCCTGTTGATCGGCTTTTTCAGCGGAACCTACTCCTCGATCTTCATCGCCTCGCCGATCCTGGTCTTGTGGGAGAACCGAGAGTGGCGATGGTGGTTCAGCAGAAAGAAAGTAAGGACGGGGTAACCCGCCCCTACATCAAGGCCAACGAATTACCCCTCACAGTTCTATTTCAACTGATATAAACCGATATAATCGCACCCTTCAGGGTGCGTTTTTCTTCGCAGGCTGAAGCCTTCAGCTACGGAATACATTGTTCCACGACGTGCTGGTGGATTCTACCAATAGAGATCGTTCGGTCGATTGAGAATTTTAATGACAAGTGGTCCGTAGATGTGCCAGCAGCCACCTGATATCCAACCGCAGGATCATGATGTCCAGCAGGTCCGGATCGTCATCGCACACCAGGATTCGCAGTTCAGTCATCGCAACCCCTCATTCCATAGGGCAAGTCATCAGGGAATCTCTTCGGAGCCCAAGCTGGTCCCTGGCTCTTTGTAGCGCAGGGCCAGGATGTGGGCATACTCAGCCCGTGCCTCCGCCCCACTACTGGCCCAAAAACGCTGAACGATGGTCTGATTGCCGACGGTGTACTCTGCTGAGGCCCAGTTGATATTCGTGTCGTAGCCGCCGCGGTCGATCTGCATCGTGGTTGACATCATCGGATTGCCCGCGAGGCGGATGTCCGCGTATGTGGGTAGAACAAGGCTTCCGGGCTCGTCGTCCTGCATCATCACCGCCAAGTATATGTAATCCCGCTCGGAAGCTTGCGTAGCAGTTATGAGCGACACCTTTGTCTGTGGTGCCGTGCTCGTGGTCGTGGTTTGTGTCGCATCGTCGGCAGTCTCGACGCCCTCGAAGACGTCCGACCGGAAGGTCAGCATAGTCAGTCCGCGGCGCTCTGAGCCCTGCGTTGGGTCTGGTTGATGACGGATGGTGAAAGTCTTGCTGCCCGTAGTTAGGGTTCGCTCCTCGAAGTGCATGATGTGCACATAGCCGTCCCCCAAATCGATATACGACTCATCAGATTCTTGCTGGTCTACTGAGGCCTCATCCTCGATGAACAAACCGCCGGCGGTTGCCCCGCCCACTCCCTCGTGATGGAAACCATTGGTCATCCAGATGTAATCCCCGGCCGAGGTCGGTGAGAAGGTATGTGTCAAGACATCGACCGGCGTGGCGCTGAGGTCAGTTACTGGTGACAGGCTCTCGGAGTACTGGATGTCGGCGTTGGTGGGATCAGGGATCATGAACGCCAGGATCCTGATATCGTCAATTCCGTCGAGCTCCGCTCCGCCCTCGGCCCTAAACTGCACATCGATCGTCTGCTGGGCGGTGGTGCCGGTGATCTTGAACATGGTACCGGATGAGATGTATGCGTCGCCCGATTGCCTGTAAGTGATCGTGTCAGTGCCCGTGCGGGGGGTGCCATTCACCCGGACCTGTGCTTCACCGAGGTCCTCTGTTGTGCCTTCGGTTCGCAGGTCCCGTTGACGCCAGGTGGCCACAACTACCCAATGCTCTGACGTGTCGCTGGGGGTGAAGGTCAAGGCCGCTCCGGTATCCTGGTAGGTCAATTCGTTCGTGGTCGTGAATTCAGTGAGCTGCTGCTCTCGGTAGTAGCGTGAGGAGGGCGTATTCGTGGGAGGCGAGCCAGCGCTCGCATACCCGTAATACAGGTAATAGCCAGTGTCCGTGCCGCTGGCGGCGATGCCGTTGACGGTCTTGAACATCAGCGTCGTGTCGTTCTGGTTCCAGGATGAACTAATGATGCCGTCGTCGAATACGACGCGGTCTAGCTCGGTATTTGTGGAACCGTTCCAGTAGACAACTCTCACATCGTTGCCGTTGTCCAGTGACTTGGCGCCCTGCCCGAGGTGATCGAACTCAAACCGAGTGGGGTATTCGGCCGGGATAGCGGAGGAGCCGGCTGAAACTGTGATCTGTGCTCGATACTGATAGTTGGCGTCCCACCAGGCTACGCAGTCGGTCGGCGCTGATGCGGCCAGCGCGCTGATCTCCGCCGGGCTCAGAGCACGGTCATAAATGCGCACATCGTCGATGCGGCCATCAAAATACTGAGCAGTTTGCCCAGCCCACCCAATGATTATTGGTTCCGTCGTATCAGCCAGGCTATTGGTGAAGGAGGTACTGGTATTGTCAAGACCTCCGTTTATGTAGAACTTTGCGGTATCGGTAGGATCGTCATATGTCAAGACAACATGTGTCCACGCGCCAGTACTAATGGTAGACGTCGAATAGAATTTCTGTGAAGCATCGTTACCAGTCCATACCATCCACTCAAGAAGCCCACCACCAAAACCATCAAGTCTCAGTGCCCAGTTCCCATTGACCTCATTGGACGTCCGCTTTGAAACAATGCCATCACTTGAGGTGAGCACATCCCAGTTAATCCAAGCTGAGATGGATATGGCGTCTAGGACGTCATAGTCGCCTACCAGTACTTGATCATCCGTCCCATCGAAGTCCAAAGCGTTGCCGCCCGTAACGCATGCCCAGGTCGGGTCGCTGCTTTCTACACTTGTGGTGGTTCCAAGTGTCCCGTCGTTACCATTTCCCGACGAATCGGCTGCTGTCTGGCCGCTCCCCTCGTCAAATGCCCAGTGTGCGAAAAGGTCACCGTCGGGCGAAGTGACGTTCTGCGCGAATTCGGAGGTATTGCCGCTTGCGTCAGTTGCCGTAGCAGTGATCTCGTCGCCGACGATCAGCGAGCCGACGGCGAATGTAAAGGTGAACTGGTTGGCGGTGACATCGTTCGTACCCACCGCACCATTGGAGTCATCCCCCGAACCTTCCACTTTGGAAGCGACAAAGGTCTGCCCCTCGCCGTACCCGGAGGCATCTCCATCAGCCTCGAAGAACTCGACAGTGGCACCGGGGCGAGTTTCTCCGATCACTGTGATGTTCCCAGCAGAAATCTCAGCGCTGTAGATCACCGGGAAGTTCATCAGGTCGTTAGAGCCGGTATCACCATCGCCTCCGTCATTGGCGGTCACTCCGTCAAATCCGCCCGTCACGCCG
>JAUWHR010000053.1 GCA_030605795.1 Anaerolineae bacterium | reverse complement strand
CGACGATAATGTTCATAGAGTTGGTCACGGGTTATGGTCCGCAAATCAGCCATGTCCCCCACGACACTGTGATGGTAGGAATGGACTCGGAAGGCAGCCGCCTGCACCTCCTCCGTCAGGCGATATGTGGGCTCATTCTCGTGACCCTCACGCTCAGATATAATCACCGTCCGTTCCGACTTGACCTCCGAGGGCGCGAACTCGCTATGGACCATACGATCAGCCTCCAAGCGGAGCGCCAGATCAATTCGGTCAGCAGGCATGGTTTCGAAGTAGGAAGTCCAGTCCAACCAAGTAAGCGCGTTCCAGTAGCCGCCATCGCGCGAAATTGCTCGATCGAGCACCCCGGCTGGCAAGTTCGGCGTGCCCTTGAATTGCATGTGTTCTACCCAATGAGATATACCTGTGATACCCGCATGTTCATGGCGTGAACCGACGCGATACCACACCCAACTGCTGATTAGAGGGGCAGTGTGGACTTCCTTAAGCCGGACCTCCAACCCATTGCGCAAACGTGTCCGAAGGATGGATTCTCGGACCTGGCTCATTGCTCCCGGACCTCACCGGGCTGAACTTCCTCGATAGGTTGTCCATCCGGTCCGTATCCCCTCCCGATACCCCGGTAGTGAAAGCCGAGTCGCGCCATTTCGACCGGATCGTAAATGTTGCGACCATCGACGATCACCGGCTGACGCATTGCCTTATGAACTCGCTCCATATCAAGGTGCATAAACTCATTCCACTCCGTGCACACTACCAACGCGTCACATCCTTCGGCCAACGCGTATACGTCTTCAGCCATGATCAACTCGGGCATAATCGTCGCCGCGCGCATCATCCCCACCGGATCATATGCCCGAACCTGCGCACCGTTCTCCACCAAGCGACGTGCGATCTCCAGGGAAGGCGCTTCTCGCATGTCGTCGGTATTCGGCTTATAGGTCAAACCAAGCAGCCCGACAACCTTCCCCTCTAGGTCTCCAATCAATTCACCCACCTTCTCGATCAATAACCGACGACGATCGTCGTTGATAAGCATCACGGCTTGCAGCAATTGCGGGTGGCGACCCTTTTCAGCCGCCATGTGCGCTAGCGCCATGACATCCTTAGGGAAGCATGAACCACCGTATCCCAACCCCGCTTCAAGGAAGTGGGGACCGATTCGGGGATCATACCCCATGCCAGTAGCGACTTCTTTAACGTCAGCCCCCAACGCCTCACAGATATTGGCGATCTCATTGATAAAGGATATGCGAGCAGCCAGGAAGGCATTGGATGCGTATTTAATCATCTCCGCCGTACGAAGGTCGGATATGATTATCGGAGCTCGTAACGGTAGATGCAGTTGGGCGACTTGCTCCGCCGCTTCAGGATCGAGAGATCCCAAAACGGTACGGGCTGGGTTCATGAAGTCCAAGATCGCTGAGCCTTCACGCAGAAACTCCGGACAGGATACCACCGAGAAGGGGATTGGTTTAGGTTGATGGGCGCGGATGACGTCCGCCACCCAGTCCCCGGTACCGACAGGAACGGTTGACTTGTTCACCACGATCAGCGGCGCCACCATCGTGCTGGCGATGGATTCGGCCGCTGCCCGCACGTGCTTCAGATCGGCTTCTCCATCCACGCCGGAGGGCGTACCCACCGCGATGAATACAAACTCAGCCTCCCGCAAGGCTTTTGGGTAGGAGGTGGTGAAACTCAGACGGTCTGCACCGGCATTACGGGTGACCATCTCCTCCAGGCCAGACTCGTAAATTGGTATCTCCCCCCGCTTGAGACCGGCGATACGGTCCTCGTCGATGTCAAGCCCGACCACGCGATTCCCCAAATCAGCGAAGCAGGCAGCCGTTACCAAGCCCACGTATCCGACACCAATTACCGTGATGTTCTTCACATTACCTCCTCTCGATGGGCAGCAGCACCGCTCAATATTGGCGCAATCATACCATGCCTACTCCGCCAAGCAATACCTGCCTCTCGTAAAAGGTCATACTGGCACGGTGACACAATTCACTTGCCGCATCTGTGAGCTAAGCATACACTGACCGTGAACCAGATAATTCCTATCTTGAAGGGTTAAGTAAGGCGATCGAGCAGGAGGATAAGATGCAGATTACACGGCAGGCGGACTATGCGGTTCGTGCGGTGCTGTACCTGGCCGGCTTGAATAATGGATATCGTGCCTCGACCAGCCAGATAGCGCAGAAGCAGAAAATTCCCCCTTCCTTTCTGGCCAAAATCGTTTCTCAGCTTTCCGTGGCTGGTGTTGTTCAAACATCACGCGGCGCCCGCGGTGGAGTCACCCTAGCTCGCCCATCAAACGATATCACCCTGCTTGAAGTAATTGAAGCCATTGATGGCCCGATCACCCTAAACGAATGTGTTCCTGACCCCAATATATGCCCCTTCGGCGACGAGTGCCCGGTGCATAAGATATGGCGCGAAGCTCAGATTGAACTAGTTGAGAAATTAGCGTTGACAGACTTCGGTAAATTAACCGTGCAGTAAGAGATAGGATTTATTACTCCATCGACGATAGCCTTACCAACAGAGAATATCTTCCTTCTCGCCGCGCCCCAACTTCAACACTCAAAGTGCACACGGTCGCGGTTTTTCTTGTTTTTTTCTAACCCATAAGGACTTACCTAATTCAAGGTTAAAAGGTGCCCGGCACTTGCAAATGAGAGTATCATGGTATCAAGGATGTGTCGAAAATAATGATTGCAGCCTTCCAAAGGATTGTATTAAGTGCCGGGCACCTTAACTTCGTAACTTCTGCCCATCTGAAATACAGCACGTGGAGACCCAATGACCAACGGGAACCTCGGTGTTGTGTCGTCACCTTTTTACTTTTTTCAAACTAACAGTCAGTTTACAATTAAATCAGCACGATAGAGCAAGACTGGAGGCCAGATGACAGCCAGCTCCTGGATATATATCGGCACTCAAGGGATCCTACAGGGCACCTACGAGACCCACTATCATAATTGAATGAACTGATAGTATTCAGTATTCCTTTATAACATACGCATTGGAACCCTCTATCATCAGAGGGTTCCAATTACATTGATCCGGATTGATGGGTAATTATAGATGGATCGGGTTGCGTTTCAGGAACTGGCCGGCCCCTACTTCACCTACGAACTCGTTCTCATTGACAATGACCTTACCCCGCAGCAGGACAATAGCTGGGTAGCCCTTGACGGTGACATCTTCGTATGGACTGTAGTCCACGTTCATATGCAGGTTCTCTTGAGTCAATTGTAGTTCCTTGTCGGGGTCCCAGATGACCAAGTCAGCGTCGGCACCTATGACGATAGTGCCCTTGCGTGGCAGCAAGCCAAAGAGCCGCGCGGGGGCAGTAGCGACTAGTTCCACAAAACGATTGATGGAGAACCGACCCCCATTAACTCCGAAGTGGTAGATCAAAGGTAGCCGTGTCTCGACAGCGGGCATACCGTTGGGTATCTTGGAGAAGTCGTCTTTGCCCATGTCCTTCTGCCCAACAAAGTTGAAGGGGCAGTGGTCAGTACCCACCGTCTGAAGATCACCGCTGGCCAACCCCTTCCACAACGCCTCCGGGTTCCCCTTCTCCCGCAGTGGAGGTGACATGACATACTTAGCCCCCTCAAAGTCGGGCTCCTCGTACTTCTCCATTGAGAACATGAGGTACTGAGGGCAAGTCTCACCGTAGACTTTAAATCCCTTGGCTCGTCCTGCTTTGAGCGCCTCTAAAGCACCAGCGCAGGTCATGTGGACGACATAAAGCGGCGCCCCAGTCATTCCCGCCATCACCACCGCGCGGTGGGTCGCTTCCGCTTCCGCTTCGGGTGGATGGCTCAGGGCGTGCCAGATGGGTTCCTTCTTACCCTCGGCCACGTGCTTGTTGATTAGGTAATTAAGTATATCGCCGTTCTCAGCGTGAACCGAGATCATTCCTCCGATCTCCTTGGCTCTGATCAACGAGCGAAACAGGGTCTCGTCATCTACCATGAAGCTGCCCTTGTAGGCCATGAATACTTTGAAACTTGGTACCCCGATATCTACCATGTCCCCCATCTCTGTCATGCGTTCGTCGTCCATTGCCCCAATAGCCACGTGCATCCCGTAGTCAACGGACGCCTTGCCTTCAGCTCTCTCCAGCCAGATATCCAGGGCTTCCCGCAGAGTCTGCCCTTCTCCCTGGATGGCGAAATCAATGATGGTGGTGGTTCCTCCACAAGCAGCAGCGATGGTTCCGGTACGGAAATCATCGGCCGAGACGCTGCCCATGAAGGGCAACTCCATGTGAGTGTGGGGATCAATACCACCAGGCATTACAAACATACCCTGAGCATCAATAACCTCATCACCTGAAAGATCACGCCCGATTAGGGCGATGGTCTCACCATTCACACCGATGTCAGCTTGATAACTCTCGGTAGCAGTGACGATTGTGCCGTTCTTTATAACCAGATCCATGACAGCCTCCTTCTTTTCCATTGCCACTCATCGAGCAACGTGTGCTTAGCGATTGTCTCAAACTCGTGGATTACATCTCCTGGGTTGTGGCTATCGAGGCACCATGGTGATACTGTCCAAAGGGCAGACCATAGCACACAAGCCACAGCCATCACACTTGTCGCCGTCAATGGTCACTATCTCGCCTTTAAGGCCGGTGATAGCCTGGAAGCCGCCATCTGAACAGGCGGTAACACACAGCAGACAGCCGTTGCACGTATCATCTACACTTGCCCTGGCGCGAGGTGCCAATGGCATCTGTGGGAATTCTACGATTTTAGGCAGGGCTGCGCCGATGATCGGGTTCAAGTGGGTGAAACCTTTGCTGTCTAGGTATTTTTCCAATCCCGGTAACAGCTTTTCGATGATGCGATATCCTTTCCACATTACCGCTGTGCAAACTTGCACCGTGCTAGCGCCGACGGCCATGAACTCAACCACATCTTGCCACGTGTTCAGTCCACCAAGGCCTGAAACAGGCAAACCGGTGGCTTTGGCGATTTGGGCAACACAGCTCAAGGCAATGGGTTTGATGCCGGGACCTGAGTAACCGCCATAGGTGGATACACCACCAACTGAAGGCACCGGTGTCAGTGTGTCCAGATCAACGCCGATGAGACCCAATACAGTGTTGATCGTGCATAAAGCATCCGCCCCGTTATCCTTGGCTGCCTGAGCGACGAAGGAAATGTCGGTCACGTTAGGTGTCAGTTTGACCACGACAGGTACCTTGGACACCTTCTTCACCCAGGATACAACCTGGCCAGTCAGTTCGGCGTTCTGACCGATGAAAGCCCCCATCCCTTTGGAGGGCATACCATGCGGGCATGACACGTTAAGCTCCAGCGCGTCAGCACCGGCTTCTTGCATGGCCTCGGCCAGGCGTTGCCAGTTCTCCTCTACTGGCTCATCCATGATGCTAGCCCAAAGTGGCCGGTCGGGGTAAACGGCTTTAACGTCAGCTATCTCCCGTTGCCAATCCTCGACAGTCAGTTGAGTGGTCAACTCTACATTCTCCATGCCGATATTACGCTTGCGGTGGCGCAGCGGCTGGAGTCGGGGTTGGAGATCTTCAGCCGGATTGAGGGCGATACTCTTGGTCACCGCGCCGCCCCATCCGGCATCAAACGCCCGCTTGATCATCTCT
The DNA here is from genome assembly GCA_030605795.1 of Anaerolineae bacterium. Classification (GTDB taxonomy): domain Bacteria; phylum Chloroflexota; class Anaerolineae; order Anaerolineales; family E44-bin32; genus DUEZ01. Next base: position 8,736 of record JAUWHR010000053.1, on the reverse strand, counting down.
GCTGTCCGTGTCGGTGGCGCTGAAGCCAACATCAAGGGATTGGGGAAGTGCATCCCCACAAAATCGATACTCAAGTCAGCCATTGGTTTCTCACTAGAATGGGAAATGGCATGCAGGATATCCGGATCAGAGAACCCTCCTGGGGTGTGTCCTACGGCACCACGATGTCACTGTAGGTATCCGGTCTACGGTCGCGATAGAACTGCCACAGGTCGCGCACCTCACGGAGTAATCCTAGGTCCAGGTCTCGCACAATAAGTTCTTCTTTATAATCGTCGCCCACTTCGCCCACGAACTCGCCTCGTGGGGTACAGAAGTAGCTCTGGCCGTAGTAATCGTTGGAGCCGAGATCCTGTTCAATGCCCACCCGGTTGATAGTGCCCACGAAGTAACCATTGGCGATGGCATGGCTGGTCTGCTCGATGCGCCATAAGTGCTGTGACAGGCCGCGCGAGGTGGCCGCGGGGATGAAAACGATCTCGGCGCCATTGAGACCCAGCATACGTGCCCCTTCCGGGAAGTGCCGATCGTAGCATATATATACACCCACCTTGCCGACGGCCGTATCGAACACCGGATAACCAATGTTGCCTGGGCGGAAGTAAAACTTCTCCCAGAAACCACCTAACTGGGGAATGTGGACCTTGCGGTACTTGCCCAGATAGGTGCCATCGGCATCAATGACCGCGGCGGTGTTATAGTAAATGCCCGTGGCCTCTTCTTCGTACATCGGAACGATTAGGACCATTTCGGTCTCTTTGGCCAATTCCTGCATGCGTTTCATGGTAGGGCCATCGGGAATCGGTTCGGCCAAACTGTACCATTTGGTATCTTGCTCCTGGCAGAAATAAGGACCATTGAATAGTTCCTGAAAGCACATGATTTGAGCCTTTTGCTCAGCTGCTTTACGGGCGTATTTTTCGTGTTTTTGGATCATAGATTCCTGATCACCCGTGTAGGTTGCCTGGAGCAATGCGCCACGAACGATTCGAGACATTAGTTTACCTCCTTAATAGCGCACTAGATCTTTCACCCGGATTCATTATCGCGCTGAATTCCCCCCGAAAACATTCGTTACACCGATTCCTCTTTGTTATATCACCGTTTGACCTTCCTACCTACCCCGAGATTATGCAGACGCTCTGTTGGTGGCAAATGTGTAATGGAGGGAGTTCGGGTTGAAGATGTGCCGAAGACATTGAAACGGAAGCTCTGGACTCACAATGGATAACGGCCACTGGTAAGAACTACCTGAATATTTAATACCGCGAGTAAGCAACCTCTTTGAGAGATAGCTAAATGGGTCGAACTCTTAGATATTGTGCGTCAAGGTATGGTAACTTGCTCAACATCCCCCAGCTAAAAGTGCTCATAGATTTATGGGAGCAGGGTAAATTCTCAGGGTTATAGTTTCTCCAATTCAGCCCTTCGTCTTTCGCTTTCCTGCGCCATGCGTATGCAAGTACGTGCAACCTCCCTTACCGGTATCTTCACCGCTGCGTCCATATAAAAGCGCTGAGTAGTTTCTTCCAATGCGATCGCTTGTCGCAGCAATTCGGCTTCATCCGCATCTGGCGTCAGCTCCAGGTGATAGTCATCCCCATCCATCCCTGTTATCGGTTCCAGGATCATCTCAGCGATGCCCTCTCGCCGGGCACGTTCCATCCGCACCGCACGCTTGCGCGCGCTCTTGGCTAAGTTGGCAAAAGACTCCTCCAATGCACCACGGGCGGCAATCTCATAGAAGGCGGCTGCCTGCTGCTCTAGATCCAACCCAAAGCTCATAATGGCTCCGAAGGTGGCCAAGTCCATTGTAACTCCTCCCATACACACATCCCACCCGGTGTTAGAACCAGCGACTGATGACCACCTTACGGTCGGTGAAGAAATCTATTGCATCACGCCCCTGCCCGTGTAGGTCCCCGAAGAACGAGTCTTTCATCCCGCAAAACGGGAACGATGCAATCGGAGCCGCGATACCGATATTGATGCCAAGGTTCCCTGCTCGCACACGATATTTAAATTCGCGAGCCCATTTCCCACTGCTGGTGAAGAGCGAAGCTGCATTTCCATAGGGTGAATCGTGGATCACATCTAGCGCTTCATTGAAATCGTCTACGCGAATTACCCCTAATACTGGACCAAAAATCTCCTCTCGAGCAATGACCATATCCGAAGTCACATCGGTGAAGATCGTCGGACCGATGAAGTAACCGTTTGGATATCCTTCCACTTGGATATCACGGCCATCCAGGAGCAGCGTTGCTCCCTCTTCGATCCCCTTCTCCACATATCCCAAAATGCGGTCCAGCGACTTCTGAGAGACGACTGGCCCCATTTGCACCGTCTCATCCAGCCCATCGCCAACCTTGATACGAGCGGCCGACTCTAGGAGCTTATCCTTCAACGGCTCATAAACATCGCCCACCGCTATTACAAGCGCCCCTGCCAAACAGCGCTGTCCTGCAGTTCCGAACACTGAGCTCATAATCGAAGGCACGGTTTTATCCAAAACTGCGTCGCCCATAACCACCAAACAGTTTTTTGCCCCTGTCTGGCACTGAGCCCGCTTTCCATTAGCGGCTGCCTTGGCGTAAATGTATTTGCCAACCGGTGTGGAGCCAACAAAAGAGAGTCCCCTCACATCAGGATGATCCAACAGCGCATCAACCGCCCGCTTATCCCCGTGCACCAAGTTGACTACTCCAGGTGGGAAATCCACCTCATCAAATAATTCGAAGAGGATATTCTGGCTCATGGGGCACAACTCGGATGGCTTAACGATATACGTGTTGCCACAAGCTACTGCGTAGGGTAAGAACCAGAGCGGCACCATGCTGGGGAAGTTGAAGGGCGTCACACAGCAGAAGACACCCACCGGCTGGTAGATACAATCCTCATCAATCCCCTGCGACACATCTTCCATGTTGTAACCCATCATTAATGATGGAACACCTGCAGCCACCTCGACGTTTTCAATCCCTCGTCGCACCTCCCCTCGCGCCTCGTCGAGGATCTTACCGTGCTCACGCACGATAATCTGCGCTAGATCTTCAAATCGTTCTTCCATCAGATTCTTTAGACGAAACATGTAACGAGCTCGGGTGTAAGGGGTTGTCTCACGCCAGTCTTGAAATGCTTCTTGCGCTGCTCGGACAGCCTCCCCCACCTCTTCGACGGTCGAAAGCGGTACCCGGGCCATGACCTCATTAGTCGCAGGATTCCGCACCTCCAGTGACTCTTTAGATTTGGATTCAACCCACTCGTTGGCAATGTAATTCTTTAAATTCTTGATCTCCATGATCGCCCTCCTAATGCTCTGGATTAGATGCTTACGAATTCACTGGTTTTCGATACCGGGATATCGGTACTTACCGCCTCTCGATCTGCAATTAGCAGTGATTTGTCAATGATATCAATAGCCTCATCCACTTCGTCTTGGGTGATGATCAGCGGAGGAGCAACAATCAAGGTGTCGTACCAAGATAGGATATATACACCCTGGTCAAAGGCATCCCTAGCTACCTTACTGGTCATCATGGTTTTCCTGCTGAATTTATCCATTTTTACATTGAAGGGTTCCTTGGTTTTTCGATCTCTCACTAGCTCAAGCGCCCAGAAATGCCCCATTCCCCGCACATCTCCAATGCTCTGATGACGGTCGCCAAGTTCGTGGAGTCTCTGCTTGAGATGCCTGCTAACCCGCTGGGGAAGACCGGTCTTCATAAGACGCTTATACTCTCCCACTGCCGCAGGAATAGCCGAGAGCACCAGGGGATGATAGGCGTATGTATGTCCATGATCGAAGGGCTCTTGCTCAAAGAAATCTGCTATCTCCCGGGTGGTCACTGTAACCCCCGCAGGGGTGTAAGCAGCGGTGCACCCCTTGGCGGTAGTTAAAATGTCTGGGGTCACATTCCAATGTTCAATCGCAAACGCCTTTCCGGTTCGAAACCAACCAGACATTACCTCGTCAGCGATAAGCAGAACGTCGTTTTCGTCACAAATTTCTCGGAGCATAGGGAAATATTCTGGAGACGGAACAATCCTACCATTCGTTCCAACAATGGGCTCAACGATAATCCCGGCAACATTTCCCTCTTCTTTAATCATGTAATCCACATAACGCGCACATTGGATTCCACAACCTGGATAGGTTAAATTGAAGGGACATCGGTAACAGTACGCATCAGGAGCAAACCGGACACCGTCGATTGTGCACCGAGCCCTCTCGGCAAGGATTCGTCGGGGATCGCCGGTGAGGGTTAGACTCCCCGGTGTAGCGCCATGGTACGAGCGGTAACGTGAGAGGATTTTGTAGCTGGGCGCTTTGTACTGTCTGACGATCTTCAACGCCGCTTCGTTTGCCTCTGTCCCAGATGTGGAGAAGAAGAACTTCTGTAGACCCTCCGGCAAGACAGACCGCAAGGCCTCAACAGCAGCGACAGACGCTTCCGATGTAAAGCCAGGTGCAACATAAGGAAGTCGTTCCGCCTGTTTGACAATGGCTTCAATGATTGCTTTATTCTTATGGCCGAGATTGGAACACATCAATTGCGATGAAAAATCGATGTAACGTTTGCCGCCATCATCATATATATAGACCCCTTCAGCGTCTTTAATCAGTAGCGGACTTTTCCATAACTCTTGCCTCCTCCAAGTCCCGTAAGTGTGTCGGACGAGATCTTTGACTATTTGCTCTGCTTTCGACATCTCCATTTCTCCTATCACAAAGGCACATCAGGCGTCCCCCTCGTGGCGAATCTACACCACTCACATGTCTCAAAGCTAGGACTGCCAACGGCGATCGATCTCAATAGAGGTCTGGCATCTTGAAGGAACCACCTCTTATCCCTTGTCCATCTCTTCTTTCCAACGAGCAAGACGCTCGTAATAGGAATGGCTCGTATACAGAGCCCCGGCCGGATTGTGGCCAGTTACTCTATCCTTGGCAACAATGCGCACAATAATTCTATCCGACCGTTACCTCTACATCAGGCTTGTGCTTTGTCAATCCTGAACAGCACAGTTGACCATCCTTCGACTTCGGCCTGAGCGAAGCTCAGGATGCAAACACAAAGCGGTAGCAACCTGAGCTGAACCCCTCGTCACAGCCTGTCCCGCTTTTCCCGAGCGCCGTCGAGGGGAGCATAATCGAAGAGCTCGGGACCTTTGGCTCCGCACAGTCGATGGTTGCTACCGCTTATACATCATCAAGGGTCAAATGCCAATCCATTGATACAACAGCCTCACAGACTTGTCTATTGATGTTTGATAAAGCGCTAGTTCACTTTCGAGACAAATGCTCTCTTCACCATATTCGCTTCATTCGCTAAGCTTACCGAATGAAGCGCGTCCCGGTCTCACCGGCCAGCGCCCGGCTGATATTTTTCGGGGTGGTTACAATCGCCTCCTTACCACCTTGCTCCAGATAGCCAATGATAGCCTGCACCTTGGGCTCCATGCTCCCCTTGGCGAAATGCCCCTCGGCAAGGTATTGCTTGGCCTCGGTTAAAGTAATCTGATCCAACCAGCGCTGATCCGGCTTATTGAAGTTGAGGGCCACTTTATCAATCGCGGTTGAGACCAGAAACAAGTCCGCCTGGATAGTCGATGCCAGCAGCGAGGAGGCGAAGTCCTTGTCGATTACCGCCTCCACTCCTACCAGATCGCCGTTCTCATCTTCGATAACCGGTATCCCACCCCCGCCAACACCGATGACCACAAATCCGGCTTGGATCAATGTCTGGATTGCTTCCCCCTGGAGTATTTTCACCGGAAATGGCGAAGGGACCACCCGTCGCCAACCCCTGCCGGCATCTTCCACCACCGCCCAGCCATCTTGGTTGCTGTGCTTTATGGCTGTGTCTTGCTCCATGAAAGAACCGATCGGTTTGGTTGGATTCTCAAATGCCGGGTCCTTGCTATCCACTAACACCTGGGTAACCACAGTAACTGCCTGTTTGGCGACGCCTCGCTGACGGAACTCGTTGTACAGCGCTTGCTGGAACATATAGCCAATAGCGCCCTGCGTGTCAGCTCCACAGTAGTCCAGTGGTACTGGGTGCAACTCGTGCAAAGATAGCTCTGACCTCCTGAGTATGAAGCCAACCTGCGGGCCATTGCCATGAGTAATGACCACCTCCCATCCGGCTTCAACCATGTTGGCAATATGGTTCATCGACTCGGAAGCCGCGGCATACTGGTCGGGAATTGTCCTGCGTGTCTTGTCCCTAATCAGCGAGTTTCCGCCTACGGCTATCACTGCCACTTTCTTGGTTGACATTATTCTGATCCTCCTTAAGAATTGTAAAAGATTTTTTAAAAAAAGGCCCGGTCGATAAACCAGGTTCAACAGTCCCCATATGCCGAGTGACGTCAATGATAAGTTCTACAGAATCCTCTCGCTGATAGTCTAACAGAATCCCATCCAAGTTTGACACGATGTCATGCTCACGTCTGGACACCATTCCATGCATCGTTAGTTCCGTCAGCCTTTCAAGTTGGAGTTGGGATGTCCCAACGCCACTCACTGCAGCGTGAAATAAAACGCGCTCGCCACGCTTGACATTGGCGAAGCGATACAGCATTTAGTAAGCGGCGAGGAGGTTTAATACAAGGCTGACGGCTTCAGCCGGGTCCAATCTCTTGCGCATGAGAATATCAGCACGCGCGACACCGACGGTTGATATTTTACCCGGACTCCGTTAGGCTTGGGTTCGGGGATCGCCTCCTCGTTAACTTATAGAACCTCAGGGCCACCGGGACGCGTGGTGATAACGCATCTGTGCTTAACTGCGAACCTCACTCACGATAAGAGCGGTGGAGATCCCTAACAATCGTCGGAATTGTTGTAACCGGATTTGAAGGATCTTCTACCGGAAAGTGAATCATCGAACCAGTGTGAATAGGGTCGAATCGATCTCCCAACGCGTTTGAAAGTCTCCTCAAACCATCAAATCCGGTGCAATGACCCGCAAAGACCCAGTCCACTTCATCCAGCGCTTTTACTGATTTCTCGATTTTTTCTTCGCTTGCATCCATGAAATGAAGACCGCCAACAACGGCGTGGATCTTATCCACCCCGGTGATCTTCTTCGCATGTATCATCGTATTGACGATGCCAGCATGGCAACAACCAGTGACGATGACCAGGCCTTCTTCGAAGTTCAGAATAATAGCCGAGTCATCCCTTTCATGGTCCTGGATCACTTTTCCATCCACAATCGTGTAAAGGTCTTCCAGCACCTCGAAAGAAGTCACTCTTTCGATCTCCCCCGAAGTGGTCACCCCAGCCATTAGATTAAGCGGGTTTGGGGTCAGGGTGAAGATGGCTCCTTTCTGCTCTAGGTCTTCACGGCTTTGACCCACAATCCCGATGTGACGGATTCCATCTGGATTGATCTCAAAGCATGGGCGAAAGATCTCTGGATGAGCAATAACCGGGATGGGCTGGTCGATGGCTTCCAAGATCCCGGTCAGTCCATCGGTGTGATCATAGTGACAATGGGAAAGAAAAATTGCAGTGACCATATCCAAGGACTTACCCATGATCTTGAGATTGTGGAGGATGGGTGCGGCAGCTGAATTCGTATCGTAAAGGATGTGCTTCTCACAGGTTTCGGCTTTCAACTCAAGCAGCACCGATAAGCCAAATCGACCCATGAAGGGCGTGTCGAAGGCAATCGAGTCCTCCGCGAGGATGCTAATGGTTGCTTCTGTCAAGTATCCAAGTTTTTTTATCATGTCCTCGCTCCTGGTTGGCAGTACGTTTTATGTGCCCCAATCCCAATACCTTTTCCCACATAGAATTGTGTTTGTTTATGGTTCCCGCTCCAATTCAAATGTAGAGCAATGAATCCCGCCTCCATGCTCGACGAAGCAGCTATACTCGGGATCAAACACCACTAGTCCCATTGCTTTTAATCTCTCATTGAGACGGTTGCCTTGGAAGGAAAGGACGCTATCATCCCCAAGAGCAAGCACGTTGATCTCGCTTGTCCGGGCGTATTCACCTGGTACTCTGACTAATTCCCACCCTAGGGCATCTAGAATGCCGAAGAAGTAGCCAGGGAGAGCATCTTCATTGACAAGAGCTAATTTATCTGCAAGGGGTGCAAAGTTATTATCAAGGTGATTCCACTTTGAGAGGAACTCAATTACATATACATTTTTATCATACTCGGTCAGGATCTCTCTGGCATTTTCAAAACCGGAGTACGTGCTGCGATTGCCGTTCCCAATGACCAGCGTGTTCTCGTCGAGCCAGAAGCAGTCGCCGCCCTCCATGGCGCCTCTTGCGATTTGCTCGGGCAAAACGCGTTCCCCTAGTTCTTCCAAGGTTCGCTGGCTAGCAATCTCCTCACCTTTTCGTTCGAGATAGCGGAACCGACCGATCAAAACGCCATGTGGGGTATTGACGCCAAAGTCCCGGGTAAACATTTGCCAAGGCATTTGTTCAGGGTCTAACTGCACCCAACTGATTTCAATGCCAAGCTGATTGAACACATCTTCAAATTCTTTGTGTTGTTTTACTTTTATCTCATAATCTCGCTGAATTCCGTCATCATCAAGATCGCGCGCAACGTCACTTATGGGGATATTTCGATGATGGGTCGGTTTACCCAGTAGCACACGCTTCAGTCTCCCGGTTGAGTTGTACACAACAGTATTCTTTTCGACCACCTATCGATCTCCAATCTCGAAATTCTCCCACCGTCATACACGGTGAGCATA
>JAUWHR010000088.1 GCA_030605795.1 Anaerolineae bacterium | reverse complement strand
CGGAGACACCAGGGGAAGATGGAACTGGGTAGAACCGAATGTCTGGACGGAACGCATGTTGACGGCCCTGAAAGAAGGGGTGAAAGGAGGCAAATAATGCCTTCTTTGCTGAGCAGAGGCTGTTCTCATTAGCCGCAGCCCTTGCAGATGCCAGTCAATCCTCTCGGAGGTGAACCACTGACTGGAGAGCCGGATGCGGGAGATCCGCACGTCCGGTTCGGAGGGGGGAGGGGCTGGGAACTCAACCAGCTCTTCCTACCCCTATCAAACGTTTCCTCAATAATGATAGGGTAAAATCAGATTATTGCTGAGAGGAGGGACCCGATGAAAGGCGAAAGTCCGGAATTAATTGATCGTTTGCATTGGTTAGGTCATGATAGCTTTCGCATCGACCAACCGATCGTCATCTACATTGACCCCTGGCGTTTGCCGTCGGGCAGCCCAGTAGCTGATCTAATCCTGGTCAGCCATGAACATCATGACCATTGTTCGACGGGTGATGTAGAGCGAGTTCGTCAGGACTCAACAGTGGTGATCGCCAATCATACCGCCGCGGCCAACCTCTCACCACCGGTCACGATCCTGCGGGTTGGCGAATCAATAGAAGTAAGAGGTGTGACCGTGCAGGCGGTACCAGCCTACAATATTGGCAAGCCCTTCCACCCTAAGCAGGCTGGGCATTTGGGGTTTGTGATCACCCTTGGCGAGGAGCGGTTGTACTTCGCCGGCGATACCGACTACATCCCTGAGATGGACAATCTGGTCTGTGATGTCGCCCTGTTGCCGGTCAGTGGCAAATATGTGATGACCGCCGAGGAAGCCGCTCGGGCAGCTGAATCCATTCACCCCAAAGTAGCGATTCCGATGCATTACGGCGCGGGTGTGGTCGGCACGAAAGAAGACGCCGAGCGTTTCCGCGATTTGAGCCCGACACCGGTGGTGATCCTGGAGGTGGAATCAGGCGGGTGAGTGAATGGCGCAATGTGAGAAGTCGGCCTGGTAAGCCTTGCTATCCAGTGGGTGTCCAACCTTGTGGGTCGGAACCTACTGCTGGCGATGGCTTGGTTGCTGCTGAAGTTCCTGGTATGAGGATTACCCGCAACCCTGAGGAAGCTATGGAGAGGGGCGATGAAAAAATAGAGCACGAAGGTCATATACAATGATCTTCGCGCTCTCCATGGTCTATCTTGCGGTAAATGCTATACAGCTTCCACGCGCTTGATATCGGGGAAGAACTGGCGTACGGTGCCCTCGACCCAACCACGGAGCGTGACCTCTGAGAGATGGCAACCCTTGCAGGCGCCGCCCATCTCAACTTTCAACACCTCCCCATCGAAGTCGATCAAGCGCACCCACCCCCCATGGTACTGCTCAATATATGAACTGATCACTTCAAGCAGCGCCCTCATGCGATTCTCTGGAGACACATCGGTGGCGTGGTTGTGGATCGTTTCTTCAGGCATCCCTAGTCTCCTCCGGATTGGCACATCTCAAGATTTGGATGTCGAACGCATGCCCTGGCGAAGCATTTCGACTACATGAATGTGTGTATTTCGTAGACGCTCGGCAATGACTTCCGCCAGTCGCTCAAGGATAATTACCCCTGTCTCGGGGTGGGTTGCGCAAAGCTCGCGTAGCTCATCGCCTTGCATAATAATGGCCTGACTCTCTATTATACACACAGCGCACGAAGTATAAACCGCTCGACCAAGCGCTGATGACCAGCCGAAAACGCCACCTTCTTCAATCTCGGTCACCGTCAACGTCTCCCCATCCTCGGGTTTGAAACGAATTGCCACCCGACCGGAGGTAAGCACATACAGCTTGTCAGCGCGATCCCCCTGGTTGAAGATGATAGTGCCCTCGGGGAAAGTTTCACGTTGCACTAACTCAGCCAGCAGGCTGAGGTCTTGGGGGTTAAGCCCCTGGAAGAGGGGAAGTAACATAAGCGCTTCGTAGGTCATCATGGCAATTGTATAGAGTGTTCTCAGTTTAAGGTGGCCACACATTACGCCGAAGTGAAATACATCCTTTCCTAAGCGACGACCGTCACCTAATCTGCTTATACAAGACTTATCGGGTCTGGAACATCCTGCCTCTAGCGTGTTGGGGTGGGCCAAGCGATTCCTTGGCCTACTGCTTCTCACTCATTCCCCTTCAACTAGTATCCTTTCGGCTTGAGCCAGGTCTTCCGGTGTGTTGATATTGAAGAAACTTAACCCATAGGGATCCAGCCGGGAAAGTTCGCTCTCTTCCACCGGTAGTACCTTAACCTGGGGGAAAAAGCTGATCAACCTCTTTGCCCCTACGGCAAGCGCGTTTTCGAGCGCGGGTAGGCAGTTGCGCTGGTTGTAGACTGCGTGCAGCGGCTCGTATTTGTCACCGTGACGGGGGATCACTACATCAGCTTGAGGTGCCAGACCGACCAGGTGTTCAAGCAGCGGTCGGCTGATAAAGGGCATGTCGCATGCCAACACCAGCACCGATCTCCCATGAGCGGCCGCCAAGGAAGCGTGCAGTCCGGCAAGCGCTCCTATACCAGGGACGAGGTCGGAGACCAATCGGAGGCCAAGGAAGCTGTAGTCTTGCGGTCGGTTGGTAGTGATCAGAATTTCATCACCCAGTCCCTCAAGCCGCGCCAGTAGGTGTTCGATGAGGGATCTTCCGGCAAGCGGAAGTAAAGCCTTATTTCTTCCCATGCGGCGGGATTCCCCGCCGGCCTGGATGGCAATTGTCAACACAGAAGCATTTTACCCCTTTAGGCTAAATGTGTCGAAAGGGGGTGTTATAATTCGACCGAAGTGCGATGACGACACTTGCCGACTTGTTAGATTCTATGACAGTCGAGGGGGAGCTGTACGAGCGTCTTCCCGATGGCGCTGTGCGTTGTTACGCATGTGGCCATCGCTGCTTGATCCGGCCAGGCCGACGCGGCATTTGCAAGGTACGCTATAACCGGGAGGGTATATTGTACGTCCCCTGGGGATACGTCAGCGCCCTTCAGTGTGACCCAACCGAAAAGAAGCCCTTTTTTCATCTACTCCCTGGCTCGGATACGCTGACATTTGGGATGCTGGGGTGTGACTTCCATTGCAATTACTGCCAGAATTGGGTCAGTTCGCAAGCCTTGCGGGATCCGGCATCTGATGTCGCTGGCGCATACATCCGACGAGTGACACCGGAGGAGATGGTACGGTACGGCCTGCAGATGGGGGCGAGAGTGGTTGGTTCGTCGTACAACGAACCGTTGATTACCTCAGAGTGGGCGGCGGCAGTGTTCGAGGAGGCCGTTGCCGCCGGTCTGAAATGCGTTTACATCTCCAACGGCAACGCCACACCGCAGGTGCTGGATTATCTAAGCCCTTACCTAGTTGGCTTTAAGATAGACCTGAAGACGATGCAGGATAAGCAATACCGCTACCTTGGGGGTGTGCTCCAGAACGTGCTTGACACCATCCGACTCGCCTACGAAAGGGGGCTTTGGGTCGAAGTCGTCACGCTGGTGGTCCCCGGCTTCAATGACAGCACAGAGGAGTTGATGGACACCGCCCGGTTCATTGTCTCTGTCTCGCCGAACATCCCCTGGCATGTATCGGCTTTCCATAAAGATTACCGAATGACTGACCCGGACAACACAACGACTGAAACGCTGATTCGAGCGGCCGAGATCGGGCAGGAGGCTGGTCTGAACTTCGTTTATGCCGGCAACTTACCCGGGCGGGTTGGCGAGTACGAACATACCTTCTGTCCGACCTGTGGAGAACGTTTAATTGAGCGCCTGGGATACGTCATCCTGGGTTATCGCCTGACGGATGATGGCGCCTGTCCACAATGCGGCACAGCAATTGCGGGGATATGGCCCCAGTCTGCAAGCGAGGTGCGCCTTGGATCGCTGGGCGACCTCTTCTCCCGAAGACCACGACTGGTTCGATAATGGCTGTCTGGCTAGCGGCAAGGTGCTGAATGAGCATGACCGAAGCCAAACGCAATCCGGTGAAGTTGCTCCTCATCTACGATCCGATTCCGGGACGCCGGGAGGCATATTTACATTATGTTCAGGGTGAACTTTTCCCAGCGCTTGAGCACATGGGATTACGGATGTGTGAAGCTTGGCACACAGCTTACGGAGCCTACCCGCTGCGCATGGCCGGCTTTGTGGCTCCTAATCGAGACACCTTGTCGCGTATCCTGGCCTCAGAGGATTTCCAGGACCTTGAGGCTCGCCTGCAGAATTACGTAGTCAACTACAAGCGCAAAATCGTACCGCAAAACCGCACCTTCCAATTCTGACCCCTCCCCGTTCTTCGCGCCGCTTCCTTCTTGTAAAGTATGTGGGCCTCCATGACGGAATTCACAACTTGGAGTACAATTGGACCGTGCCCTGGCTCATTGCACACTGCAGATTCGTTGCTGTCGCCTTTCACCCCACTATGGCCAGGGCTCATTTATTTTCCAGATCGTGGGCCCTCATCTAATTGGCGGGATCAGATCACACCCAATTCATGGCCCACCTTCTCGAAGGACTTCAGCCCCCGATTGAGGTCCTCCCGACTGTGGGCAGCTGAGATCATCACCCGGATACGGGCTTTGCCGCGTGGCACGGTGGGAAAGCCGATGGCCATGCCAAAAACACCTTCTTTGAACAATCGGCGACTGAACCTCTGGGCTAATGGCGCTTCGCCGAGCATGATTGGGGTGATGGGTGTGGTGCTCGCTCCGGTGTCGAAGCCTAAGCTCTGCATCTCCCGCTTGAAGTAGTCGGTGTTCTCCCACAAGCGGTCTACCAACTCGCTCGATTCCTCCAACAGGTCAACCGCGGCCAGGCAGGCGGCTACATCGGGGACCGTCATAGCTGAGGAGAAGAGGAACGGCCGGCCGCGCTGGCGCAGCCAGTCTATGATGCACTGGTTGCCAGCGACTACTCCGCCCACTACACCGAAGGCTTTAGATAGGGTGCCAATTTCAACATCGACTTTGCCGTGCAGGTCAAAATGGTCGACGATGCCTCGACCGCCCTTGCCGAGCACTCCTTCGCCATGAGCATCATCTACCATCAACAAGAAATCATACTCCTTGGCGACCTCATAAATCCTATCCAATGGGGCGACATCACCGTCCATGCTAAACACGCCGTCGGAGATGATTAGTGCCCGCCTGAATCCGGCATCAATGTTGTCCTCGATTTGGCGGCGCAAGTCATCCGGGTCACAGTGTGCGTAGCGGATGATTTTCGCCCGAGAAAGGCGACTACCGTCGATTATGCTGGCGTGGTTGAGCTCGTCGGAGTAGATCACATCCTGCTTGCCGACAAGCGCTGGGATGGCAGCTAGATTAGCGTTGAAGCCTGATTGGAAAGTGATAGCCGCCTCGACTCCTTTAAAGGTTGACAATCGACGTTCGAGTTCGAGGTGAATATCCATCGTGCCGGCAATAGTCCGCACGGCCGCAGGTCCAATACCGTATTTAGCAATAGCATCCTGGGCAGCCTGCGCGAGGCGAGGATGGTTGGCCAGTCCTAGGTAGTTGTTGGAGCAGAAATTGAGGACCTGTTGGCCGTCGACGATCAGCCAGGCACCCTGCGGTGAACTTAGGGTGCGGATGTAGGTGTAGAGCCCGGTCTGTTTCAGATTGGCCAGTTCTTCGGTTATCCATTGAGTTTTGGTTGATTCGGTCATGGCTTCCCTCGTTCTTGTGAGCTTGGCGGGTCAGGATCAAGCTTGGCGGCGATCAGCGCCAGTTTTCGTTTGCGTGATAGGGCCTTGATAGCACGCTCACGCCGCATGGCTGTTATGTGATCTGATTGCTGTTCGACGTAGGCCAGGCGTAACGGGCGGCGTGAGCGGGTGTAGCGAGCACCACGGCCGAGATTGTGCTGATGCATTCGACGTTCAGTATCGCTTGTCATCCCGGTATATAGCGTGCCATCGGCGCACTCGATAATGTAGCAGTAGTACTTTGGCATATAAGGATTATATGCCTGGTAAGGGGAGGGTCCAAATTGTGTGGCACCAGGGCGCTCAGGTGCTTCGACACCCAGGTATTTGAGTTTGATATATCCTTGGTGCCTGGATGCCAAAGTGTCCAAGCAATCAATTCATGGTTACCCAGTAACTTCCTGACCCGAGCAATCGTGTTACTTGCGCTCCTTTGGGCGCCGGGGCTTGATACCGAACAGGTTGCTGAGAAAGCCGGGTTTCTCAACCGGTTTAACTCGCTGGAATTCTTGACTTGCCCAATCTCCATGTTGGCGAATGGTCAGCCAGGCATCACGGGTGGTGGTCGCCTTGGTCAGGTAATCTATCAGCGCTTTGCTGTCTTCGGCAGCCATTAAAGCGCGCAATCTCTGTAACTCCTCTAATAGAGCGTCGATTCTGGTGAGGACGATCTCCTGGTTGAGGAAAAGGGTGCCCCCCTGTATCTTTGGGGTCTGAGAGGGATTGAATTGGGTAGCATTAGCAAACAGCGAGCCCGCCATACGTTGGAGCTCGCGCCAATTTTTAGCTTCCGCCGCCATGTTCATCAGCGCGGCACAGATCAAAGACGGTAGCCCTTCGACGGTAGCGATCACGGCGTCGTGCTCCACTGGATCGATAAAGAAAGGTGTTGCTCCGAGGATGGCGGCAAAGCGGAGGGCTACTGTAACCGCCAGCTCTGGGGTCTTAGGTGGGATGACTATCGCCATCAAGCCACCATGGAACAAGTCGGCACACGGCACCTGATGGTCAGGGACCTCGGTCAGCAATGCCGCCGGTCCGACAATGGGGGTGATGCCGATGTAGTGACGATCCTCTGGCAACAACTCCTCTGCCCAGGCCGCAGAGGGAACCTTGAGTGGTGAGGTGTCCAGCACGACAGCATTAGGTTTGAGCTTGGCGCCCAGCATTTCGAGATAATCACGTACATCGACAGTCGGTGTCGAGAGGATCACCACATCCGCAACTTCTGAGGCCTTTCTAGGGTGAGACACCAGGTGGTCGACCGCTCCGGCCTGGCGGACGCGGCGGGCCTGTTGACCGTCAGAGTCATAGCCAACGCGTCTCATCTCCAACAGCTGATCAGCGAGCGCCACACCGATCGAAGCTCCGATCTGATTCAATCCAATAAATAAGATTTCAAGGCCCATGTGGCCACCTCAATTCAACCTGTCTGCTTCCCGGAGTAGGAGCAAGCGATCGGTTTTGATCTGTAATCCCGAGGGCGGGGGTTCTTGGTGATGGCAAACCGGTCTTACCAATTGCTGCGATCCGCCTGCCGTGCGTACCATTTTAGCTCCCCACGCTGGGTGACGGTCCAGTAGGCTCATCCACTCTCCAACACCGGGTAGCATCTGGGATAAGCCAGTTAGCCAAAACGATTAGGACCCGTTCCCAAAGATGCAGCTGGATATGGCTTTTGCCGACGTCGTGTAGTCGCGCGGCAGCCAATAACTGCGGGTCGCGTTTCTCCTGGGCGATCAAACTACGCAGTATACGTAGGCTGTGAACTTGGCCGGCGTGGCTCATCTGGTGGAGGAGCTGTGCTAGAGACGGAGGGAGATAGACGCTCAATAGGGCTAAGTCTTCAGTCCTAGGCTTGCTGGTAAGGGAACGCAAGAACTGGGCAGTGCGGTAGGCGTCGACCATCTTAGAGAACAAGCAATGAGAGCACAGTCTCTGCCGGTGCTCGGACTAGTACACCTAGCAGGTCCAATCCCACGAACCGACCCATGAAGATCAGGCCGAGGAGGATCAATTGCCCGTAAGGTCTTATCCGGCTAAGCGTTTCTTGACCACTTAAAGGGAGGAAGTACTTTAAAACTTTTTCGCCGTCAAGTGGGAAGATAGGGATCAGGTTAAAGAAGAGCAGAATCAGGTTGGTGCCAATGAAACCGATGAGAAAAGCTGAGGCTGATGGTATAAAGCGGCTGCTCGGGGCAAAGGGATATATTAGACCCATTCGGAAAGGTAAAGCAGCTACTATTGCCAGCAGTAAATTAGATAATGGCCCAGCAGCAGCGACTAGCATCATCCCGGCTGGGGTGCGGCGCCGGAGGGTATAAGGATTCACCGGGACCGGTTTAGCCCAGCCGAAGCCAAAAAGGAGCAAGAGCAGCGAGCCCAGGGGGTCAAGATGGGCCAGTGGATTGAGGGTCAGGCGCCCATTGAGACGTGGTGTGTCGTCACCGAGTTGGTCGGCGGTCCAGGCATGCGCGAACTCATGCACGGTGAAGGCGATCACCAGAGTAATGATCCCGGTAATAAGTGAAGGTAGACTCAAGTCAAGCATGATGTGCGGATTATACCACCCAGATGGATGGTATAATCCGCGCCTGGACATGGCGGAGCAAGGAGTTGCTTATGCTACCAGATCTTCAGATGGGGGATGTGCTGCGTCTGCGCAAACCGCATCCCTGTGGGAGCACAGATTGGGTGGTCGTCCGCCTGGGTGCTGATATCGGTCTGAAATGCCTAGGCTGCGGAAGGCGGATCCTTCTCACTCGACGAGACGTTGCCCGCCGATTGAAAGCCTACGTTGAAAAGAGCGGTGAAGCAGGTCCTAATGCCTGAGCGTAGGCTCGTTTAATCCCTATTATTTTTCACCAGTGATGAATCACTTCTACCAATTTGTACTAGTCGATTTGGATACAGGATGCTTCTGGTGTGGCTGGAACAGAAGAGGGTTGCGATTGTGTTGTAAGCTTAACTAGAACGATCTGAGGATCTAAGGCCGTATGGCGTAATTCGTGCGCGACCAATACGGCCAGCGAATCAAACGCTGTGCCCCGCATAATCAACGCGTACCCCCATTCTGCTGGAGGATGCAACCATCTGCTCCCTTCTAATTTGTCTGGAACAATGAGGGGAGAAGGGAGGTTAAAAGTTAGCGATGATGTTATTGAACATGTTCCCCACTCCTCTGCCGAAGAGGGTCAGCATGACAATCACTGCGATCCCAACTAGCAGAATCAGAAGCGCATACTCAACCAAGCCTTGGCCAGGAGGGGGAAAATGAGACATAAATGCCTTTAAACGAAAATAGAGCTTCATCATTATGCTAAAGTATAGGACATTTCTCCTATACTGCTCAATAGCTCTCATGGGTCAGATGCTTGATCGTAAGTGAACCTGCGGTGTTTGATCGACAAACTCGAAGCCTTCGGTTGATTGGGCTGACAATTCTCTTATCACCACACTAAGAAGGTGGATCGGATGTTGAAATCTTCAGATCTTGCTCGATGGATTGAAAAGTATGCTATCCGGGCGGAGTTGATCACGCTGCCGGTGAGCGCCCTGACCGTCGAAGATGCCGCTCAAGCTGTGGGCACATCACCGGCGCGTATCGTCAAATCGCTGCTCTTTCTGATCGACGGCAAGCCTGTGGTGGCAATCGCCTGCGGCACAAGCCGCATCGACCGTCGGTCGATCGCGGCTTACTTCGGTGTGGGTCGCAAACGGGTTAAGCTAGCGGATGCTAAAACTGTGTTGGAAGTGACTGGATACCCTGTAGGCGCCGTGCCTCCTTTTGGGCAACGTCAGAGTTGGCCAACATTGATCGATCATAGAGTGTTGGACCATACGGAGGTTTACGCCGGAGGTGGGGAAATCGACACCCTGCTGCGGGTTGCGCCGGCTGAGATTACTCGCGTTACGGGGGCGATCAAACTTGACTTGCTGAGTCCTCCCATAGGGGATCGGTGATGGTGTGATTGGCATCCCCGTAGAGGATCTTTCGGGAAAAATATTGTGAGCAGAGGGTTGAAACTTCCGATCGGGTTGGGGCTTTCAATACTGATCGTCCTCGGCATCGTCATCGGATATCAACTCTATCAGCGGTTTCGACCGGTGGTAGGCGGGATAGCGCGTTTGCGCCAATTTTGGGCGGACCCCGAGGCTCACATTGACTGGACGATACGGGCTGGTGAGCGCTGTGGTGAGGCACCTTTTCTGTTACCCAGTGACGGCTACATCGGTTTCTTCTGGGGTGATTCCTTCCGACCCGGTCACGCTCACCAGGGTCTGGACATATTCGGCCCCATCGGACCGGAGGGCTTAGGCCAGACTCCGGTTGTCGCGGTCTATGACGGCTACCTCACACGCCTGCCAAATTGGCGCTCATCGGTTATCATCCGGATTCCTGAGGACCCGCTCAATCCAGGCAATCAAATATGGACCTACTATACACACATGGCTGACGCCGCAGGCGACTCGTTCATCGCAGCTGATTTCCCAACGGGTACATATGAGAAGTTTGTCAGCGCCGGGACAGTGCTCGGCCATCAAGGCAATTATTCTGCCAACCCCGACAACCCAACCGGTATGCACTTACATTTTTCAATTGTGCGGGACGATGGACAGGGTAGCTATATGAATGAGCTCGAGATAAGCAACACACTTGATCCTTCCTCTTACCTGGGGATTGAGGTTAACGTAGATCGCGTCGACGAAGGTCCGGTGACTTGCTCGGAGTGAAGCGTCGGATGGTGCGAAACACATCACCAAAGACACGGGCATTTTTATGGGGGATAAATAGAGGGTGCTCCTTCATTAGTGACCCACAGCCTTGGCAATAAGTGATACCAGCTTGTAGACCTGTGGCATTGTGCGGGTCGTGGGTGGGCGGCGTATAATATCTGAGTGGTCGCTTTACATCTGGGGTGATCGAGACCAAGGTGGCCGTATGCCTGTGTTCGGATCAGGTTGTGATCGAGCATTGGCTGACCGATAATCCCTAGACGGTTTGGACGCGTCGAACCTTTCGCCCATAGCCTCGGTAAACATCGCTGGTCAGGTAAGGGGTGTCGACAGCGGGAAAGTGATATGCTGAGATGGCTTATATGGTCTGCGTTGAAGAAAGCGATGGCCGTTGGATTGCCCATGTCCCCGATCTTCCTGGTTGTTTTGTAACCCGGGAGAATCGTGAGCAAGCCATCCAGGCTATTCCCGGGGAAGTGGAAGCTTATTTTGCCTGGTGTGAGGGTCATGGAATGCGGGTCTCTGGTCTCTCCGGACCGATGGTCGTGGCGGAGGTTATCCGGACTTGGGAGTCGGAGGATGGTTATGAGGTGAATGCCTTCTTCGCCTCAGACCGGCCACCGTTGATCAAGGATGAGCTACCTCAATTTAAGCTGCTGCTTGCCGCCACTAGGGCGGATCTGTTGCATGGGGTTGATGGTCTTGACCAGGACGATCTAACCAGGGAATTCCCCGGGGAACGATGGCCGATTGCCGGAATTTTGATGCACGTGGCTCGTGCCGAGTGGTGGTACCTTGATCGTATTGCCCTGGCTTTCCCGAATTCTAAGTTACCGGGGGAACCCTTCGAATGTTTGGCAAAGGTACGCGAATACACGCTGGCTAACCTGCCTGCGCTCGCCAAGCGTACGGGGATAGCGACTCTCTCGGGCGAGACATGGTCAGCGCGCAAGGTTTTACGGCGCACTCTATGGCATGAACGAGACCATACTGAGCACATCCGAAAGTTGCGCGCCCGGTTGCTGTAATGGTGATCAATCTCGAAGCACATCCACTAGGAGGTATCCATGTCTTATACCGTTATTCAGACCGAGGTCCATGACCGAGTAGGGTTGATTCGCATCAACCGGCCAAAAACCCTTAACGCAATCAACAGCACTGTAATGAGGGAGCTTGTCCAGGCATTAGAGGCCTTCGACGCGGATTCAGCAATCGGGGCGATGGTGATCACCGGTGATGAGCGTGCTTTCGCTGCTGGGGCAGACATCAAGGAGATGGTTGATGCATCTGCTGTCGACATGCTGCTGGCTGATAACATAGGGACCTGGGATCGGATTCGGAACATAAAGAAGCCGCTGATTGCTGCCGTTTCCGGCTGGGCTTTAGGAGGCGGGAATGAATTGGCGATGTCCTGTGACATGATTATCGCATCAGAGACTGCCAAGTTTGGCCAACCTGAAATTAATATCGGAATCATCCCTGGCGCTGGGGGCACTCAACGCCTAACGAAGGCGGTCGGCAAGGCGATTGCCATGGAGGTGGTGCTCAACAATCGTACCATTTCTGCGGAGGAGGCCTATCGCTTCGGTCTGGTCAACCGGGTGGTGCCGGTGGAAGTCTATCTTGACCAGGCGCTAGAGTTGGCCAACGAACTCGCCGCTCGGGCGCCGTTGGCGATTCGTATGGGAAAGGAGATGGTAAATCACGCGTTCGAATCCTTCCTGGCGGATGGTATCGCCGATGAGCGCCGCTCCTTCTACTACCTCTTCAGCAGTGAGGATCAGAAGGAAGGGATGAAAGCCTTCATCGAGAAGCGGGATCCGGAGTGGAAAGGAAGATAGGGATTAGGGATCAGGGATTGGGGATTGGGTTTAACTTCCTGATCCCTTTCTCCCC
Source organism: Anaerolineae bacterium (assembly GCA_030605795.1). GTDB lineage: Bacteria > Chloroflexota > Anaerolineae > Anaerolineales > E44-bin32 > DUEZ01. Next base: position 22,282 of record JAUWHR010000088.1, on the reverse strand, counting down.
AATCCCTGGTCGCTTGTAAAGCCATGCTCTCCTATAGAGATTTCATCAATGCTTTCCGAGACCTTGACCTGGGATCACATAGCCAGGTGATCGTCCATGCCTCGTTCACCGCTCTTGGGGAGGTAGCTGGCGGTGCCGAAACAGTCGTCGGATCGCTGCTGTCAACCTGCGGCACAGTCATCATGCCGACCTTTACTTATCGCACGATGATCACCCCTCCAGTTGGCCCGCCAGACAACGCGATCGAATATGGCTCGGCGGATGAAGAGAACCTGATGGCTGAGTTCTACCATCATGACATGCCAGCCGATCCTGCGATGGGTATCGTCGCCGAGACACTCCGTCAATACCCCGAAGCCATACGCTCCGTCCATCCCATCCTATCCTTCACTGGCGTGAATGCCCAAGAGGCGCTCCAGATGCAGACGTTTGAAGAGCCACTGGCTCCGATCGGATGGCTGGCGGAGTATGACGGAGATGTTCTGCTGCTCGGAGTTGATCACACCGTCAACACCAGTCTGAATTACGCTGAGAGACAGGCTGGACGCAAGCAATTCCTTCGTTGGGCGTTGACGCCCCGTGGCGTGGTTGCCTGCCCTGTCTACCCAGGGTGCGCCGACGGTTTCCAGCTAATTGTGCCGCGCCTGGATGGTGTGACGCGTCGGGTGATGCTCGGCCAGTCAATGGTTGAGGCCATCCCATTGCGTGATCTGATCCACATCGCCGTTAGTTGGATGCACGAAGACCCGCGTGCCCTGCTCTGTGACCGACCTGGCTGTGAACGCTGCGCTGCCATACGCGCCTCCGTCCGAGTACCCTAGTGGGTTAGAACGTTATTAAGGGTGTCGGAAGGCAATTTAAAGGCAGGTAATTCAATACTAGTTAACTGCAGATTACATCGGATCTTGCTCGTGTGACGTGGCCGGCGGATAATGCACAACACCGATCTATGCGATAGATGAAGTCGTGGGATGTTTATATGTGAGCCACGCTACAAGAGGGAGGATAGATGACGAGCGTTCTTGTCCTCGGCGCTACTGGTTTCATTGGTGGCCATATTGCACGGGCTGCACTCGAGCGGGGTTGGGAGGTACATGGCTTGCGCCGCAGACGTGGCGCAACGGGTCATGTAAACCAAGCTGATGTCATATGGCATGACGGTGACCTTGACCAACCCGAGAGCTTGCCCCAGGCATTTGAGGGTATCGAGGTTGTGTTTCATGCCGCGGCTTATTACCCTCGAAACAGCCGAAACGTGCCATTCCATGTGGCCCACGCCGTCGAGCAAATCCGGAATGTGCTCGATGCCACTCGACGGGCCGAGGTACGACGAATGGTATTTACCTCAACGTTGACCACCATCAGCCGCCCGACTGGCTCTGATACACGCTTGGCAGATGAGCGAGACCATTACCTTCCTGGTTCCTTACCACGATCAGCCTATTACGAGTGCAAGTACGCCATGGAAAGCGAGGTGCTGCGAGCAGCGGCGCAGGGGATTCCGGCAGTGGTGGTTAATCCCACAGCAGTCTTTGGTCCTGGCGACCTTCACCTGACGCTTGGAAGCGTGCTGTTGGCGATCGCCCGGGGTTGGGTGATGGCCTGGTTGCCGGCTCAGGTGAACGTAATCGACGTGCGCGATGTTGCCCAGGCTCAGATCAGGGCAGCTGAGGTCGGCGGGGTGGGGGAACGGTATATCCTCGGTGGGCACAATGCCACGCTGCGAGATATCTTGGTACTGGCGGCAGGGGTCGCTGGTGTCCAGCCGCCCCGCTTCGAGATTCCGCTCGAGCTGGTGGACCTTGCGGTCTGGATAGGCGATAGGTTTTCACCCCTCGATTTTCTTGGCAATCACCTGCGAGCAGTACGCCAATGGCAGGGTTATAATTGTAGTAAGTCGGTGCACCAACTAGACTTGAACCCGCGATCGCTGGAGACCACTCTGCGGGAGGCGCTGGATTGGTACCGAATGCATGGGTTTCTGGGGTAGTAAGGTTTCGTGGTATGATTTTCACCTGAAATCAGATGTTAAAGTAGTGGCCTCTAAAGTTAATCATGCCTGAATCACGGAAAATTACCATTATCGAAGGGCCATCACCTACATTCGAGTTGGTCAGCGACGCTTGGCTGCTTGGCTTGACCGAGAGCCCGCTGCCATCGCGGGTCGCTGTGTGCCGCGTACGTACTTTTAATGGACCGGCGCTGGTCGAACGTTGTTATCGGGCATGGCGTGACGGTCAGCCAATTCATCTTGAATTCCGGGGGGAGGACGGTCTTACTCAGCAGGCCACGATTGTGGCCGCTAGATGGATCGGACGACCTGATGGGCATCTTCTATTGCTCTGGGTGCGTCTAGACGAGGACGATACTAGGGTCGAGATTGGCTTTGACCTCGACAACTTCGATGACGACTTTGACCAAGATGTGGATGACTTCGATTTCGACCTGTTGATCTGAATGAAGTAGCCGGGTGCAAGAGCACTCGGCAACCCATTTCGTAGTATCCTAACAAGAGTCGCCAGGCCTGACCTGACTTGCTTCCAACGAGTATCCCTCGGTGGTGTTGACATGCTGGATTACCAAACGCTTTTAACCGAGCAAACTGATGGCGTGTTGACCGTCGCTTTCAACCGCCCCAAGGTGAACGCCTTCAGCCTGCAGATGGTGGACGAGCTACTTAATGCCCTCAGGTATGCTGAACGGGAGGATTCGATCCGTTGCCTGGTTCTCACTGGCTCTGGTGATTTCTTTAGTTCAGGCCACGATGTGGCGGAAATCTCAGAAGCCACCGATACCGCTTCTATCTATCATCATCTGGAGAGTACCTACAATCGCATCGTAAAGCGCATGCGCCGGTTGGAGAAGCCCATTATTGGCGCTATCAATGGGCCCGCCGCGGGTGCCGGATTGGGGGTTGCTCTGGCGACCGATATCCGCTGGGCCGCAGAGAGTGCTCGCTTCATCTACGGTTTCACCGGTATTGGATTGACGGCTGACTCGGGTATTTCGCTCACTCTTCCTCTTCTAATTGGGTTGACCCGAGCGACGGAAATGGCTTTCACCAATCAACCTCTCAACGCTGAGCAAGCCCTTAACTTAGGGTTGGTGAGCCGGGTGCTACCGGACGAGGAACTTCTGGGAGCCGTGGCGGAAATGGCTGGGCGTCTGGCTGCCGGCCCGACACGCGCCCTTGGATTGACCAAACGGGCTTTCAATCATGCACTGCTGGCTGCGCTGGAAACCACCCTTGATTATGAAGCCCATCTCCAAGAGATTGCCCATCGCACGGCTGATCATAAAGAAGGAATCGCTGCTTTCCTGGAGAAGCGGCCGCCGGACTTTCATGGAATTTAATCGTGTGAACTCTTACTGACGCGAGGGCGCCTTGGTCATCGTTCACCTGTAGGAGCGTGCTGACCGCTTGGTCGAACCCAAGGTTTCCCACATTGGATTTCTTAAACGATGACGAGTGGAGGAAATATGAAGAATATTCTCTCAATTTCGATTGGATCATCATCACGTGACCACATCACTGAAAAAGAGTTCCTGGGACAGGTCTGCCGCCTTGAACGCCGTGGCACGGATGGCGATTTCGATCGGGCCGTGGAGCTCTACGCTGAGCTCGATGGAATAGTGGATGCCTTCGGAGTTGGTGGAGCGGAATTTTATTTAGAGGTTGGGACTCGTCGCTACTACTTTCGTGACTGCAAACGTATTTCACGTGTCGTGCGGAAATCCAAGATTGGCGATGGCAACGGTGTCAAGGGGTTGCTCGCTAGACGAGCTCTGTCGGCTCTCGAAGAGCACCTTAACCAGGAAGGGAAAACGTTGAAGGGGCTTCCGGCGTTGAAGACCAATGCCGTGGACCGCTACCAAATGGCGGAGGCTTTAGTAGATGCCGGGTGTGACGTGACTTTTGGCGATTTTATGTTCGCCCTTGGGATGCCGATCGCCATTCATAGTCTTTCTGCCGTTCGATTGCTGGCAGCCATGATCCTTCCCTGGTTGACTCAACTCCCCTACATGTGGTTCTATCCGCTAGGGGAACAACAGGATAAAGAGCCGGAACCCCGCTATACTCGCTACTATGATCAGGCGGTAATCCTGGCCGGTGATTTTATACAGATCCGGTCCCACATGCCTGATGATCTGAGTGGAAAGATCATTGTCACCAACACTACTACTGCGCGCAACGTAGAGGAGCTACAGCGTCGTGGTCTTCACATGCTGGTGACGACCACACCCCGCTTGGAAGGTCGCTCGTTTGGAACCAATGTGATGGAGGCTACATTATTAGCCCTGATGGACAAACCTCAAACCGAAGTGACCCAGGTGGATTTCTTGGATTTAATCGAGCGTATTCCCCTAGAACCGGCGATCGAGGTTTTAAACTGAAGCGGTCCTCGGGAACACTGGGGATTCCGCTATAGACAGGATTCCTGGTTGATCACGAAGTAGGGGCGGTTCGTGAACCGCCCCTACTTGTTATTCACCTGGGAGGAGATTTTTTTATTCTGTCGGCTGACCAAGACGGCTGCGCTCCTCCTCAACTATGGAATCATCCAACTTCTTGTACAAAGGCGTGGGTTTCTCTAGCGCCTGGCCGGGCTCAATTTCGCTGGGCTCCCAACGGCCACTGGCCAGGGAAGGATCGTAGATCAAGGCCTCGTGCGACCGTTCCGTTTCTTCATAAGTCGTAATTTGTTGCTCGCCGAAAAGTGGCTTCTTGTAGCCTAGGATGGTGTGCAGACGTTCGGCGGTAAAGGGTAGGAAGGGTGACAGCAGAACTTTTAGTGAGTTGATAGCTCGCAGCGCAGTATAGACCGTAGTAGCTGCGGATAGCTTATCTTGCTTGATCACGCCGAACCAGGGCGCTCGATCGAGATAGCCGTTGACCTCCCGTGCTAACCTCATCGCTTCTTGCAACGCCGCGCGCAGCTTGACCATCTCAAGGTTGCTGCCGACGGTTTCGAAACCGCCCTCCACCTTGGCTAGCAATTCCCGATCGATTGGACGCAGTTCTCCAGGTGAGGGAATGTGGCCATCCCAGTGCTTGTAGGTGAATGAGAGCACACGGTTGGCTAGGTTGCCCCAAGTGCCTACTAATTCGTCGTTGTTGCGGCGCACGAAATCGGTCCAGGAGAAATCGCTGTCGCGTGTCTCGGGCATCACAGCAGTCACGTAGTAGCGGATCGGATCCGGATCGTAGCGCTGCAGAATATCGGGCAGCCACACCGCCCAATTGCGGCTCTTGCTGAGTTGGGCCCCCTCGATGTTCATAAACTCGTTGGCTGGAACATCATAGGGAAGGTTCAATTGTACGTTCTCATCATCAACGTAGATACGTTTCACCCCGAGTAGCTCCGCCTGCCATATCAGCGTGTGGAATGGGATGTTGTCCTTACCAATGAAGCAGTAACCTCTGGCTTCGGGGTTGTACCACCACTCCTTCCACGCCTCAGGTTGGCCGGTGTTGTGAGCCCACTCCACTGAGGCGGTGACGTAGCCCATTACCGCTTCGAACCAGACATACAGGCGCTTGTCCTCCCAGCCCTCAATCGGAACTGGGATGCCCCATTTGATGTCCCTGGTTACTGGGCGTCCTTTTAATCCACCCTTGATGTAGTTGCGGGCGAAGTTGATCACGTTCGGTCGCCAATGATCGGCGTGCTCGTCGAGGTAGGCCAGTAGTTGGTCGGTGAAGGCGGGTAGGTCGAGGAAAAAGTGTTCGGTCTTGCGTATCACCGGTCGGCTGCCGTCGGTTGCGCTGCGCGGCTCGATTAATTCCAACGCGTCGAGCAGATTACCGCAGTTATCGCACTGGTCGCCACGTGCTTCGATGAAGCCGCAAACAGGGCAGGTGCCCTCTACATAGCGATCTGGGAGGAACCGGTCTTCGCTCTCGGAATACAACTGGCGTTGGGTTTCCCGATATAGGTATTCCCCTTCGTAGAGACGGCGGAAGAAGCCCTGGGCGATGCGGTGGTGATTCTCAGTGTCGGTATGGGTGAACAAGTCATAGCTGATGCCGATGACCTTCTGGGTCTCCAGGAAGCGATGATGGTAGTGTTCGAAGAGTTCGCGTGGAGTTACGCCGCGCTTGTCGGCTTCAATAGTGATTGGAGTACCGTGTGCGTCGGAGCCGGAGACCATCAGAACGCGATTCCCTTTGAGCCGGTGGTAGCGAGCGAAGATGTCAGCGGGCAGGAGGGCGCCAGCCAGGTGACCAACATGTAGATCGCCATTAGCGTAGGGCCAGCCGACGGAGACGTGGATTAGCTCGGTCATTTCGTTCCTCACATTCCGGTTGTTTCCCAGAAAATATAGCACCGGAGAACCTAATCTAAAGCTTTGATAACCCTAAAGGAAACCGCCAGCGTGAGGCTGGCGGGAGGGTGACTGCCGGGGCTATCGGTCAAGTCATCCCATAGGCTTATCGGGAAGCGCGACCGGCCCATGCCGATGAGCCTCGTCTCATCGGCGACGGCAGCATGCGCATGACCATAATCGTATAGTGATACAAACCCTTTGCCATTCTAAGCCAACCTACTCGGGTTGATTTTAGGTATTCTACAATGTGATTGAGGGAAGTCAAGCGCGACCAATTCATGGTGCGTTTCTAATAATTTCGAATAAGGCGAGACGGGCATCCTGAGCGGAACCCTCATTAGCCATTACTTGACAAATGGTCAGGGTTTATTATTCTAATACTAGAATATTTATTGGGTATACAAGAATGACCAACGCGGAATTAGCCATACTGAGCCTGATCGCCCAGCAGCCTCGTCATGGCTATGAAATCGAACAGGTGATTGAGGAACGTGGAATGCGGGATTGGACTGAGGTTGGGTTCTCATCCATCTATTACCTACTGAACAAACTTGAGAAGGACAACTTGATTGAGGGACAGGTTGAGCGCCATGTTGGTCAAGGCCCGGCGCGCAAGGTCTATCGTATCACCGAAGCCGGGAGGGAGGCAGTGCATGCTGGAGTGCTGACTGCACTCTCCGTACCGCAACGCACTTATCCTCTCTTGCAATTGGGCCTGGCTAACCTTCCGGGCATTCCCTGCTCGGAAGCTCTCGATGCATTGAGAAAGTACCGCAGCAACTTGAGAGACCGCCTGGAGTACGTGCAACGTAAACTTGATCGCCAGCGTCCTCTTCCCTACTTCGTTGAAACGATGTTCAGCCACAGCATTACCATGATTAAGGCCGAACGAAGCTGGATTGAGGACTTGATTAAGCAATTGGAGGAAAAGAGTGACTAAAATAGATTTCAAAAGAGAACTGAGGTATCTATACCAACCCACATCTATGGAGTTTGAGGTGATCGATGTGCCGCCGATGAACTTTCTTATGATCGATGGTCAAGGTGACCCCAATACAGCGCAGGAATACCAGGATGCGCTCGAAGCCCTTTATGCGGTGGCTTATAAACTCAAGTTCATAAGCAAGAAAGCGTTGGTAAAGGATTACGTCGTTCCTCCTCTGGAGGGGTTGTGGTGGGCAGAGGATATGGAGCAATTTACCACCGGTGGGGACAAGAATGCCTGGCAATGGACGATGATGATCATGCAGCCGGAGTGGGTGACCCAGGAGATGTTCGAAAACGCCCATGATCAGGTAAAGAAGACCAAGAACCCGACCGCGCTCTCCAAACTCAGGCTTGAAAAGTATCATGAGGGCCTCGCAGTGCAGATCATGCACATTGGTTCCTACGATGACGAAGGCCCAACGCTGGACAAGATGCATCGTGAGTTCATTCCCGGGCATGGCTATGAGATGACGGGCAAACATCATGAGATCTACCTGAGTGATCCGCGCAAAGTGGCGCCGGAAAAACTCAAGACCGTGCTCAGGCAGCCGGTAAAGAAAGTTGGAGAATAAATAGGAGATAGAGGATGAGTTTGAAATCGTTTGCAGGATTCCATTCGTTGGAAACCCATCACTGCGTAACTGGCTCTATGCTTCACATCTACGACTTTCACCATCACCCCATCAGCGAGGACATGCTGCTGGGGCTTGGCGCTGGATTGGGCTTCATCTATTGGCATATGAAGGGCATACCTCCCATGTTCGGGGGCCGGGGCAATGTAGGTCGCCCCGGCGAGGATGGGTTGGAGGTCACCGCTGGCCAGCGAACGGGTGTGCGGGTGGAAAAACATTACACCGGCAGCGCTAAGAAAGCTGAGAAAGCTCTACTCGAGATGTTGGAAGCAGGCCAGCCGGTTATGATGAATGTCGATATGGGCTTCCTGCCTTACTTCACCGACCTGCCTGAGGATTTCCACTTTGGGGGTCATGTGATCGCCGTCGGTGGGTACGACGCAGAAACCCATCAGGTGCTCGTCGCCGACCGTGATAAGCCTCTGCATCCGGTCTCATTAGAGGATATAGCTAAAGCGCGAGGTTCGACATTCAAGCCCTTCCCTCCTCGACATATGTGGTTCACTTTCGATTTCAGCGGAAAACGCCAGCCGCATTCACAGGAGATCCATCAGGCCATCCGTGAGGTGTGCACGACAATGCTGGAGGGCCCAATATCTAATATTGGTGTGAGAGGTATTAGAAAGGCGGCTAAGCGGACGCTCAAATGGCCGGATACCATGAACGAGGAAGAGCTTCGCTGGGCGTGCTTCAATAACTTCATCTTCATCGACGCCACTGGTGGCACGGGTGGCGGCATATTCCGCTATATGTATGGACGGTTTTTAGAGGAAGGGGCAGGTATCACCGGAGACGAGCGGCTTGCTGATGTTGGCAGTGACTTGCGGTCCATTGGCGACTTATGGCAGGAGGTGGCGATGATTTTCAAGCGTGGATCAGAGATCGCCAATCCGGTTGACGTGCTCGCCGAGACGACGGCTCCGTTGTTGGAACTAGCCGGCCTGGAAGAGGCCGCGTGGACGCGGTTGCGTGGTTTGGTTTAGTAAGGGCGAAGCATTCACTGTTGTTGAATATGTATCCATAGCTCCTTCTGTGAATGCTTCGCCCCCTACTACGGTAGCGGCGGCGCCGACATTTCTCCCACCTCAACCGCTTCTTTGATCGTGCAACCGGGTTCGTGATTGTGGCTGTAATCGACGCTGAACTTGATCTTGTTGATCGGCCGGCTCAGGTCTGGCTGCATTGGTCTTAGTTGAAGGGTGACAGCTAACTAGCTAGATCCTGCGTGTCGCCGCTGGGTCGCAGACCCAGCGGGAGCGGAGATCGGTCAAGAGCTGTACGTTGTAGCCGGATTATAGGCTCGGTGGAAACAGGAGACCTCACAGTCACGCAAGTCAGCCTCTGCTACAATACTGGCGTGAGCACACTCTATTTAGTAGCTACGCCGATCGGCAATCTTGAAGACCTTACACATCGGGCGTTGCGGATCTTGCGCGAGGTGGATTTGATCGCTGCTGAGGACACCCGGCACACACGCAAGTTATTAGATCATTATCACGTCGTCACTTCCCTGATTAGCTATCATGAACACAATAAACGCGCGCGTCTGAAACGTCTTCTCGAGGCCTTGGACCGGGGAAACGTGGCACTGGTCTCTGATTCGGGTACGCCGGGTCTGTCAGACCCCGGCTACCTGCTGGTGCGCACCGCCCTGGAAGCCGGACACCGTGTCAGCCCCATCCCTGGTCCTTCGGCGCCGATCGCGGCCTTAGTGGCTTCTGGTCTACCGACCGATTCATTCATCTTCCTTGGTTACCTGCCACGGCGGGCGGTTGAACGACGGCACTTGCTTGACGAATTGGTCGGGGAGCGTCGCACACTGCTGGCTTTTGAAGTGCGTCATCGGCTACGGGAAGCGCTTGAGGATTTGGAGACAATCTTGGGGCCTGAACGACCGGCTGCGGTTTGCCGGGAATTGACCAAGGTGCATGAGGAGATTGTGCGTGGGTCGCTGAGCAACCTCCGGGAACATTTTACGGTTAATAAGCCGCGCGGGGAGTTTACCCTGGTGATCAAGGGAGCGCTTACCGGAGTGCGCTGGAACGAGTCGGAGGTGCGGGCAGCGCTCGGTGATCGAATGGCCTCGGGCCTCAATCCCTCGGAAGCCGCCCGAGAGGTGGCGGACAAGGCCGGCTGGAAACGGCGTGAGGTCTACCGCCTGACATTGGAGGACACATGAACCTGGACGAACAGGATCGGTTCCATGAAGTTGATCCCGAGGGCATGCTGGCGGAAATCGATGGACTGCCAGATCAACTGCAGGCTGCCTGGGACTTAGGCCAGAGTTTGCCTCTACCTATAGTGGAAGAGGTGCGGCAGGTAGTGATCGCCGGCATGGGCGGCTCGGCCATCGGTGGCGATCTTCTTGCTGCTTATGTCGCGCCGCGCATGTCCATTCCGGTGATTGTATGGCGCAATTATGATCTACCGGCTTATGCTTCTGGTCCAGGAACGCTGGTGATCACCTCCTCTCATTCCGGCAACACCGAGGAGACTCTCAGCGCCTTCGAACGGGGGAGAGAAGCGGGGGTGAGCTTGATGGCGATAACCACCGGCGGTGAGTTAGCGCGGCGCGCGGAGGCGCAGAGCGTCCCCCTGTGGAGCTTCAAGCATAGTGGACAACCGCGAGCAGCAGTGGGCTATTCGTTCGGCTTGCTTCTGGCTACCCTCGCTCGTCAGGATTTGATCCCAGATCCGACAGATGAGGTGGTCGACGCGGTAGCGGCCATGAATCAGCAACAAGAGAACCTGCGGGCTGGTGTGCCGGTGACCCAGAATCCGGCCAAACGCTTGGCTGGACAGATGATGGAGCGATGGCCGACGATCGTCGGTGCTGATTTTTTAGCGCCTGTCGCCCGCCGCTGGCGCACCCAGATCTCTGAACTGGCCAAAGCGGTGGCTCAGTTTGAGGAGCTTCCCGAGGCGGATCACAACATGGTGGCCGGGGTGGTGCAACCCGAATCTCTTTTCGGCTCCACCATGGTGATCTTCCTGCGGGCTTCGCTAAATCATCCGCGCAATACCATCCGCGTAGACGCTACAAACCACGTACTTATGGTGGAAGGATTTGGCACCAATGTCATCCAAGCACGTGGCGACACCCGCCTTGCCCAGCAATGGACATGCCTACACTTCGGTGATTACACCGCCTATTACTTGGCCATGGCATATGGGATTGACCCTACGCCGGTAGCGGCGATCGAGGGACTTAAAGAAATACTAGTTAGAGCGGAAATGTAATGAAGGGATCAGGGATTAGGGATAAGGTATTAGGATAGTTTACATCTGATCCCTGCTGACTGATCCCCAATCCCTGACTCCTTTTTCTTCCCAAGGATTATTCTCGACGTATGATGCAACCTCTTCGGCGCTTCCCTATGCACCGGTTAATAATTCTTAGCGCGTTTGCTGGAATTCTTCTTATGGCTATCCTCGCCGCGCCAAGAATGGAAAAGTTGACCCCTGCTCCCGATAGTCATGGTGTTCCCTCCACGGCACGCATCAGCCTAACCTTTAACCAGCCAATGGATGTACGCTCGGTGGAGACCCGGCTGAAGATTGATCCACCGCTCTCAGGTCACATCGGGTGGGATGGGAATACGCTTATTTTCGAGCCATTCGAACCATGGCCGGAGGGGATCACGGTCACCGTCCAATTGGCTGCCGGTGCCCGATCAACCCGATTCCTGCCTATGCTGCGGGGTCAATCATGGTCGTTTACCATTGGAGCACCGCGCATACTTTACTTGTGGCCAGCGGGTGATCAGGCTGATCTCTACACCATTTCGCTCGATGGAAGTGAGACGACTCGGCTTACTAAGACGCCTTTGGGTGTTATCGATTACACGCTGAGCTACGACGGAAACAGGGTTATCTACGCCGAGGCGCGCGAAGACGGCGGCAGCGACTTGCGCTTACTCGACCTGACCAGCGGCGAACAGAGTCTGGTTTATCCATGCCCAGAGAGAGTCCTGTGCCAGGCGATGGCGCTCGAGCCGGAGGGGAACATACTAGCATTTGAGCGGCTCGAATTCACGGTAGGGGCGGCCGGGAAACCAGTCCTTGGGGCGAGTCAGGTTTGGACGATAAGCACAAATGGGGAAGTTAAAGCCTCACATGTTGGAGTTGGTGATCACATCACCTCTAATCCTAGTTGGTCTTCTACCGGATGGTTGGCTTATTATGACAACACACTGATGGAGATCGCACTGGTGGATGCCACGATCGATCCCAAGCCGCCACCTTTTAACCACATCCCAAACAATTTAGGACTGAAAGGCTCCTGGTCACCAGACGGCGTCTTCTTGCTTATGCCTGAGATCGTCTTCCCCCAAGTTGATATTGGTGAGGAAGAAGGGGGAACTGAGGATCTGACATCCTTCTATAGCCACCTTTACCAAGTGGAGGTGACTTCAGGCATCACGATGGATCTCACCGGTGGGCAAGCAGGCAGGGTGGAGGACGCCTCACCTGTCTATTCCCCTAATGGAGAATGGATCGCTTTCACCCGCAAATACCTGGAAGAGGACCGCTGGACGCTTGGTCGGCAGTTGTGGCTCATGAGGCCTGATGGCTCAGAATCTAGACAATTGACTGATGAGTCATTTTATGGCTATTCGTCCTTAGCCTGGAGTCCCGATTCGTCAACCCTGGTTTGCTTGCGAAAAAATCGGATGGACATGGCCCAGCCGGGTGAAATCTGGTTGTATGAGATCGAGGGAGGGGTACATAGCCAGTTGGCTGTAGGTGGATATCTGCCGCAATGGATCCCTTAGTGCAGGTTATCGGGGCAACTGTCTAGAGAAAATAACACGAAATCAGGTTACCGTATACTGGTAGATGCTTGATTTCAAGGGGAAGGAGGGGTCATGACTGATCGGGTATACCTGCCGCTAAAGACGATTGAAGGTCGCCCTCTTGTGCATAAGTTCTACCGTCAAAAGGGAGATGCTAAAGGCTTGTTGGTGGCTTTTCCTGGTGGAAATTACGGCATGGACGGTCCGATGTTGTATTACCCAAGCGAGCTACTAGGAGTTGCCGGGTGGGACACGCTTGCTCTGACCTATGGCTTTCAATTGTCGATGGAACCCTTTTCCACGGATGCGATTCCCGGCCTGTTAGAAGAATGTCGGGCAGCGGTTGGGGTGGTCATGGAGGATAGGGAGTATCCGCGGCTCGGTCTGATAGGAAAATCGCTCGGAGCAGCTGTGGTGGCGCTCCTTTGTCAGACGGAACACTATCTAGCTGAAGCTCGCGCAGCTTACTTAACACCTCCGTTGGGCATGCCGTTCTTCGATCCGATCTTTAGCCAGATAAACCAGCCGGCATACCTTGCGGTAGGCACTCAGGATCGTTTTTACGACCCCCGGGTGCTGGAATCTCTTCAGGAAGCCCGTCCTTTCGAATTGACAGTGATCGAGGGCGCCGATCATAGTATGGATGTGGCAGGTGATCTGGAAGCATCACTTAACGCGGTAAAAAGGGTGATAGGTGAGGTTGTGGAGTTTCTTAAAGGGGATTAGGGATCAGGAGAGACGTTTTAGATGATAGATTATTACGACACCATGAACGGCAAGGTCTGTATGGTGACTGGTGCCACTTCGGGCATTGGCAAGGTGACAGCCCAGGTGTTGGCGCAAGCCGGAGCAGAAGTGGTTGTGGTGGGCCGCAACCGGGAGAAGAGCGAGGCCACTGTCGATCGAATCAAGCAGCATACCGGCAACCCCGCTGTAGAGTATATACTGGCTGACCTCTCCTCACAGGCAGCGATCCGTCAGTTGGCGGAAACGTTCAAACGTCAGCATGAGCGCTTGGACGTGTTGGTGAATAATGCGGGGGCTTTTTTCCTATGGCGTCAGGAGAGTGTGGACGGTATCGAAATGACGTTCGCTCTCAACCATCTGGGGTACTTTCTGCTGACCAACCTGCTTCTCGACACACTAAAAGCCAGTGCACCCGCTCGGGTCATCAATGTCTCCTCTGGTTCGCATAGAGGTGAGACGATTAATTTTGACCACTTTCAGGGCAAGCATATGTATAGCGGTTTCCGCGCGTATGGACAGTCCAAACTGGCTAATATTTTGTTCACCTATGAACTGGCGCGACGATTGGATGGGACGGGGGTTACAGTGAACGCCCTCCATCCAGGGTTCGTTGCAACTAGCATCGGCACCAACAACGGGTGGATTGTACGTGCCATACGGCCGCTTATGGATCTGTTCGCGATAAGCGAGGAGGAGGGAGCGGACACGAACATCTACCTGGCGACCTCACCGGAAGTGGGGAGTGTAACAGGTAAGTATTTCTTCAAGTGTGAAGCTGTTTCGTCTTCTGAAGCGTCTTACGACCTTGCTGCTGCTGAGAGACTGTGGCAGGTGAGCGCGGAGATGACTGGTACTATCCCCTAATCCCTTCCCTCTGCTATAATTGCCCTGCCGCTTGGATCGGAACACGACCGAGACGGCAGGACAAAAGTATGTTTCGCTGTCCCGCCCATCGGCCCGGGCGGGTTCTACTTTCTCGGGCTGTCAAGCATCTCACTCGCAGGAGGAGATAGCAGTGTCTGCTTCCAGTTACCCCCAAAACCGGAACAGGGTTACAACCCTCACCTTGCAGCGTAAGAAGGAGCAGGGTCAGCCGATCACCATACTCACAGCTTACGAGTACGCCACCGCCCTGGCAATCGACCGCGCCGGCTTGGATTCAATCCTGGTGGGTGATTCGCTAGGGATGGTTGTGTTGGGCTATGAGACCACCCTGCCGGTGACCATGGACGATATGATCCATCACTGCAAGGCGGTGTCCCGCGGTGCTCAATATGCCCTGTTGATCGGCGACATGCCCTTCATGTCCTATCAGGCTTCAGTGGAAGAGGCGGTGCGTAATGCTGGTCGCTTTCTACAGGAGGGCGGCATGGATGCCATCAAATTAGAGGGCGGACGGGAGCGTCTACCGGCGATCGAGGCGATCGTCGGAGCTGGTATACCAGTGCAAGGGCACCTAGGTCTGACACCCCAGTCCGTACATCAATTAGGCGGCTTCCGGGCTCAGGGAAAGACGGCTCCCGCCGCACGTCGACTAGTTGAGGACGCGATGGCGCTGCAGGAGGCCGGCTGTTTCTCACTGGTGCTGGAGACGATCCCGGCTCGCCTGGCGCGGTTGGTGAGCGAACGTCTGAAGATTCCCACCATCGGCATCGGCGCCGGCGCCGGTTGCGACGGACAGGTTTTGGTCACCCACGACCTACTGGGTCTGTTCGACCGCTTCACGCCGCGCTTCGTAAAAAAGTACGCTGACCTGCATAACGAGATGGCCCAGGCATTTGCAGCTTTCAAGGCTGACATAGAGAATGGCGTCTTTCCAGCTGAGGAGCATAGCCTTGATATGCCGGATGAAGAGTGGGAGACGTTGATGGAAGAGTTAGATCAAGAATAGGCACTAGGGCACTTAGGCGCCAAGGCACATAACTCCTTATTGCCCAGGTGCCTAAGCGCCTATTGGTCAGGGAGGATCTATTTGAACGGGAAACCACCCATCCTAATTGTTGGTACCGGCGCCATGGCCTGCTTGTTCGGCGCTCGTCTGGCGCCGCATGCGGATGTCACCCTGCTTGGTACTTGGCCTGACGGGGTGGCTGCACTACAGGACGGAGGGGTGTGCTTGATCGAGGGAGACGGTTCTGAGCGAGCCTATCCGGTACGCGCCACTTCTGATCCTGCGCAGTGCGCCGATACCCGATTTGCACTGGTTCTGGTCAAGTCCTGGCAGACGGCGCGCGCCGCCCGCCAATTAGCTGCCTGCCTGGTCCCAGACGGGGTCGCACTCACACTGCAGAATGGGCTGGGTAACCTGGAGCAGCTTCAGGAGGCGTTGGGGGAAGAACGGGCGGCTCTCGGGGTGACGACCGTAGGCGCCACTTTGCTAGGTCCGGGGCGGGTGCGCGCTGGCGGTGTCGGACCTACGTACCTCGCCTCCTACCCACGCCTCCTTCCACTAGCTGAGATGCTGCGCCAAGCCGGCTTCGAGGTAAAGACCGCCGAGGATCTAGAGAGTCTGGTATGGGGGAAACTGGCGATCAACGCCGCCATTAACCCTCTAACCGCCCTATTGGGGATCCCCAATGGTGAACTACTTGCTCGTCCGCATGCCCTGGCGCTGATGGCGGAGGCTGCCGAAGAGACCGCCGCTGTGGCTGCCGCCCGCGGCGTGCGCATGCCGCACGCCGAGCCAGGAGCGGCCGCCATCGAGGTGGCAGGGCGTACGGCCAGCAACCTTTCTTCGATGCTCCAGGATATTCAACGCGGCGCTCCAACTGAGATCGATGCTATCTGTGGCGCCATCGCCCTGGAGGGAGAGTACCTTGGTGTGCCGACACCGGTCAACAGGACTCTCTGGCATCTGGTTCGAGCCCTGGCTTTGCCTGCCTCTAGAGATGAAACATGAAGGTCGTGACCACCCTGGCTGAGTTGGGTGATGTCCGTGCTACGTTACCCAGCCCTTTCGGCCTGGTGCCGACTATGGGTTACTTGCACCAAGGTCATCTATCGCTTGTACGCCGGGCGCGAGCAGAGTGCGCCAGCGTCGGTGTGACCATTTATGTCAACCCCGCCCAGTTTAGTGCAAATGATGACTTGGACAGCTACCCGCGTGATTTTGATCGCGACCTTCGTCTGCTCGAAGCCGAGGGCGTTGACCTGGTGTGGGCGCCGGCCGATGAAGATATGTACCCTCCAGACTTCCAGACCTGGGTGAAGGTCGAGGCCCTTACCCGACCGCTGGAGGGAACACATCGTCCGGGCCACTTTCGTGGCGTCACAACCGTCGTCACCAAGCTGTTCAACGCCACCCAACCTGACAAAGCTTACTTTGGTCAAAAAGATGCTCAGCAGGCGGTCGTGATTCGACGCATGGTGCAGGATTTGAACTTTCCGCTGAAGGTTGTGGTTTGCCCCACCGTGCGCGAACCGGATGGGCTGGCGATGTCCAGTCGCAACTCCTACCTCGATCCGCAGCAAAGGAAGGCGGCTACCGTCCTTTACCGGGCACTGACCGCTGCAAACCAGGCCTTTAGTGCTGGTGAGCGCGAGGCAGAGGTCCTACGGCATATTATGTCTGAAGTGCTCTCGACCGAGTCTCTCGCCCTGGCGCAATACATCTCCGTCGCCGACCCTGACACGTTAACGGAACTTACCGGGACGGTGGAATGTGCGTTGCTCTCGATGGCGGTTTATGTGGGTAAAACAAGGTTGATTGATAATATGGTTGTGGGGGATAAAGGATCAGTGATTGGGGAGAAGTAAATGCACTGATCCCTGATCCCCAATCCTTAATCACTGTTTTTCAACAAGAGGTTTCCCATGTTACTTACTATTGATATTGGCAACACCAACATCACTCTCGGCCTTTATCGCGACCAGGAACTGGCGGTGGCGTGGCGGCTAGCAACCGATCATGAGCGCATGCAGGACGAGTATGGCCTTCAGATGCTTGGCCTGCTACGGCACGCCGGCTTTAATCCGGAGGACGTTCATGGCGTTGCCCTGGCTTCTGTAGTGCCTCCGCTAACCGGTATCTTTTTGCAGGCCTGCGACAACTACATAGGTCAACAGGTGTTGGTGGTTGACGCGGGGGTCAAGACCGGTGTATGCATTCGCTATGAGGATCCCAAAGCTGTGGGCGCTGACCGGGTGGTAGATGCTGCTGCAGTGCAGCATCTCTATGGTGGCCCTGCCTGCGTGGTAGACTTTGGCACCGCCACCACCTTCGACGCCATCTCCGCTGAAGGTGATTATCTTGGTGGCGCGATCGCCCCCGGCATTGGGATCGCCGCCGAAGCCCTTTTCCAGCGTACAGCAAAATTACCCCGTGTAGAGCTGGCTCACCCACCGTCAGCCATCGGTCGCAACACCGTCCACTCCATGCAATCCGGTCTGTTGTTCGGCTACGTTGGGCTGGTGGAGGGGATGGTTGCTCGTTTCCGAGCCGAATTAGGCCCTGAAATGAAGGTGATCGGTACTGGAGGCTTGGCGGAGGTCATCGCCGCCGAGACTGAGGTCATTCAAATCCTGGCTCCCTGGCTCACATTGGAGGGGCTGCGAATCATTTGGGATATGAACCAATAAGGTGCAATCTTATAAGGAGATCTACTTACCTGGACAATGTTACATTTGTCATTGCGAGCGGAGCGAAGCAATCTCCAAGCACGCTAGGGGATTGCTTCGGCGCAAACAGCACGCCTCGCAATGACAGCTAGAGTGAAATCTAACATCGTCAAGTTACACTGCCCTCTCCCATGATGGAGGGGGCATTCCGTTGTGAGAATCAGCAATTACGGTATCAATCAGATTAGATGCTGGATCAGACCTTCCAACAGGTGCGTCGGTTTATGGATGAAAATTAACATGGCGGCCATTTTTCGTGAGCTTATTTCCTTTTAGTGAAAACAAAGGTGGACTTCTCAGGATGGATGAGATAAAAGCCAAGAGCGATCAGCAGAACGTGGCCAGTAAGGTCGGTGTACCAGCCCAGGATACCCAGATCAAACCTGCCGGGTTATTCTACCTAACGATCGTTTACATCATATGGGGAAGCACCTACCTGGCCATCCGTGTCGCCGTGCGCGGGGGGTCGGGGTTCCCACCGTTCACCATGGGGATGATGCGCCTAATGCTGGCCGGGGTGTTGCTGTTGCTCTGGGCAATACTGCGACGGCTGCCAATTCGACCTTCAAGGGAGGAGATCTTCATACTTGCCAGTTCAGGGTTGCTATTATGGACGGGCGGCAATGGCTTGATAATGTGGGCCGAGCAGCGAGCCGACTCCGGGTTGGCCGCCCTGATTGTCGCCTCCGTTCCCATCTGGACGGCGCTGATCGAAACCTTGCTAGACCGGCATGTTCCTTCTCCGCGGCTGGTTCTCGCGCTGCTGGTTGGGTTTGCTGGAATTGGGGTGCTGAGTGCGCCCACGCTGCATTCCGGGACGAGGGCGGATGCATTGGCAGTCGTTGCCCTGATGGGCGCCTCGGCCAGTTGGGCTATTGGCTCGGTGCTGCAGAGCAGGCGGCCGGTGAAGCTGTCACCGTCGGTGAGTGCGAGCTACCAGTCCCTCGTCGGCGGGATGGGGTTTGCTCTATTGATGATCGTCTTCCGTGAACCGAGACCAACCCCGGCACTTGAGGCTTGGGTTGCCTGGGGTTACTTGGTGGTATTTGGTTCGTTGCTTGCTTTCACATCCTATGTGCAGACGCTTCGCCTGCTGCCGATCAATGTGGCCATGACCTATGCCTACGTCAATCCGGTGATTGCGGTGATATTGGGAGCGGTGATCTTGGGGGAGCCGATCACCGCCTGGACGATCAGCGGAGCAGTGATGGTGATTCTCGGTGTTGCCGGTGTTTTCCGTGATCGCTATCTACGGAACAGGCGCAGATCGTAGCCGACCTTGGAAATTGGCACAGCCAGTACACCACATAAGAGCGGGGGAAAGCCCTTCCGAAAAACGGGCCAAAAGAAGGTGGCTTGTGGTGTAGAATTTAGTGCTTCCCTAGCTATTTAGACTTGTTAGCTGTCGGTCTATGGAAAGCCGCGCTATTGTGTTTAGCCTGAAAGTGTGTGTTTGGGAGAAAATCAGATGAAGGAAAATAAGCACATCGATTGGCCTTACTTTTCCGGGTTAATACTCATCCCGGTGGTTGTCGTTGCATTTTTGTTCATTATCTCGGTTGTCCAAGGTCTGTTCCGTTATGATCCAGCATATTTCACTGAGGAGTACCGCGCTCGCTATGACACGCCGGGCTCTGTGGCGGTCGACCTCGAGCGAGCACTACGGGACGGTGACGAGAATTTAATGGAGGAACTTCTAGGCACACGCCATAGTCCCAAAACTATGCCGGCTCGACCAGATTTGGTCCTTACAGTTATGATCAGCTCGAGTGATAAATATTTCCATTACTTGTATTTCGAAACCAGGAGCTACAGACGTGATATGCGGTACGTCAAGGAGAGGGATGGCCGATTTATCGCTTCGGAGACGGATCTTTACTTCTACATGGATAGCGGACAATGGCGGAAGTTAGCCGGCCCTCTGGCGGCGATATGGTGGATCCTTGTAATCGTGTTCACTACAGCGGTGTATGTTTATCGGCGTATGGCAGCCATCCGTAAGAGCATGTTTGGCTGACGGGTTATCCGGGGGATTCTCCACCCGGCTGAAATTATTTGACTTGGGTTACATCCCTGGCTGAGAGAAGTGCTCCGCCCTAATCTCAAACAACCCGGTAGCATTCGGAACGAAAGGTGTGGCAATTACATGTGATATTCCCGGGAGCTTAAAGCTCCCGGGAATATTAGTTAAAACAGGCTACATATCCACAGGTTTAGGGATTGACCACGATTAATATCGGCGCCGCATCCCCGCGTATATCTGGATTATAGTAGTCATAGGCGTTAGAGGCCGGTGACTGAGAGGCGATGGGGAATTTCGCCTGCATGCGGTAGCTGAATGTCAGCGAGTGCTCGTGGCTCAAGTTGCTGATGTAGATCAAGATCTGCCGCCCGGTGAGTTCGTAACGCTCGATGGTTGGGAACTCGTAGTCCTCGGGCACATCTTCGTAGCGGCTCAAGAGGGCGTTCAGGTCCTCGGTCACCACGGCGAAACCCGGGGGAATGCCCAGGTCGATTAACGCCCACTCTGCTCGGCCTGTCTCGTTCATCGTCACAACTACGTCGACCTGTACTGTGTCATTTACCGTGAGTTCGGTGCGATCGTAGGTCAGATCGATGGTGAGCAGGTCAGGCGCTGAGACGGCTTGGAGCGCGACAACCTCTTTCCATGGCAGGTAGTAAGCGCCGCTGATCTGGTACATGAGGTTATCTTCCCCTTGCCATCGGCGATGATGAATTCGATCGACCTTTCAGAGGCAGGGAAGCGGTCAAAGGAGCTTAATGCCAGCGCCCGAATGTGAATCTCCTGGCCTGGTTGGTAGATGGGCTTGTCGGTGGTGAGAAGGATTTTGTAATCACGATCGACCTTGACGGCCTGCTCAAGCCGATCCTCACCTAGGGCTGAGGAGGTTTCGACGATCAAGTTTTGGGCAGGGTCGAGGTTGGCTGGAACGGTGAAGGCGACATCTACTACGCCTCGAGCGTTGGTAGTGCCCTGGTTAGGGATGTCGCCTTTCCTCCCTCCACGGGTTGCATCAGGACCTCCACGGCGGCATTGGAGATCGGTTCCTGGTCGCTCACATCGCGCACCACGACCCGCATAGCGGCTTGGCTACTGGGTACGTAGCGCGTTTGTCCAAGAACAATGGTCTCCATCTGGCTAACCCGCTCGGGGAGATGCGAATAATGTTTTGTCAGGACTCATAAGCCCCCTATTCCGACCAGCAATGCGAGGAGTGTCAAAGCAACTAACTTGCTTTTGTTAGACATAAATGACATCCACGGGGATCGCAGCTACGTTTAATGACGCTGGCGGGCCCCTGATAGTTCCCGCGCGAGTAGATAATGGTATTGATCGAGTTACGCCTGGTGGCTTTGTTTCACAGTTGACCAATATCCTACCGATGGTCTATGGCGCACATCCTTAGCTTGGCGTAACATGAAGGAGTTATGGATATTGGTGCGAGAGACAAGTGTAACACCCGTTGGATATTTCCAACGCCAATCTTTACTCGCTTTGTGGATCCTTGCTAGGAGGGAGAAAAAATGCGTATTACTAGGAAATCTCAGATCCGTGTTTTATTTGAGGATGGATGGATCGAAAAGAAGTTCCTTATCTTGGGAACCTGCCTGACCCTGGTTGTTTTTTCCAGCCTGGCATGCAGCCTGACTGGGCTGGGCGAGGACAGTTCCCTGGAAGAAACTAAAATAGCGCTCGGCGTTCAAGCGACGACCCTGGCGATGCAGGAGGAGAGGCTCACCCAGCAGGCGGGTTCGCCGCCAGATGAGGTCACCTCTCCGTCGGAGCCGCCGACTGAGGTCGCTCCTCCGACGCAGCCCCCACCATCGCCTCCAACACCGACAGAGACTCATGTTCCTACCGAGGAGCCCACTGTTGATACCCAGGCGCCGGTAGAGGGGAGCTTGGTCCGGGCCCCCTATGACCCTGCCATCGATTGGGGGACGGGGCACGATTATGATACATTCGACGGCTCCACCGGGAAGTTTCCAGCCAGCTCGGCGGGCGCGGCCGTATCGTGGTACGACGACGGTCGATACCATATAAGTTTCACCTCACGCGGTCGCTGGACATGGTACTGGACCTTTTTAGATGCATCGAATTTCTACGCTGACGTTGTGGTGATCAACGGAGACAAGTGTGTTGATGGCGAC
>JAUWHR010000041.1 GCA_030605795.1 Anaerolineae bacterium | reverse complement strand
GGCACAATTCGATGAGCACCTTTGTGCTCTCGAAACCCCCCATATGTTTGGTGGTGCCGACATAAGCTTGTAATCCAAAATAGGAAATCTCTGGGTTCGACATCGCTGATTTTCTGTTCCTTACTTTTTTAACATCCGTGGTAAATTACCTACCACACACCCGGCAGCAGGCGATAGCGCACCTGCTGGGCATACTCTTCATACCCGTCAAGTTCCTCCAGCAAGGTTCTGTCCTCAAGCGCCGTACGGAGGATTAGAAGAAGCGCTCCGAGAACCCCCGGATGAGGCTCCAAAGCGACCCAAGCATCAGCGAAACCGCGATCGATTAAAAAAACTGCTGCCAATATTTCAAGACCTCCAAGTTATGGGAGACCTTGAAAGCCACCTCGTCCACAAAAGGGACAACCTCCCTGACCAGCATTATGCCACACCAATAGGATGAACGCGAGCAACTCTGCATCCCAGAAACGAAAAGCCTGTGGAACTAAAAATCTGCAAGGGGCGTCTCATGTACAAAGGATGCAACTAATTTTCGTCCTGACAACAGGAGAGAAACATGAGAACCCACCTTCACACAAGAGGCGCATTGCTCATCCTCACCGTCGCCATCCTGACCGGAGCCTGCAACCCGTTCACCGTTAAACCTGCCCAAAAAGAGATTGGGGGATGGTTGGATTGGGATGAAGAGAGTGATTGGACTGGCGATGCTGGTCCAGTAACCGAACTCGGGGCGATGAAATACGAGGCGGAAATACTTGTAGAGGCGCCACCTTCCATGCCCATGCCGACCGCTGGTCCGATTGACGACATGGGTCGAACCGAACCCGGAATCGCTGGTGGGGAAATCTATCAGAATCCTGCCCTTCGCGCCGGCAGCGTCGACGACAACGCTGAGTGGGATGATTATCTTCTCTACCGGCTTCGTTTCGCTGAATGGGGCATCTCCATCCATAACATCGACGTCAGTGAGCGGCACATCATTAGAGTCACAAATGGGCGGTACCAACCGGTGTTGGGCGCTAAGGTGACCATCTTCGATGATGCTGGACATAAACTGGCGATGATGCGAACCTACGCCGACGGCCGGGCGTTATTCTTCCCCTTGGCCTCGATGAACCCTGGAGCGCAGAGCTACCAAATCCGGGTGGAGAAGGGATCAGCTGAAGCAACATTCCCGCTAGACCGCAACTACCGAGAGCATCTGGTCACCCTGGAGGTCCGTTCAGCCAGCAACCCTGTACGCCTGGATGTGCATTTCTTGATCGATGCTACCGGCAGCATGAGCGATGAGATTCAACAATTAAAAGAAAATATGATCGCCATATCCGAGCGGATCCACGCACTGCCTTCCAATCCAGATATGCGATTTGGAATGACCATCTATCGCGATCGAGGTGACCTTTTCATAAGCCGAACCTTCGATTTCACCCCTGATATCGAATTATTTACCAGTGAATTGGTCAAGGTGGCAGCGGAGGGCGGCGGCGACTACCCCGAGAGCTTGAATGAAGGTCTCCACAATTCCATCCACCTACCAGAGTGGAGGGTTGAGGAGACGGTAAGCCTTATCTTCCTGATTGCCGATGCTCCACCGCAGCTTATCTATGACAACGATTACGACTACGCTGAAGAGGTGTTTGAAGCCGTAGTACGAGGGATCAAGATCTTTCCGCTAGCTTCCAGCGGCCTGGATGATCAAGGAGAGTATATCTTCCGCCAGTTGGCGCAAATCAGCTCCGGAAAGTTCCTTTTCCTCACCTATGGCGCTAACGGCGCGCCTGGCGATGATACCTCCCATCACGTGGGTGACTACAGCGTGCTCTCGCTTGACGAGTTGGTTGTACGGTTGGTGGAGGAGGAATTAACAAACTTGGTCTCCGAGCAGTAGGAAAAACTACCCTAAACGTACACTATAAACCGTGTGTAGGGGTGGACAACCCAGTACCTGCGGTTCAGGGCAGGAGCGTGCCCAGTCAAATGATAATGTTACCGGGATGTTTTCTACTTTAATGGTACTGGTTAATCCAAACGGGGTCTGGTAAACATCTTCACTGTTATCCTCCGCTGCGCACGGCAAGCGAATGTAACCCATGGCTGAATAACCCCACCTCTTTTCAGGTAACTAGAGGTAAGCTACTTCTGACAAAGCATCACAACCGGGTTACAATCATGCCGAATCTCAACCTATGTTAAAGTCGGCCACCAAATGTTCCGAGGTACTTTTTGTAATCCCCCTCAGGAGGGGGCGAGTACTGGCTGTTTTCCTATTCATACTCCTTGCCGCATGCCGACCCGATGTGAGCGACACAGCGCCTTCACAACAAATGTACAAGCCGACCTCACTCACCTTGGCTACACCCCCACGCCTAACAAGTTCCCCAACAAAGCTGGTTAGGTCCAGCCCGACAGTTGCCAGCAGCCCCACACCCCAACCGGTCACGATAGTTGTGCCGGCACGATGGTCCGGTATCACATCGGAGGTAATCGATCAACTGAGTAAAGACACCGTGCTCTGGGTATGGCAGCTGAAGATAAGCGAGGACCCTGCCGAGGAGGTGGCACAGGGCAACGCTGATGTCTCACTCGTATCAGGAGATGAGGGTATCCCCGCAGGTCAGCGGCCGCTGGCGCTGGTGGTCCCTTTCACCAGCGAGTGGGAAGAAATTTCATTGGTTGAAGCGAAGCAGATTCAGACAATGGGTTCCCCATTCGTCGCGGTGATGGACTGGGCCGATATGCCAGCCACACACCGGGCTCTGCGCGTCGACGGTCTACGCCCCAGCGATCCCGACTACCCCCTCCAGCAACCCTGGTCGCTTGTCACCGCGCCCGGCTACGAAGCGACCGTATCCGAATTAGCTCCTGCTCTGGGAGCCCTCTTGGAAGAGGAGCCGCTTGTCCACTTGGTCGCGGTTGGCGACGTGATGCTGGACCGCGCCCTGGGGGAGGCCATCCGCGCCGGCGACTTGGGCTATCCCTTTGCAGAGGTCACTAGCCTGCTGATACCCGCCGATGTCACGGTCGGCAACTTGGAATCTGCGATAGGCGACCAGGGCACGCCAGTCAATAAAGGTTATACCTTCCGCGCCCCACCAGAGACCGCCCAAACCCTGTCCATGGCCGGCTTCGACTTACTCTCCCTGGCCAACAACCACGCCCTGGATTACGGACCCCAAGCCCTTCAGCAGGGCATGGATCTGCTGCACCAACAGGGGATCGCTACCGTTGGCGCCGGGCTTGACGAGGCAACCGCTCACCAGCCCCACATCCGCCAGGTCAACGGGCTCACTCTGGCCTTCCTGGCATACGTTCACGTCCCGGTGGAGGTGCGCGGCTTCGACACAAAAACCTGGACCGCCACTGCCACTCGCCCGGGCATAGCCTGGGCCGACCCGGTGCAGATCCAAGCCGACGTCTCTGCCGCCTGCCAACGGGCCGACCTGGTCATCGTTTTGCTACACAGCGGCTACGAGTCCGTGTCGAAACCCAGCTCGCCCCAGATCACCGCCGCCCACGCAGCAATCGACGCCGGCGCTAGCCTAGTGATTGGGCATCATGCTCACGTACTTCAGGGGATCGAGTTCTACAGAGATGGCGTAATCGCTTACGGCCTGGGAAATTTCGCCTTCGAAGATGCCGGGCCACCCGAGAGCACCGTCCTTAATATTTGGCTGGACAGCGATGGAGTGAGACAACTGGAGTTCATGCCGGTCATCCTCGAACCTGATGGCCACCCCAGGCCGGCTATCGAAGCCGAAGCGACCGCCATCCTCCAATGGATCTACAGTCTGACGACAGTGATTAACTAACCATAACAACTGAGACAAGCCATCGACTATGTCTAGGATGTAACACCTATTGGGTCACAGCGCTCGCTATGCAACATGTTTGTATACATATTTCACGCATAGTCTAAACTGTGAACATCGCACGTGGAAAGGGATGTCTTTTCTGTTCAATCTTTCCAGATTATGATTATATGAAAGCTAAGTTGTTGAAGGAAGATGTATAAGAGTCTTCATACAAACCACCGCGAATGTTTGTACACTATCCTGCTTGCATTTGGTTGCTTTGCCTTCGCCGTTGCCTTAGTCGGATATACCAAAATTGGTTCGTTCATGCGCTACAGTGGAGATGATTATTGCTATGGTGCCATCCTTCAGCAACAAGGTTTTTGGAAAACCCAATGGCACTCCTATACAAACCCTACGCCATATCACGGCAACCGATATTCACTGACCTTTATATCAGGTCTTAGTGGACTATTTGCCCCAGCTTTCAACGGGATCTTACCTGGATTGGCCATCACCTTGTGGGTCCTGGGGTTAGTATGGGTGATTAACTCGGGCGGGAGACTCCTCACGCTTCGACCTCGCAGGTTGGAAGTACTTCTCTCAGCAGAAATACTGGTCTTCTTCACCCTGAATCAAGCCCCAGATCTGTCCCAAAGTCTTTACTGGCGGTCAGGGATGTTGCCATATCTGGCACCACTGATCGTCAACACCTTTCTAATCGGTTTTATGCTCAAGCAATTACCAGGTGGCCAATTATCTCTGCTCACACTCGGGTTCACTACCATCTTGGCTATCTTCGCCGGGGGATTTTCAGAAACGGCTGCCGGTCTTCAGGCAGGATTTTTAATATCTGCTCTGCTGGGTACTTTGTTCTTGAAAAAGAGAGACGCAGAATGGTCCTCACGGACCATCTTGCTTCTTGGGGCTGCGTTGATTGGAACGATGTTGGCCATGTTGGCGCTCTTCATATCGCCATCTATTCAAGCTCGGCAAATGGATCTACCAACACTCCCGGATCTCATGACCCTGGTGCGTATGTCCATCCACAGTGCCTATATATTTACCCATTCCTCAGTTAAAAGACTTTTCTTGTCGAACTTTATTATCTTTGCTTCTTTCCTGGTAATTTCATTTCATATTAATTCCCGCGACCGCTCGTCTCTCTCATTTCGGGGCTTCCGCTTCGTCGGTGGTTTGTTACTAGTTCCGACGGTTTGCTTCCTATTGATCGTCTGTTGCACTGCTCCTAGTGCATACGCTCAATCCAGTTACCCGGAATTAAGAGCCTTGATCACCGCCAGATTTGTTATGGTTGTTGCAGCCGCTGTCTTCGGTGGACTTACCGGGCGTGGTGCCTGCCGGTTATTAAAACGCGCCGATAGAAATTCAGGACCTATGCTCTTAGTGACTGCAATTCTCCTTGGTCTAATGGGCATTTACCCCCTTTTAACCGCTAAAAATACTCTTGCGGAAGTACCTACATACCGCAAGTGGGCGACGTTCTGGGATGCGCGTGATAAGGAAATTCGTACCACCGAAAGGCGTGGAATAAATCATATCGAAGTGGTGAAGATAGACAACATTATTCCCCGAGTCGGTGACCTCTCCCCCGATCCTGGCTATTGGTATAACAATTGTGCAGAGATTTTTTATGAGATGTTGAGCATCAGCGCTAATAAATCAGGGTGGGATGATTAAACATCGCACCTTCGCAGGGGTTTCTACACGGTTCAACCTACCTCAGCCATTCCTGCATATTATAGTCGAAGAAACCCCAATCCTGAATATCCCTCGCGCCGAATTAGTAGAGCTGACTGAGGCGCTCAAACGCCCCTAATATAGTGTGCGAAATAACCGACCCGCCCGACCTAGGGTCGGGCGGTTTATTGCAGTGATGACCCAATTTGGATCATGCATAAGACTAACCGCAAACCAGTGTAAAGCTGTCCGGATCTTACTGATAGGTATTGGGCTCTCGTATGTAAGGTTTTGTCTAAACTCGCGACTGAGGTCCACTTGACCTCAGCCGTCAATCATGTGCTAATGCTTACTCTATCGTCTCATAGGTGGCCAGGATTTGAAGCAGCATCCCTTTGCCCTTCATTAGATAATCTTCATAGGTTGCTTCAACCAAAGGCCTGGCGCCATATTCGATCCGAGTGCCATCCTCTAGAGTGAGGACGAAGGTTTCATTGTGTTCAGGTAGTGTCTCGTCTTTGCCAATGAATTCAAACCCATTGGCTTCGTAGGTATGTCCTCCAATCATGACCACCTCAACTTTATTCTCAATCTCTCCCACCCCTACTCCCGTACGACCACAGGTGTAATATCGAAAATCTTGATTGGGCGGTGCCGAGATCATCAGGTAGCCCAAAGCGTACTCGACTTGCACGCACAACGAATTGCCATACTGCGCCTGAAGCTGTGCCATGTACTCTTCCGCGGACATCTCTTCAGGTAGTTCGTCGGAGGAGAAACCTACAACACCGAACTCCGTGATTGTGGCGTTAGCCGGATGCCGGAACTGATACCCATAGTCCTGGTTGATGTATGTTTCCCATCCTTCGGTCAGATCCGGCACAATTTCCGTCGCTGGCGGTGCAACAACAGAGCCCTCTTCAAGAATCTCAATCCGCGCCACCTGGATCCGCGAACCATTTACATCTGGAATACCAGTCATCAGCTCACCCCATACCCGGATGATGGCTTCCGTATCGCGAAGACTATCTAACTGGCTCTTCATGGTTTCATCGTTGCTATCCATGCTGAACCACATAGGGAATCGACCAGCTAGTACAAGAACATTGCTCAGCCCCATGTTGAAAGTGCCACTGATAATCTTGCCCTCCCAACCTTCTACCGGTTCAGGATCTGTGGCAATTGCACCAAAACGCAAGCGGGTGACGACAAGCTGGCAACCATTGTAGTCGGGCACATCGCAGATGAGCGTGCCCCAGAAATGGGCGTATTTGCCGGGCTCTTCTTTGTCTCGCAATTCAACGATATTGGCTTCAATCCCCGCGTCGGCGCCGGTGATGCCAAACTGACCAGTTCCTTCGGGTGACAAGATGACTGCATCATCGAATTGACCGCCTTCTGGCATGCTTACCACATGCCCCCTCCAGCCGGCAACCATCTGTTCTTGGCGGACCTCAACCACCGTCGGTTCTTCGGATGGCTGAATGACGATTTCATCCGGCGTCTGTGTTTCTACTAGGCTCTCAGTATCAGCTATAGGTGTAGCTGTTTCAATTCCTGCCTGGATTGTTCCACACGCCGTCAGCATGAGCGATGCAGTGACAAGCAGGATTAGGGTTGAGATACTTACTACATTGGCTTTCATCGGGACCTCCTAATTATTTGTCTTGAGGGACAATGCCGCACCACAATATGTTGCCCCTCTATCATGATCTGCCCCGATTGTGAACGACTTGGGTTACATGTGTATGTCAAAGTCGTTGTTTACCCGTAACGGCCTGTCACCGTTTTGCAACACCCCCGACGGGTAAGCGCATTGTGATCACGGTTCCCTGACCAACGCGGCTTCGTAGGCTAACCTCGCCCTCATGCCTAGCTACAATGGCCCGCACCAAAGATAAACCCAAGCCGCTGCCGTGGACACCGCGTGCACCTTCTCCACGATAGAGTTCCTCCCAAACATGAGGTGTCTCAGTCTCCGGGATACCTGGACCGGTGTCTGCGATTTCGACCACAACCTGGTCACCGTCCTCAACGGCTCGCATTTCAATCGTGTCACCCGGATTGGTAAATTTAATAGCGTTATCAAGTAGGTTGTGAACCGCCAAGAAGAGTAGATCTCGATCCCCAGAAATGCTGGGCAGAGGCCATGGTGCATGGGGGATGGAAAGGTTCAATTGGCGTTCTGTTGCCCCCGGTCTATCCTGTGCCAATGAGAAAACCTCTTCCAAGAGCTCGGAGGTGTTTATCGGCGCGCGTTCCAACGGGCGGGTTTCCAGATCTGAGAGCTTACGCAGATCGGCAACCAATCCGCTCAGACGCTGAACTTGCATCTCGACACTGCTTAATATAGCCTGCTGAGGCTTCTCATCTTCCACTGCGGCGAGGTTCGCCAGGCCGGCCAAAATGGCGGTCAGCGGATTCTTTAGCTCGTGATCAAGGCGGCGGAGGAAACGACGGCGTTCCTCGGCAGCCTGGAGGGCGGTGTTTAATTGGGAGCGTTCGATCCAATCCCAAACAAGCATACCAGCGCCAGCTAGCACCGAAAGTGCCATGCCCATTAGGAAAATGAGTACACTCAGGTCGATGCGCAGGAAAAATGACGGGTTGGGCAGGTCACTCAGATTGAACCAGACCCCAATCGCTAATCCCAGGAGAGCGGGAGCTATAATTGGTAACCAGCGTCGTTTCATCCCACAGACTCCACATCTCCCGCAAAGCGGTAACCCTGACCAGGCACCGTCTCTATGTAGCGAGGATCTGTAGCGTCGTCATCCAGGACACGTCGCAACTCTGCAATTCGTGTGTCCACCGCACGTGTGCCTACCGGATAATCCCAACCCCACACCACATCCAGGAGACGGTCACGTGTGACAAGCTCATCAGGATGAGTGATCAGATATTCAAGCAGAGCAAACGCCTTGGGTGTTAGGGTTAACTCCTGGTTATCCAGGAAAGCACGTCGAGAGCGACGGTCTAGGGTGAGAGGACCACACGCCAGTTTCCACGTAGCTGCAAGAGGCGGTTTACCAGGTCGAGCACGACGCAACACGGCTCGCATACGAGCCACCAGTTCATGCGGATCGAAGGGCTTGTTCAGGTAATCGTCGGCTCCCTCTTCAAGCGCCATAGCCCGTTCGCTGGCCTCTCCAACCTGGGTAAGCAGGATAATCGGTGTCCAGTTATCCATACGGCGTAACCGACGAAGCACTTCGCGCCCATCCAACTTGGGCATCAACACGTCCAGCACCAACAATTCAGGTTTCATGGCCTCGACCTGCTGTAGGGCTTCTTCGCCATCGGCCGCGACCGTAACCGAGAAACCTGAACGCTCCAGGAAAGGAGCCAAGTTGTCGGTGATGGCGCGTTCGTCATCAACGAGCAGAATACGAACGTTATCCTTCATGGGCAAGTTCTTCATAGCGCGGTCACACCCTACTTATTGTCAATTCCCTTGTTGTTCGTCAGTCTTCGTTTCCGTTTAATGAATCTACAGTGATCTATATGAAATAGGTAACTACTCAGTCTGTCATTGCGAGGAACGAAGTGACGAAGCAATCTCCACCGTTGCTTACATGTTGAAGTCAGGAGATTGCTTCGCTACACTCGCAATGACATCAAAAAGCCGTTTCGTGAGTAGAACTGCCTATTTCCAGACGATGCCTGAGTAGTTACTAACATAGTTGGGATATATTTGAATTCACTTGGTAGATTGCTGGCAGTAACCAGGCCAATCATGGCCATTCCAATCAGAGTGTAGGTCAAACGCTTACCATTTGGTGGGGATTTCTTCTAGATCGCGGCCTCCGAGGAAGTCGAGCATCGCCTCCCGCCCGCGGTCAAGGATAGGCGGTCCGTGGGATGGGAGTAGATGTTCATAATCAAGTTCGCCAAGGCGAAATATCGAGGCCCAAGCCATATCGGGATCCGGGGTGGCAATTGCCAAGGGTGGCGAAAGCCGTCCGCTCAGGTTCATCACCGCGTCCCCGCAGATCATTGCCTGATCCTCTGGGTGGAGGAACCCAATCTGACCTGGAGTATGGCCGGGTAAATGAATCACGGCCATACCATCGGCCGCCTGTCCCCGTTCGAGGTCGCGCGCCACCGGTAATCCCCACCTGGTTCGCCTGAGGAAGAATCGACCGAACCAGAACGCCAGGCTCCGCGGCTTCAAGTGATGATAACCCAGCTCACCGGTGACGAAGGGCACTTCATCGTGGTGACAAAGGATGGCTGCGTTCCAGGCCATACGCACCGCATCCAACCCACCACCATGGTCGTAGTGGGCATGGGTTAGCATTACCCGTTTGGGTCCTTGACCTCCAGTCGTCCGGACGATCGCCGAGACCAACTGGTCAGTTGTCTCTGGAGGACCAGTGTCAATCAAGATCCAATCTCCCCCAACCCGAATCAACCACACTGCAACTGGAAAGTTGATGGATCCGAAGATTTGGAAGGGCAATTCGAGGCGCAAGATGTGTTCGCTGACTGGTTCAAAGTCAAGCACGGTCAGTCTCCCGACGCCATCTCTGCCAGACGTCGCACTTGGTCGGGCACCTCGGTGATGTCCTCGGCAATAGCCTCGGGCACAATGGCATCAGCATGGGCGCGATTGGAGGATGTATCCGCCTGGGCTGTAAGCCAAATCTGGTGCAAACCAACATGCTGTGCTCCAAGGATGTCCGCCGCCAACGAGTCTCCCACCATAACAACCTGGTGGGCGGGCATAACCCAGGCCTCGAGCACTGTCTCAAACAGCCGAGGGTTGGGCTTGCGAATCCCCTCCGCGGCTGAGATTAAAATTGGATTGAAATAGGAACGTAATCTTGCTTTATCGATCAATCGCTGCACGTTATTCTCATCCCCAGCATTGGAGATCAAACCCAGACGCAGGCCGGCTTCACGGAGTTCATCAAGCACACCGTACACGCCCTCCATGGGTTCCCAGCAGCCCTCGCTAGCCGCGTAAAACCGAACTAGGGCGCGGGCAACCGTCTCGTCCGATATCTCCTCATAGCCAAAACGAGACATCACCTTACGCAGCAAGGAGGATGTTGTCCGTTCGACCCAGTCCTTTTCGCGCGCCTGATAACCCTCCGTCATCTCACAGGTGAAGACTTCAGTAAAGGGCCGGCCATCCAGACTAAAGCCTTCCTGCTCTAACACTTCAGCCAGGGTTTGACTACTTTCCTGGAGTATCTCCGGCCAATCGCCATTAAATCGGATCAAAGTCGACCCTAGGTCGAAAATTACACCTCGAATCACACCATATCCTTCCATCTCAATAGTCTCGATCCGGATCGTATAGATTTAGCAACGGTCGCCCGACATGATAACGATGAAGGTTTTCCGCAAACAAATCTGCCGCCCGCTCGTAGTAATGCTCTGATGTTCCCGCCACATGCGGCGAAAGGATCACATTTGGCATGCCCCACAAAGGGCTGCTGTCCGGCAGCGGCTCGATCGGATAGACATCCAACGCCGCCCCAGCCAGGCGGTTTTCGTTCAGCGCCTCGACCAGCGCACCATGATCGACCACGCCGCCGCGCGAGACGTCGATTAGGTAAGCTGTTGGTTTCATCCCCCCGAAAACACGTTCGTCTATCATGCCCCGCGTCTGTGAAGTTAGGGGCACAGTAACTACTATAAAATCGCAGGACGAGACCATGGAAGGTAATGCCTGGGGTGGGTAGAGGCGATCAGGTAACTCGGCCTCAGGATCACCTAGCCCGTTTAGGGTGTAGCCCGTGTCGTCCAGGCGCTTCAAATCGCGCTTGGTAGCCAGCACGCTGGCGCCAAAGGCGTGGCAGAGTCGGGCGATCTCCCGACCGACACTGCCATAGCCGACGATGCCCACCATGCTCCCCCGAAGCTCCCTTGGCTGGTAGCGTTCAAAGTGGTTCTCTCCCCAGCGTACGTCCGCTGGATCGGTCATCATGGTCGAAAGATGGCGACTCTGCGCAAGGATGCACATCAGGGCAAACTCGGCGATTTGCGGAACCGCTGCTCCGCTCAATGTAGTCACCTGCAAACCTGAGCGTAACAGGCTATGGTCTGCAACATGGTCCACTCCGGCGAAGTGGAACTGGATCCAACGTAGTTTTGGCGCCATCTCCGGATCCGGAAGGGCAGAAATCGTATACAGAACTTCGATCTCGGGGAGCAACTCTTCAGGCAAGTCCTCCGCCTTCTTCGCCGGGTGAACGTGAATTTGCACTTGAGGTACCACTGCCCGGAGACGTTCTACCAGCTGCTCCGTAAATGGCAGCGTGATTAATACATTTATGTCGGACATGCTCGCCATTGTACCTCATTCAACAAGGTCAGGGTATGACAACATACTCCTGACCCAGCTGGTTTCGAAGCGACAGTATGAGGAAAGCGTGAAGGATTTCGATTAAAGGG
>JAUWHR010000067.1 GCA_030605795.1 Anaerolineae bacterium | reverse complement strand
GGATCTACCGCGTGGCTGAATCAGGAATTACATAACTCTACCCCGTCATGCAGACCAGTATACCCACTAGCGATTTCTGGTGGAGGAGTATCCCATGACCCTTCCTGTACGAGTATGCTTAGTCGGGGCTGGGCGGGTGGCAAAGGTTCACGCTAACTCCCTGGTAAATCATGTGTCAGCAGGTGAATTGGTTGCTATTGTGGATACTGACCCGGAGGTGTTGAAAAAAACCGCTGACCGACTTGGCATTAAGGAACGTTACTCGAGCTTGGAAGACGCCCTGGATGGATCAAAATTTAATGCGGTCATCATCACCATACCCACTTTCGCCCATGCCTCTTTAGCAATAACCGCAGCAAGTGCAGGCAAACATATATTCTTAGAAAAACCGATGGCGTTGAGTTTGGAAGAATGCGATGCGATCATCAATGCTATACAGCGTAATGATGTTTTATTACAAATGGGTTTCATGCGGCGTTTTGACCCCGAATTTGTCGTTGCGGCGCAGCGAATAGAAGCCGGTGAAATTGGACAGCCAATGCTCATTAAGTCTTTGACTCACGGACCTGGCCTACCTCCGGTCTGGGCAAGAGACTTGGAAAGGTCAAATGGCAATCTGGCTGAAGTGAATAGCCATGATTGGGATTGTGTCCGCTGGCTGATGGGATCAAATCAAGAGAGGGTCTATGTTGAAGTAGCTAATTTTAAAGGCAAATCCCGCGGAGTGGAGGCTGAAGACTTTTACGATACTGATTTGGTCTCCATTCGCTTTGAAAATGGAGGTCTTGGCAGCATCTCCGGCGTTTGCCCATGTGACTATGGATATGATGCACGAGTCGAGATCATTGGTGAACGAGGTATCATGCAGATTGGAGAGATGAAAGGCAAATCAATTGTTGTTTGTGTGAATCGTGACCAAGGCTTGGTTACCCCGATATACCGCACTTGGCCGGAACGATTTGAATGGGCTTATATCCGTGAGATAGAGCACTTCGTCGAATGTATCCAAACAGGCACAACACCAACAGTGGGGGGTGAGGATGGGTGGTGGGCGGTAGCCGGAGTCCTTGCAGGTACTAAATCGTTTCTAGATGAGCGACCGGTTTACTTGAGCGAGGTAATAGAAACAGGGGTCTCTTCCTAGTGATTGAAAAACCGATGCTGACTGAGGTTTTTCATCGGCCTGATGATCTAAGTGTTGATGGTAACTAATTGCAACACAGATAATAGCCGTCATTATCTTAACATTCATGAGGATGGCACCTAATAATAAAACCGTTTGGATTTGATGCCATGAACCTATCCTGTTCGTAGAGACTTGGGAGAGCAATGAATGTCGAATCGGCCATTTTCATTTCAAATTTCAGAGACAGACGAGATTCCTCTACGATGTGATAACCACATCACCCGCCATCTTTCCGATATGAGGGGTCAGTTCTTAGATCAGCGTGCGTATGACGCGATACACAGTAAAGATGACGTACTGTTATATGAAGTCTACGAGATCAAGCTTCCTGAAGTCGAGGGTGAACTACAACACGGCATCTCTGTAGTCCATCCAGGGAAGGTGGGTTGTGAATACTTCATGACCAAGGGTCATTTCCATAAGGTGTTGAACACTGCCGAAGTCTATTATTGTCTCCATGGAGAAGGTGTAATGGTGATGGAGACGCCGGAAGGTGATTGGTCGGTTGAGGAAATGCATCCGGGTGCTGTGGTGTATGTACCACCACGCTGGGGACATCGATCAGTTAATACCAATCTCCATAGTAATCTCGTGATGTTCTTCGTCTATCCAGCTAACGCCGGGCATGACTACATATCGATCGAACAGCAAGGTTTCCGGAAGCTCATTGTTGATCGGGAAGGTCGATATGAGATTATTGATAATCCGAACTGGATTTCCCCCGATATGAGATGACAGGCGAGAAAGTGAACCACGGATTTTTTGGACCTGAATACAAGTGGCAGAAACGAACTAATTGAGGGGTTGGAAACATTGAAAGTGATTTAATATAAATTTCCTACACTGAAGACATAATAGCGAAAGGCCACATTGATGAGTAAAGAACATACCCTGTCTAGGATCCGGGAGATCGGCTTGTTATCTGTGCTGCGTGGCCCATCTCCTGAGCTAACCATCAAGATGGTAGATGCACTCGTCGCGGGTGGTGTTTTAGGGATTGAGATCACATATACCACGCCTAACGCTCCTCAAGTGGTTAAAAAGCTCGACGATAAGTATGGCGATCATATCTTGCTTGGTATGGGTACACTAACCAAACCTGAGCATGCGACGCAGGCAAAAGAAGCGGGTGCGCGTTTTATCGTCAGCCCGCATTGCGAGGCTGAATTAGCCAACGCCATGGATGCTACTGGACTTGTGGTCATGATTGGAGCCCTCACGCCCTCGGAAATAGTCCAGGCTCGTAGTTTGGGAGCTGATGTGGTGAAGATCTTCCCTGGTTCGCTGGTTGGCCCTGGATACATTAAAGCTCTGCGGGGTCCTTTTCCAGATATCCCGGTCATGCCCACAGGGGGCGTGAATATCGATAATGTGGCTGATTGGTTTGCAGCTGGTGTTTTTGCGGTAGGGGCTGGAAGTGCACTCTGTCCAGGAGCTTGGGCGAAGGAAGGTCGCTTCAATGAGATAACCGAGCGAGCAAATGCATTTGTGATGGAGGTGAAAAAGGCACGAACGGTGAGTTAAACGCTGAGGTGTTGAACTAATTCCATCTGATGAGTGTAGCTGATACTCTATGCGTTTCTCTGCAGATCTTTTGCAGGCTACGTGTCGATATGGTTTTGGAGTTCTGGGATTCCTATTAGATGGTCCTCTTCATTACATCATTTGATGTCAACCCTTGTTTGTTGACAAGCTGTCCTTACCTCTTCAGGAGGAGTGATAATGCCCAATCTTAAAGTATATCGGGTTTTGGTTACGCCTACCTCCTATGCCAAGAATGATCCTGCTCTCCGTAGTGAGCTTGAAGCGGAGGTCAGCGAGGTGGTCTACAACACGACTGGTCACCCACTATCTTCCTCTGAACTCTTGGAGATGATCACGGGATGCAATGGTTACATCGCTGGA
This sequence comes from Anaerolineae bacterium, assembly GCA_030605795.1. Classification (GTDB taxonomy): domain Bacteria; phylum Chloroflexota; class Anaerolineae; order Anaerolineales; family E44-bin32; genus DUEZ01. The sequence goes on along the minus strand of JAUWHR010000067.1, from coordinate 14,002 downwards.
TTAGATGACATTGACCGTAATGTAATTGAAGCCGCGCATCAACTGAAAGTCATCGCTCGCTATGGCGTGGGTGTGGATAAAGTCGATTTAGATGCTGCGAAGGAAAATGGTATCGTGGTCACCAATACACCGGGAGCCAATTCGGTGTCAGTTGCCGAGCTGACTATTGGTTTGATAATCTCATTGGCGCGTATGATACCAGCAGCATCTGAAGCCACTAAAACAGGCGAGTGGCCGCGCATGTCAGGACTTACTTTAGCTGGCAAAGTCATCGGTCTACTTGGCTTCGGATCGATTGGTAAGAATGTGGCTCGTCGCCTTCAGGGATTTGATTGCATGGTCATTGCTTACGATCCATTGTATGACTCAGCAACTGGAGAAGACCTTGGAGTGCAGTTCCGTCTACGCGACGAAATCATACGTGAAGCCGACTTTCTATCTCTACATTTACCTTTGGCATCAGATACACAAGGAATGGTGAACGCAGCCTTTCTCCGCCAGATGAAACCCGGCGCATTTCTTGTTAACACCTCACGCGGTGAGTTGATTGATGAGGAAGGATTGTTAGAGGCCTTGACAAGTGGGCAGTTGCGCGGCGCAGCGTTGGATGTCTTCGCTCAGCAGCCTCCTGGAACAGATAATCCCCTATTGGCGCTTCCCCAGGTAATAGCAACACCACACATGGGAGCTCATACGGATGGCGCGACCAATGCCATGGGTTGGGCTGCTATGAGAGACTGCTTGGCTGTGCTCAGAGGTGAGCAACCCGTCTATCGTGTGGTCTAATTGCCGGGGAAGTTCGGTGACAAAGATATATCCTGACTTGAATCAGGAAGCTTGAGTTTCCCGCTTTGTCACTGGTTTGCGCTAGGGGCAGATCTTAGCTCAAATCCTGATGGCGATCGGGTGGGTGACTAAAAATGTTGGTCGGTTACCGTTTGAGAAGATCAAAAATCTCCAGCGGGGGTTAAATATTGAAACCAGTTTTCGGTACATAAGGTAGTTAAGGAAATACAAATTGCTATTTGATAGAGGCAGCTGGCAATGTGGTAGCTGATTCGCTAGAGAACGCATTGATGGTTAAGGAAGGGGTGGAAATGAAATATCACATCTCTACGAAGAAGGAACCAACCTTTTATTTCGTGGGTGTCACTACGAGTAAATCTTCGATCATGAATGTATTTCCCCTTTGGGCAGAGGCACTTGGCAGACCCGAGATCGTCATGGAGGGTATCGACCATGCCTTGCATGATAATCCGGGGGCTTATCGCCGGACAGTTGCCCAAATTAAATTAGATCCATTATCACTTGGAGCGCTTGTCACAACGCACAAAATCGACCTCCTCGAGGCGGCGGAAGACATGTTCGATGTCCTCCATCCGTCCTCCAGGATCACCGGGGAGGTTTCATGTATTTCGAAGCGAGACGGGTTGCTCATTGGTCACGCGAAAGACCCATTAACTTCTGGATTAAGCCTTGACGCGGTGTTAGGTGAAGATTATTTTGCTCGCACTGGCGGTCATGTCCTCAACTTCGGCGCGGGAGGTTCTGGTAAAGCTATCGCCCTCCATTTGATCCAAAAGGCAAACCCCCACGACCGGCCCGAACGGTTCGTAATGGTTAACCGTTCGAAACCACGGCTAGTCAAGTTCCAGGAAATGGTTGAAAGGCTAGAGACAGATATTGCTTTTGAATATATCCTCAACAATGATCCGGAGAGGAATGATGAAATCATGGCCGGTCTACCAGATGGGAGCGTGGTGATCAATGCAACAGGTATGGGGAAAGATAGGCCTGGCTCCCCGGTCACAGACAAGGGATTGTTTCCGGGTGATGGAGTTGCCTGGGAGATTAATTATAGGGGTGAATTAGACTTTTGGCATCAGGCGAAGGCGCAAGAAGAAAACAGGTCGGTGACTGTAGAAGATGGGTGGTTGTATTTCCTTCATGGCTGGACGCAACATATTGCTGAAGTTCTGCACATTGGCATGGACCAAGAAACCTTCAACCGGCTGGCTGAGCTTGCTTCCGGATTACGCCCACACTTGGTGCCGAAGCCCAGGCCGGGATCTGATTTGGCAGAAACTTGAGCATTGGCAAGGCCTATCGATCCGAAGTATGAGAGCTTGCTCCGAAAAAATATTCGGTCTTCCCTCAATGCTTGGCCGATATGAGACTGGCAAAGAGATTTGCCCCAATCGATTTACTACAAACCAAGTAGAAGGAGGATAGCTCATGCTCAAATTCGGTGCACATGCGTTCATCTGGATTGATGATTGGACGGTTGAGAAAGGAAACTTGGCGATCGCTGAGGCTGGTGAATCGGGTTTTGACTTCATCGAGATCCCGCTCTTGAGGCCGAATGAATTTGACCCAACTGCACATAAAGATTCCTTGGCTAATGCAGGTTTGGATGCGACTGGATCGCTCGTGCTCCCCGCGGGCGCACACATGCCCGAAAACCCCCACGTAGCGAAAGAATTTTTGGTCTCAGCGTTGGAGAAGCTTGAGGCGATTGGAGGGAGTTATCTATGCGGTTGTATCGCCTTCATCCTCGGCTATTTCACAGGTTCATCGCCAACTAAGATTGAAAGGCAAGGGGTTTCGATACGCTAGGTGAGGTCGCTCTAGACGTCAGAAGGCGTGGCATTACCCTAGGCTTGGAAGTGGTTAATCGTTACGAGACTTATTTATACAATTCACTCGCAGATGCAAGGGAGACTATCCGTACAATAGGGACCGACAATCTAAAGCTTCATGCTGATACCTACCACATGAACAATGAAGAAGAAGATTTCTGCCAACCGCTGGTTAAATGTGCCGATGTATTGGGTTACATGCATATGAGTGAGAGTCATCGAGGCCTTATCGGAAGTGGCACCGTCGATTGGGATGAGGTATTCAGGGGTTTGGCCGATGCTGACTATTCAGGTCCTTTGGTGCTCGAATCATTCTCGGCAATGAATCCTGATTTGGCAGCGGCGACCAAGCTGTGGCGACCACCTAAACAACCTCCTGAGATCTTGGCGGGCCACGGTTTAGAGTTTTTACGGAAACACGCCGAGGAATATGGACTGTGATTGGACATGAACATATGTCGAGGTTCTGATCTCTTACTTTATAAGACGTACTTGATAATTGACAACAGATTTAAGCTGTTCTATACTCGCAGAGTGATATTATGCTAGGATAATAAGATACTAGCATGTCAGGAAGGTTTACCCGATGGTTTCTAATGAAGCTGAGGGGATATTTAATCCGACCATTGATCGGAGTAGTCACATACCTTATTACATTCAATTGAAAGAAGCCCTTCGAGGTGCAATAGAGGGTGGGTATTGGAAGCCAGGGGATCAAATTCCTGGGGAGGTTGAACTCTGTCGCTTGTTTGATGTGAGTCGGACAGTTGTACTCCAAGCTCTAAATGAACTGGGCCATGAAGGCTTGATTACACGGGTTAAGGGCAAGGGAACATTTATCTCTGAACCGAAGATCAGTGAAAGTCTTGTCCAAAAACTTACTGGCTTTTATCAGGATATGATCGACCGAGGTCATAATCCGGTCTCAAAAGTCCTGAAGCAAGAGGTAATGCCAGCCTCCACCAAGGTAGCTGGCTATTTACGGCTTACACCTGGGACGCAAGTTATCGACATTGAGCGCCTTCGATTCATCCAAGATGAGCCGATTGTTCTTGTGACAACCTTCCTGCCTTATTCATTATGTCCCAAACTCGCTGATGCTGACTTGAGCAACCAATCCCTCTATGCGTTCCTTGAAGAGGAATGTGGTCTTGTGATCGCTCGTGGCCGGCGTATGATTGAAGCAGTGCCGGCCAGAGAATACGAGGCGCGTCTCCTACAGGTTAAAAAGGGTGCACCTCTCATACTTTTAGATAGTGTAAGCTATCTTAAGGATGATACACCTATTGAGTATTACCATGCGCTGCACAGAGGAGATCGATCGCGTTTTGAAGTAGAGCTTGTGCGCATTCGCGAGCAGGGTCGAGATCGGCGCGCTATGGCCGGCGAGACATGGGATTTGCCACCCGGCAACGACGTCGTAATGGGGAGAGACGCTTAGCTCAGATGTTCCTCCCCGCCCATATTTAGAATCTGACGTCGACTATGTTTTAGGTTGGTTGTAATGCGCGGCTCGTGAGATCAAAGTGAACACTCTCGCAAAGTTGATATTCATTTCTTTGTTGTCTTGCCAGCCCCAGCCGGTCGCACCGCGCCATCGGGAATACCGAAATCTGAGAGCGAGTGGTTTGCAGGCTATCAGATCGAGTGGGATCTAGCGATCGATTCAGTCAGCAAACTGGCTGCATATGCTGCTGAGCGCGATGTGACCCTAGGTTTGGAACCGATTAACCGCTACGAGACTTTCATGATCACCAACGTTGATCAGGCACTGCAGTTCATCACTGAGGTCGGTTCCGAAAATCTTAAGCTCCATCTCGATACATTCCATATGAATATCGAGGAACCGAATCTAGCAGATGCGATCCACCGGGCGAATGAATTGCTGGTTAATATGCATGTTTCTGATAGCAACCGGGAAGCAACTGGTCGAGGGCATATCGACTTCGCCAGCCTTATGGATGCTCTTTACGATATCAACTATACTGGCGTACTCACTCTAGAGCCCGTACCTCCAGGATCAGATCCCTTACTCGCCACAAGGATGTCCAAGAATCTTGAACTGCGGGATATCTATGCTGAGGAGAGCATTCGACATTTAAGCCAATTTGAGAAGTGAGCTTGTCAACATTTCAACAATTGGTTAATTATGACGCCTGAAGCGACGGGCAATCAAGCCCGTCGCCGCGCGCGAAACTAAAGGTTGTCCCTATGAGAGCAGTGGTTTATCGAGGCGACGGGAAAATCGATTTCACTAACATTCCCCAACCTCGACCAGGTCCAGGCGAGGCACTGCTACGCGTAATTGCATGTGGGATTTGCGGTACAGATTTGCGTATTCTTAAAAGCGGTCATCATCGCATTCCGACTGGCACGTCGCGAGTTTTAGGCCATGAGCTAGCCGGAGAGATCGTAGAGGTTGGGGAAGGTGTGGATCTGGCAATTGGCACAGGTGTCGGTGTCGCCCCAAACATCGGTTGTGGTACGTGCATCCAGTGTGTATCAGAGTGGCCGAACCTGTGTGCGGATTACGACGCCTTTGGCATCAGTCTAGATGGTGGTTTTGCTGAGTATATGCTGATCACAACTGAAGCGATTCAACAGGGAAATGTTGTTGTCGTTCCTGACCATGTGCTCACCCAGGAAACCGCTCTGGCAGAACCTTTGTCCTGTTGCCTGAACGGGCAAGAGGCTGTTTCTGTTGGAGTTGGTGACATAGTCCTAATAGTAGGCGCCGGACCGATTGGCGTGATGCATGTCATGCTCGCCAGACTCAGCGGTGCGCGAATGATCCTGGTAAGTGAACTAACAGAAGCACGGTTAAAGGAAGCTGAGATCCATGGTGCGGATGTCATCATTAATCCCGAAAAGGATGATTTGTTAACCGCGGTACGAGACTTGACACATGACCATGGTGTTGATGTCGTCATTGTCGCCGCCTCATCGCGGATAGCTCAGGAACAAGCACTCGAGTTGGTCGCTTCTCGGGGTCGGATAAACTTCTTTGGAGGGCTCCAGAGAGGGGATTCAATGGTAAGTCTGGATGCTAATCTAATTCATTACAAACAATTAGTTATTACCGGAACGACCGGTTCAAACGTACGACAATATCGGTCTGCGATCAATCTGATCGCGTCAAAACGCATACTCATTGAGGATCTGATTAGCGGTCGTTTACCTCTCGATCAATTTGATGAGGGGATCAGGCGTTCCCAATCAGTTCGTGAAATGCGAATTGTGCTTGAACCGTAAATTTCAAGTAACAATCTGATTTGACCACTGATCAAACTCAACTATTTATATTCCCAATCCGTCCGGATGCAATATCTCAATTGAATCCATGATGCAATCCGGTTGGAAAAGGAGCGTGTCTCATGGCTAAGGCTTATCTAATTGGGGTTGATCTCGGAACTATGGGCACGAAAGCAGCCATTTTCGATGAAGAGGGCTTTCTTGTTGCTGAGGCTTATGAGGAATCAAATCTAATATACCCTAAACCCGGTTGGGTTGAACAAGACCCGGAAGAGATATACGGATCCGCCGTGCGGACCATTAGGCAGTGTATGGATGAAAGCGGAATCGATCCAGGGAAAGTAGCTGGGATATCGTTTGATGGTCAAATGGCTGGCATAGGTAGTGTCGACGATGAATGGGGCGCACCTACAGTGTACGACTCCTGGCTTGATACGCGCTGCGGTGCCTACATCCCGTGTATGAAAGAACACGAGGAGACAATCATCTCACTCTCCGGTGGTCCACCTACCTTCTCACATGGGGCGAAGGTCTTGTGGTGGAAGGAAGAACGTCCAAAAGTTTATCAACGCATCGCCAAATTCGTTGTTCCAGGTGGATATGTTGCCGGTCGAATGGCGGGACTTCGAGCAGAACAGGCTTTTATCGACCGAACCTACATCCACTTCTCCTGCTTTAGTGACACAAAGGCGGGATGTTGGTCGGATGAACTTTTAGGTATCTTTGGCGTTGATAAATCGAAATTACCTCGGATCGTTGATCCTTGGGAGGTGATCGGCCAGGTAACCAAGGGAGCAGCAAAAATAACCGGTTTGAGAGAGGGAACACCTATTGCTGCTGGCTGCGGCGATCAGGCAGCCGGGATGCTCGGTGCGGCCATGGTTAACCCGGGGTTGGTGTTCGATGTCGCCGGGACCGCCTCGGTATTCGCCGTATGTGTTGATCACTTCGTCACTGATACGGAACACAAGACTCTATTCACAGCACCTCTGGCTATCTCTGACCTTTATTACACACTGGCTTACATCAACGGAGGTGGCTTAAACTTGTGATGGTTCCGGGATGAACTGGTGAGTTATGGAAAAGCCGAGGCTGAGGTTGCCGGTGAGAACATCTATCAGATTCTGGACGGTCTGGCGTCGGAGGTCCCGCCTGGATCGGACAAACTCTTGTTTCTACCTCATCTGGGAGGGCGTGTTTGCCCAAGTGTCCCAACCACACGGGGATTGTTCCTGGGCTTGAATTGGTCACATACCAAAGCCCATCTCTATCGAGCGTTGTTGGAGGGCGTGGGTTATGAATATGCGTATTATTTAGGCATCGTCCGTGGTCTACTACTGGAGCTTGATATACGCGAGACTCGGGTCATTGGAGGTGGTGCTCGTAGTCAGCTATGGAATCAGATTAAATCGGACATCTTAGGCATACCATACGTGAACCTCAGCCGAGAGGAGTTTGGGGTGCTTGGGTCGGCTATTTTAGCCGGGTACGCCGTTGGTGTGTTTGATGATCTGGCGACCACAGCGAAACGTTTTATACAGACAACCGAACGTGTCGAGCCGAACATGGCGAATCATAGTTTTTACAAACCATTGGTGCATGAGTATATAAAGTTGCTGGATGTCGCCCAGCCGATTTTTAACGCGCTAGATGCTGCACCTGAGGCTCCGTAATAGATGTAGGATGCTTGAAGAGGAGATACCATCGATGAAACCGAGATTTACCGACCAGGTGGTTATTGTCACTGGGGGAAGTCGGGGTATTGGATTTGCGATAAGTAAAGCGCTGGCGCGGGAAGGGGCGAGGGTCGTACTCGCTGCGGTTAATGAAGATCGCGGTCAAGAGGCTGCTCAGTGGATCAGAAATGAAGATGGGCAAGCGGAGTTTATTCGCACAGATGTCACACAATACAAGCAAGTTGAGATGCTAGTGACAAAGACCATAGAACGGTTTGGAGCCATAAATGTACTGGTTAATAACGCTGGCGCTCATGACAGCGCTCCCTTCTGGGAGGAGTCGGAGGACTTATGGGATCGTATGTACCGGGTGAATGTAATGGGGACAGTCTTGCCTTCACAAATAGTAGTGCGCCGGTTTTTCGATCAAGGAGGGGGTGGGGCGATAGTTAATATTGCTTCTAAGGCGGGGGTTGTAGGTGAACCAGGGCATGTAGCTTACAGCGCGGCTAAAGGGGCGGTGTTAGCCATTACCCGAGCGATGGCGGTTGAGTTAGCGCCGTATTCGATTCGAGTAAATGCTGCGTGCCCTGGACCTGTTTTGACCGATATGCTTGTGGAAAACGTACCGACCGAGGAGGGTCGACAGAAGCTAGCGGATGAGGCACCGCTCGGCAGGATTGGTCTACCAGAAGATATCGTAGGAGCGGTACTCCTCCTGGCTTCCTCTGAGGCAGATTGGTGTACCGGTCAGGCGATTAGCATCGATGGTGGAATGTCGATCCTCAAGTAAGCTAATGGTTTAGAGAGGAGTATAAACTGTGCGCGTTTTACAGCTGGTTGGTCTGAGAGAATTCCGTTGGGAAGAGAAGGACACCCATACGCCCGGCCTGGGTGAAGTGCGGTTACGAGTACGGGCGGTGGGTATTTGTGCTTCCGACATCCACGTATACGCCCATGGCCGCATTGGTGATACGTTTCTCAAATCGCCTCTAATCCTTGGTCATGAATTCTCTGCGACAATTGACGAACTGGGGCCTGGTGTGAAAGGATTATCACAACGACAGCTGGTAGCCGTCGATCCAGCTGTGCCATGTGAAAAATGCGAATTCTGCCTACAAGGGAACCCTAATTTCTGCCAGAGCCTGCGATTCCTTGGTAGTTGGCCTCATGATGGCGCATTATCTGAATTTCTATGCTATCCAGCGCACCTCGTCCACCCCGTTCCGGAAGAAATATTCACCAGTTCAGATGCGGCTATGATTGAGCCTTTGGGGGTGGCTTTACACAGTTTAAAGCTCGGCCACGTTCACCCAGGCGACTCAGTGGTTGTTCACGGTTGTGGTCCGATCGGCCTGTTGCTGATCCAGCTCGTCCGAAACGCAGGCGCAATGGAGATTATCGCTATCGAACCGATCCCTCACCGACGCCAAATGGCGCTCGAATTAGGGGCGACGCATAGTCTTTCAGTTGACGACCACCAAGTTGAAGGCGTATTGGAGATCACCAAAGGTCGTGGTGTGGATAGGGTTTTTGAAGCCGCGGGCGAGAACGAGGCGGTCGGAGACGCGATTGAGGTATGCAAACCAGGGGGAAGAGTGGTATTGATCGGGATACCGGTTGAGGACGTTACTAGCTTCAGGGCTTCTCCTGCCCGACATAAGGGTTTGACCATAATGCTTGTCCGCCGAATGAAGCATACATATCCACGTGCGATCTCGTTGGTCGAAGCAGGAAAGGTCGATGTGCGGAGGATGGTCACCCATCACTTTCCGTTTGAGCAAACACCGGATGCATTCCGCATTGTTGAGAATCGTGAAGATGATGTTGTCAAAGCGGTCATCCATATGTCGGAATAAGTCCCTATCATTGAAAGTTAATCTTATAAATTACAACTTATTCCCCAGATAAGATATTCAACTAGCCATACTTCCCTTAAATGACCACGCGTTTAGCCATGCTATCAAACCATCAAACGGGTTGCGTGGGCGCGATGGACGAATGCCTCGGTAATGATTCGCTAAACCTACTAAATCACTTGTTGTATCTTGTGGACTGTATGGTAAACAGCTGCGTGGGCCATAACCGAATGTTTATCACTTGGTACGGCAGCTCTACTCTAAGATTTCTCCACCTTCACAACCTGATCTTCTCTCTAGCCGGATAATAATTTAGGATCTCCTCCAAAAAGTGTGGGTTGAAATAATTGAATCGTCAATTAGGCAGACCTCCGAGGTCTCTCAGACCTCGGAGGTCTTAGACATCTTTCGATTCCTTTATGACACTTTCAGGCAATATTGGTGTTAATGCTCTTAACTGATCCTGCGATAAAAAGGGAAGGGATGAGAAGGCAGGTAGTCATCACTGGCCTGGGTGCGGTCGCGCCGTTGGGAAACGACGTTCCCACACCATAAGATGGTCTTCTGGCTGGGTGCAGTGGAGTTGGTCCTATCACCCGAGTTGATGCGACCGGCTAGAGGTGCGGATCGCGGCTGAAGTTAATGACTGCGATCCGGTTAGACTCTTCGGTCGACGGCAGGCCTGGCGGAATGATCTTTTTACTCTCTTCGCGCTGGAAGCCGACCGACAAGCGGTGGTTATTGCAAACGGTTTGCGTGGGCTCAACATGGCCCTGGTTTCAGCCTGCGCTACTGGCTCTAGCGCCATCGGAGAAGTGGCGGAGGTATTCCAGCGAGGGGCAGCAAACATGTCGGAACGGTGCCCACCCTATTCGACGACCAAAAATCCGGGAAGCGAACGTTCGCAAAATTCTAAGGAGGAAGCGAAACCATGATCAAGATCATAACCGACAGCACATGCAATTTATCTCAAGAGGTATTGGAGCAGTACGATATTCGGGTGGCTCCTATTTCGATTCAATTCAAGGAGGAGACCTTCGAAGAAGGCATCGACATCGATCACGACCTTTTCTACCGCAAGATTGAGGAAATGGGGATCATCCCGACATCCGCCCAGCCAACACCAGCCTGGTTCGCTAAGTTCTACCGAGAATTTACAGATCAGGGACACTCGATCCTGGTGATTACCATCACCAGCCACCACAGCGGGACCTACGATTCAGCGATCCTGGCTAAATCCATGGTTCCCGAAGCCGACATCGAGGTCTTCGACTCCTTGGGCATCTCCATGAGTACCGGCTGGATTGTCCTGGAAGCGGCTCGAGCGATCGAAGCAGGCCAAAACCGGGGGCAAATTCTGAGCCGCCTGACCGAGATCCGTGAACGAATGAATTTCTTCTTCACCCCGGCTACCCTCAAGTATCTCCAGATGAGTGGGCGAGTTGGCACGTTGAAAGGCGTTATAGGCTCATTGCTCAGCGTCAAACCGATCATCTCCACCAAGGAAGGCGTCCTGGGTGTCGCTGAGAGTATTCGAACGCGGACGAAAGCGGTGGACAGAATTATCGAACTCACCGAAGAGGCGGTTGGCACCTCTGATCCTATCAACTTGGCTGTTGTTCATGCCAGGGTGCCTGAGGAAGGTCGTGAATTGTTGGAGCGGGTCAAGAATCATTTCAACTGCAAGGAGACCATGATCGCTGAGCTGGTTTGCTCGCTGGCCGTCCACGGCGGGCCCGGGGTTCTGGCCTTAATCTCCTATAAGGTGTGATCAGGACTTAGAAACTTGTGCCGTACTTAAGAGTATCGATCGACCAAATTGGTCACTTGTGACAGACTGGAGAAGCATCACTCTGGCAGTGAAGATTCTCGGACAAAAGAAGAGGTTCTCCGCTAGAAACTATGGAAAGTTTATTTATCTGCCGGACCTCCGAGGTCTCTATGACCTCGGAGGTCCGGCTAGAGGTCGGATAAGGCTAGTAGGAGAAAAGGAATAGGAGTCCCGTTGTCCCGCGTCACCCGCTATTCATGGCGCATATTGGGTCTGCTCACTCTGGCAAATTTTTTTAATTTCTACGACCGGCAGATCGTCTCGGTGCTGGCGGAGACGATCAAGGTCGAGTTTCAGTTGACTGATGTGCAGGTTGGCGGGTTGAATAGCGCCTTCGAGTTCACTTACCCGCTGGCAGCAATCGTATTAGCGATACTGGCTGACCGTTGGGGTCGACAGCGGGTCATCTCCCTAGTAGTTGCCCTGTGGAGTGGGGCGACAGCCCTCACTGGCGTAGCCGGATCCTACCTGACCCTAATCGTAACCCGTCTTGGCGTGGGAGCGGGTCAGGGTGGCTATGGTCCCCCGGCGTTGACAAAACTATCTGAAGTCTTTCCTGGAAATTACCGGGCACGGGCGGTCGGTATTCACGCTGTAGGGTTGATATTAGGGTCAGCCGCGGGTTACATGTTGAGTGGCACCATCGCACAGGCGCTTGGATGGCGGGCCTCGTTCATCGTGGCTGGGTTGCCAGGACTTCTGTTGGCCTGGTTCATATTCAGGCAACGTCCAAAGTTATCCCATGTTTCTCTGACCCACTCCACAGACCTTCACTCTGCTATACCTCGAATTAATTTCAAAGTGGTCCGCCAACTTTTTACCGTGTCAACGTTGCGGGTCGTATATGGAAGCGGTGTCCTGGTTTACTTAGCTACTGGTGGATTAATCTTTTGGTTGCCGACCTTCATGCAACGTTACCACGGATACACTATAGCCTCAGCAGCCTCAATTGCCGGCGTGGTCCAGGTGGTGATGGGTGTGGGGGGTGTACTTTTCGGTGGTTGGTTGGGTGATCGTCTAACGCAGAGGTATCCGGGGGGTAAATTACTCGCCATGGGTATAGGTTTGGTGGTGGGTACACCACTGGCCATCATCGGCATTCTTGCCTTGAGCCGCTCATTGTTCTTGGTCACATCTGGCTTGGCGCTTTTTCTCTACTCGTTTAATTTTTCTTGCAGTGGACCACAAATTTATGAAGTGACCCCACCAGCGTTTCGGGCAACATCTCAGGCCGTCTTTTTATTTCTGACCCACTATCTGGGCAACCTGCCCTCGGCACCTATTATCGGCTGGCTGTCCGATGTGGGCTATGATCTGCGAGCAGGTATGATCGTCTTAGCAGCGGTTGGCATACCGGCAGCAGTGATAATGCTCTGGGGAGCCCGTTTCGCTGGCATTGATGTGCAACTAGTCGAGGATATTACTGAGTAGGTTTGCCTGGAAGGGCACCAGTAATATAAAGGCAAGGAGGGTGAGGTATGGATTTTGACCTGGCGGATCAAGTGGTCATAATCACCGGCGGTTCACGTGGGATCGGACGGGCGATGGCGCTAGCTTTTGCCGACGCCGGGGCCAAGGTGGTCGTCGCCAGCCGCAAGCAGGAAGGCGTCGACGCGGTTGCGGCTGAGATTGAGTCACATGGCGGGACCGCGCTGGCGGTTACTACACATGTGGGTCAGGAGGAGGCAGTGTCGGCGTTGGTCGAGCGGGTGGTTGAGGTCTTCGGTAGGGTCGATGTCGCCATCAATAACGCGGCTACCAATCCCCACTTCGGTCCTATCCTGACCGCAACTGCCTCTCTGTGGGACAAGATACTGGAGGTCAATCTAAGGGGGGCTTTTTTCCTTTGCCAGCAAGTGGCGCCGATCATGGAGAAGCAGGGTGGAGGGGTGATCATAAACGTGGCTTCAACGGCCGGTATCCGCCCGTCAATAGGATTGGGCATTTATGGTGTGTCAAAGGCCGGGTTGATCATGTTGACCAAGGTGTTGGCGGTCGAGTTGGGTCCATCCAAAATTAGAGTCAATGCCATTGCACCGGGTGTGATCAAGACTCACTTTAGCCGAGCTCTCTGGGAAACGGAGGCTATCGCCCAGACAGTTCAGGCTGCGACTCCTCTTGGTCGGCTGGGTGAACCCGAGGACATCGTCGGGTCAGCTTTGTATCTTGCCTCACCCATTTCGAGCTACGTTAACGGCGAGGTATTACTCATAGACGGTGGGATGAGCATTTCAGGGGGAATAGGATAGGTTCAGAAATATCTACGGTTGTGGTTGTCGGTTTAAGTCCGACTTTATTATTTTATTGTGGTACGAGACCAAGGATGCAATTAGGGGTTATCAGTAAAGAGAGTACGCGCAAAGGTGAGGGTCGGTATCCGTCGGCATGATTTACTGTACTTTTTCGACAGAGTCGTTGCCCATCCTTCGACTTTGGCCTAAATGATCTCATGTCTCCGCTTAAGATGAATTTCAACTGTGGATCTGTGGAAAAAGACTTATCGAGCAAAGATTGTCGGGGCGGACCAGTGTGTCCGCCCCCCCTTGCGAACAATGATTGGGCCGACACACTGGTCGGCCCCTAGTGCGCCTGTAAGCGTGCATAGTCAGAGAGGTGGAAGTCCTCTTCAGGCATACGCTCTCCGGCCTGTAACCGAATGTAACTGCGTCACCGAGAGGTGAGGTGGGGAGCAACAGGAGGTGAATGACCAGTCCGTAGGATGACAAACTCGATTCGGCCTGATGC
>JAUWHR010000002.1 GCA_030605795.1 Anaerolineae bacterium | reverse complement strand
CCGATCAGGTGACTTGAGTAAGCGACCTGCATGGGAGATCCCAAGGACGGTAAGCTCCAATTTCTGTCCCCAGCCACCCTGGAGTAAGGTTTGGCCAGCCATTGATGAGCCGGTCTGGACGATGACCTCGGTGGTGCCCTCACGCAGGTGGTATACCTGAGCCAATTCTCTCCGTAATCTTTGCATGCGAGCGATCTCACCGGCTACATCGCGTGCGGGAAGCGTTTTTGGAGCTAGCCAGATCATTAATAATGTTCCACTTATCACAAGCGGTAGTCCGATGGGCAGGAACTCGAAGAGCCCAAAGGGTTTAAATCCGTCCTGACTGAGAGTGCTGCTAACGATGATATTGGCCGTGGTTAATAGAGTAGTGGTGCCGCCAAGAAGGGCGCCAAAGGCTAGCGGCATCAACAGGCGAGAGGGACGGATTCTCGCTTGGCGAGCGATGCCCATGGTCGTGGGAAGCAGCACAGCCGCGACGGCGATAGTGTTCATGAATGCCCCCAGGCTGGCGGCGGTTAGCATCAGCGCGGCGATCAACCTTCTTTCGGAGGTGCCCGCCATGCGTAACAATTGCTGACCAATCCAGCGGGTTACGCCGGTGCGCTCCAAGCCATGAGTAAGGATGAAGAGAGAAAGGATAGTGATTACCGCCGAGCGGCTGAATCCGGAAAAAGCTTCTTGCGGGGTGATGACGCTAGTGATGCTTAGGGCGAGGACGACCAGCAGCGCCGTCAGATCAGGACGCAACTTTTCAGTGATCAGTAGTAGAGCGGCGACAGTGATGATCGCCAGGGTGATCCAGCCGGCAGGGGTCATTGAGTGTCGATTATACTCGCATGTGGTCACCATTGTCATCTTGTTACCTTAGGCTTATACTCGCCTGTATGAATTCTAAGGATGCCTATTCTAATTGGTTGGAGATTGATCAGGGGGCGATCATCGACAACGTAGACCAGCTGCTCGAACTGACAGGTGTACGAGTGATGGCTGTGGTCAAGGCTAACGGTTATGGCCACGGTATTGCGGAAGTGGTTCGGGTAGCGGTATCCGCCGGGGCAACTTACTGTGGGGTAGCGCGGGTGGAGGAGGCTTTCGAACTTCGGCGAGCGGGGATCGGGGCGCCTATCATGGTGCTCGGTTACACTCCAGACGACTGTCTGGTCGATGCTGTCGGACAGAAAATTACATTAACTCTCTTTCATTCGGAGCAGGTAGGTGTTCTGTCGGGCGCGGCTGGTGTTGCTGGTCGACCTGCTAGGGTCCATGTAAAGGTCGATACCGGTATGAGCCGCTTGGGTGCCCCACCGGCGCTAGCTTTTGAGCTGCTTCGTCGTCTGACCGAAGCGCCGGCTGTGGAGGTAGAGGGCATCTTCACCCACTTTGCACGGGCTGACGAGCCGGATGAGCCGACGACTGCGGTTCAGGAGCGTCGCTTTCTCGATCTGCTAGCCGAGGTCGAGGCCGCTGGATTACGCCCGCCGCTGGCGCATGCCGCAAATTCCGCCGCAACACTAACTCGACCCAGTACCCATCTCGATATGGTTCGCATTGGGATAGCACTCTACGGAATGGCCCCTTCGCCAGGAACACCCCTACCAACGGGCTTTCGACCGGCGTTGACCTGGAAAGCAAGGTTGACCCACATCCAGAAATACCCACCCAACAGTGGTGTAAGTTATGGCCATGTTTACAAGACACGGGGCGAGGAGACCATCGGCGTCGTGCCGGTAGGTTATGGAGATGGCTACCGACGGGTGGAAGGCAATCAGGTCTTGGTTCACGGTCAACGGGTACCTGTGGTGGGGCGTGTGTGTATGGACCAGTTGATGGTTCAGCTGGATGATGTACCTCAGGCACAGGTAGGTGAAGAAGTAGTTCTAATTGGATCCCAGGGGGACGAACAAATCAGCGCGGAGGAGATAGCCGTGCGCTGGGGGACCATCAACTACGAGGTCACCTGTGGATTGGGGGCGCGCGTGCCACGCGTGTACAGTAGCTAAGAATTCCAAGTCAGGGCTCTATTCGTATTTGAGGTGCCCGGCACTTAAAACATTCCTTTTCGACGAATCCTTGATGCCTGGATACTCTCGTTTGAAAGTGCCAGGCACCTTTTGACCTTGAATGGAGTAAGTCCGTAAAAAATTTTCAAGAGAGTTGCTTGGGATGGTTCGTTTGTGGGTTGTAGACTGTACGCCTGGCAAAGATTCCCCAAATGGGATTAGCAGAGTACACAGGGCCATCCGAGGATGCCACCTTGACACTCCTCTGGCTCACTCGTAGAATGGACTTTACAATCCAGCACAGGTAGGGGAGAGACTCGGCACCTGCAGCCGGGCACCGAAGGGGCAAACTTCGCTTGGCAGTGCAACCGCGGAGTGAAACTCTCAGGTCAAAAGGACCCTATCTGGCCGAGCCTCTGGAAAGCTTTATAGCACCGAAGGGGCAAACCGCCACAATGCGGCGAATCTCTCAGGTTTTCGACAGGGGACGCACACCGCGATGGAGTGCGTCTTTGCATTTTCTGCGGGAGCACTACAGTAATAGTTAGATTGGAGGTCACGATGGAATTTCCTGCTGATCTGAAGTACACCGATAATGACGAGTGGATCCGGGTGGAAGGGGACATCGGCACGACCGGAATTACCAACTACGCCCAGGACCAACTCTCAGACATCGTGTATCTAGAGATCGCCACGGCTGTCGGAGAGAGGTTGGAGAAAGGGGAAACCTTAGCCGAAGTCGAATCGGTTAAGGCAGCCGCTTACATATACATGCCAGTTGCGGGGATCATCACCGAGATCAACGAAGAACTTGCCGACACGCCAGAAATGGTTAACTCCTCTCCCTTCGATGAGGCATGGATGGTCAAATATGAAATCATCGACCCGGCTGAACTTGAAGGCTTGCTTGACATGACCGCTTATGAAAAGCATTGCCAGGAACGAGAACACTGATGGCTTACATCCCTCATACGGACGAAGACCGCCGCGCTATGTTGGCAGCCATCGGATTGGAACGGATGGATGATCTGTACGACGCCATTCCGCAGGATGTACGCTTCCCCGACCTCAATCTTCCCGATCCGGTCTCGGAGATGGAGATCATGGGGGAATTGCAGGCTCTCTCGGAGGCTAATCTAGAAGTCCAGCATGTCTCCTGTTTCCTGGGTGCCGGCGCGTATCACCACTTCATCCCCTCCGTGGTCGACCACACCTTACGGCGGAATGAGTTTTATACCGCATATACCCCCTACCAACCAGAAATTTCCCAGGGGACGCTTCAGGCCATCTACGAATATCAGAGCTTGATGTGCAACCTGACCGGTATGGAGGTCTCTAATGCCTCTCACTACGACGGCGCAACCGCGCTGGCTGAGGCGGTGATCCTGGCTTACAACCAGCATCGCGGCAAGCGCAGCAAGGTCGTACTCTCGCCAGCGATTCATCCCCAGTTCCGTCAGGTGGTCCGGACTTACTCACAAGGCATGGGACTGACTCTGGTTGGAGACGAGTCGCTGGACAACGGTGTTGAGGAACTAGCAGGTATGTTGGACAAGGATACTACTCTAGTGGCAGTCCAGTACCCTGACTTCTTCGGTCGGATAGAAGACTTCAGCACACTCGGCGAGGCGGCTCAAGAAGTTGGGGCGCTGCTGTGTGTCGTCGTCAACCCGCTGGCGCTTGGGTTGCTAACACCGCCGTCCGACTTCGGTGCTGATGTGGTCGTTGGGGAAGGTCAGCCGCTAGGCATCCCTCTCTCCTATGGTGGACCCTACCTTGGAATCTTCACCACGCGCAAGAAGTACGTCCGTAAGATGTCAGGTCGTCTGGTTGGCGAGACGGTTGACAACCGCGGCCAGCGCGGCTACGTGCTCACCCTTACCCCACGCGAGCAACACATCCGTCGCGAAAAGGCCACCTCCAATATTTGCACCAATCAGGGATTGATGGCTCTGGCGATAGCTGTGTACCTCTCGGTGATGGGTAAGCATGGCCTGCGCAAAGTCGCCGAACTTTGTTACCACAAAGCGCACTATGCCGCCGAGCAAATTGCTGCACTAGAAGACTATAGCCTGTGGCATGATGGTCCTTTCTTCCACGAATTCGCGGTCACATGTCCACGGCCAGTGGCGGAGATAAACGACCGGCTAATCGATTACGACATTCTGGGTGGATACGACCTGGGCCAGGATTACCCCATTCTCAAAGATCACATGTTAATCGCGGTTACTGAAGTCAATAGCAAAGAAGAGATCGACGATCTAGTCGCCGCTCTGGAGGAGATGGCCCATGATTGAGCCTTTAATTTACGAGCTTTCCTCACCAGGGCGTGAGGGTGTGCAGTTGCCTGAGGCGGATGTCCCTCAAACTGAATTTCCTAAAGGATTGACGCGGGAGGGTTTGCCGCTGCCCGAATTATCTGAGATTGATGTTATGCGTCATTTCGTCCGACTCTCGCAATTCAACCATGGGGTTGACACCGGTTTTTATCCTCTTGGGTCGTGCACGATGAAGTACAACCCCAAGATCAACGAAGACACCGCGAGACTCCCTGGTTTCGCCTTCTCTCATCCCTTACAGGACCCCGAGATGGCTCAAGGCAACCTGGCGTTGATGTACGGCCTGCAAGAGTGGTTGGGTGAAATTGGCGGCTTTGCCGGTGTCAGCTTACAGCCAGCGGCCGGCGCCCATGGCGAATTGACCGGTATCTTGATTATCCGGGCCTACCATCTAGATAGGGGTGATAATAAGCGCACCAAGATCTTGGTCCCTGATTCAGCTCACGGCACCAACCCGGCCACGACGACCATGAGCAGTATGGAGGTGATCGAGATCGCCTCTGATGAGCGCGGCAATGTTGATCTGAACGCATTGCGAGGTCATTGTGACGATTGTGTTGCTGGCTTAATGCTCACCAATCCCAATACCCTTGGCTTGTTCGAGGAGCATGTGACCGAAGTGATCAAGCTGATCCATGACTGTGGTGGACTTGTGTACGGTGATGGCGCTAACATGAACGCCCTCTTGGGTGTTGTACGCCCAGGAGACTTAGGATTTGATGTGTTGCACTACAACCTGCATAAGACTTTCTCGACGCCTCACGGAGGTGGTGGGCCGGGCTCAGGACCAGTGGGTGTGCTTAAACACTTAATAGACTACCTGCCGGATCCAATCGTTGATGTGATTGAGGAAGGTAACGACGAAGTGCCGCCGCTCTATGGGTTGGTTAGGCCAAGCAAGTCCATCGGCCGGGTTAAGAGCTTCCATGGACACTTCGGCGTGGCGGTGCGGGCGTATACATACATGCGCATGCAAGGCAAGTCCGGCTTGAGGGCGGTTGCCGATCATGCTGTCCTGAATGCCAATTATCTGCGGGTACGGCTGCGGGACACCTACCATGTGCCTTACGATAGGATTTGCATGCACGAGTTTGTAGCAGAAGGTTGCTGGGAAGACGCTCCTGAGGTGCATGCCTTTGACATCGCCAAGCGCTTGATGGACTTCGGAATTCACCCTCCGACCAACTACTTCCCACTGATCGTGCGTGAAGCACTAATGATCGAGCCGACCGAGACGGAAAGCATCGAGATGCTCGACGCTTTTGTCGAGGCGATGATTAGGATTGCTGAGGAGGCGCGAAGCGATCCTGAAATACTCAAGACCGCACCGCACAACACACCTCTTGGTCGCTTGGATGAAGTTAAAGCTGCCCGGCAATTGGTGCTCTGCTGTCGACCCGCGGAGACTAACCAGTCGTAGACGGTTAGACATGTTGTTTTGTGGCCATTAAATTAAGGTGGGATATGTGGAAGCGCAGGGGATGGCGCACTGGCTATACTGCTAGAATTCATGGAGCCTGCTTGCATTCCGAATGACCTGACGGATTACGATTTATCTTCTTGGCCTACGCATTTTGCGGTAGAATGATTCCCCTGGGAGGGAATGGTCCCATGTCTCGAAAGTCCGATAATCCTATTCATGAAACATCAGCCAGGACTACTGTGCAGATCTATCTTCCTGATGGACGTGTTTTAGAGGGACCGCGCGGCAGCCAGTTAGCGGATTTTCTGGCGCAGGAAGATTCCATTCAGGCGCCGATCGTCGGTGGAATTGTCAATGGTGAATTGCGTGAGCTGACCTATCTGATCGAGATTGATTCCAGGGTCAAGCCAGTGACCATGGGGTCTACTGATGGTATGCGTATCTACCGCCGTTCGCTAACCTTCCTGCTGGCTGCGGCCTTTGAGGAACTCTTCCCCGAAGCCAGTCTGACCGTAGACCACTCGATTGCTTCCGGGGGCTACTATTGTCAGGTGCGTGGACGTCTGGTGTTCAACAACCAGGAGTTAGCTCGCCTGGAAGCGCGCATGCGAGAGTTGGTGGAAGCCGACCTGCCGTTCACTAAAAGCCGTATACCAATCGATGAGGCTATCACTTACTTCAGGGAAAAAGGGTTTACCGATAAGGCGCGCCTGCTAGTCAATCGTAGGAAGCCGCATCTGGTCATGTATCAGGTAGGATCGCTGCGCGATTACTATCACGGATACATGGCCCCCTCCACAGGCTACCTGAAGTGGTTCGCTCTTCTTCGAACGGGGGACGGTTTTACATTGCGTTTCCCTCGCCGCCACCAGCCGACCGGGTTGTTGCCCGTCCCGGAGTATCCTAAATTGCTGGCAACCTTTCTCCAATATGGAGATTGGCTGGAAACGTTGGGCATCCCAAACGTTGGAGCGCTAAATGACTCCATCGTCGCCAGTCGAGCGCGTGAGGTCGTCCTGGTTTCCGAGGCGCTGCACGAGGGTCGCATTGCTGAGATTGCGGCCATGATCGCTGATCGCCGCCAAGATACACGGTTGGTGTTGATCGCTGGACCAACCTCTTCGGGAAAGACGATCTTCTCCAAGCGTCTCTCGATCCAATTGTTGGCGCGTGGGGTCTCGCCTTATCCGATTGCACTAGACTATTTCTTCGTCGACCGCGAGCTGACGCCCAAGGATGAAAACGGGGAGCTTGATTATGAGTCGCTCTACGCCCTCGATCTAAAGCGTTTGAACCATGACCTGGGTCGTTTGATCGATGGGAAGAGCGTACGCCTGCCATGTTACGACTTTCTAAATGGCCAACAGGAGGAGGGAGAGGAGGTACAACTCGCTCAAGACCAGATCATCCTACTGGAGGGGATCCACGGCCTGAACCCGGATTTAGTTCCGGAGATCCCGGCTGAACATGCGTTACGCATCTATGTCTCTGCCCTAACGCAGCTCAACCTGGACCGCTTCAACCGCGTCTCGACCACCGATACACGGCTCATCCGGCGCATCGTGCGTGATGCCTCCCAGCGTGGTTATTCGGCAGCTGAGACCATCCGTCGTTGGGAGTCGGTGCGACGAGGGGAAAAGCGGTACATATTCCCTTACCAGGAGAACGCCGACGTGATGTTCAACTCAGCGCTAGTATATGAGGGCTCAGCCTTAGCCCCACTAGCAGAGCCGCTCTTGCGGCAGGTACCCTTTGGCACGGAAGAGCATGTTGAGGCGAAGCGACTGCTGGCTTTCTTGGATTGGTTCCACCCGCTCGATATTAGTTTAATCCCCGATAACTCCATCCTGAGGGAATTTATCGGGGAGTCGATCTTGCGTGATTTCGTACCCTGGCAACCGCCCCAGAACACATAAGCAATCCCTTGATGCGGGATTTTCCATCAGCCGATCTACAGCACGGCTTTCGTCAGTGGGGCTGATCTTATCTGAGTGTTTCTCCCAATAAATCTGCCAACAAAATAGTATGAACCATTCATGAGTGCACTGAAATAACTACCCTCGAGGAGTGGAGAGGGGTATGTGGGGGTGCGGGCGCAGCCCCCACCCCCCCAAACCCCGGTCCGCTTATCGCGGTTTACCATTTTTGAGTGGTGTCAGTAATAACACAAGATGCTGTGTGGTTTTGGCATCCGGTGGAGGCTTTGGGGTGATTTGTGCAACGTCGATGAGCGTGAGGTGGAGGATGCGTGTATACAGCTAGATCATCATTTTCCCCCAAAGGGTAAAGTATCGATTGCAAATATCTATTCACCCCTGAGGATTGCAAGCCAACTGAAAGGACGCCGCAAGGGGTGGGCATGGTATTCTGAGGAGGCGGGGATATTCGAATCCAGGCGCCTGGTTCGATTCTGTAGGTAATCGAGGGATGTCAGGTGCTAATTCCGTGTGCCAGAGGGTTGCTGGCACTGACTGCGCGGCAACAATAAATTACTGAATGGGCAATGCCTGATTTGATTGGAAAGACCGTAGGGTGCTATACCGTCCTCGAACAGATCGGTCGAGGTGGAATGGCGACTGTCTTCAAGGCGCTTGATCGGAACGATGGCCAAACGGTTGCCATCAAGGTGCTCATGCCTCAACTCGCCATGGAGGAGAACTTTAAGGCACGCTTTAGACGTGAAGCAAGGGTTTTGCGCGAGCTTAAGCATCCTAACGTTGTTCCAGTTCTGGATTATGGTGAAGCGAACGGTCTGGTCTACTTGGTGATGCCTTTCATGCAGGTGGGAACTCTGCGAGATCGTATGCTGAGCGGTGAGTTAAGGGTGCAAGAAGCGGCAAGCATCGTCAACCAAATAGCTTCAGCGTTGCAGTATGCGCATGACACAGGGGTGGTACACCGGGATGTGAAGCCGTCGAATATCCTGATAGACGAAAATGGTAACGCTTGGCTTTCGGACTTCGGATTCGCCCACATTAGTGACGCGTCGTTGAACTTGACCGGTTCAGCGCTGATAGGCACCCCAGCGTATATCTCCCCTGAACAGATCAACGGGGGTAAAATCACCCATTTATCAGACCAATATTCCCTCGGCGTTGTGCTTTACCACTTAAGCACCGGTCGCCTTCCATACGATGCCGATACGCCCATAGCCATCGCCATCAAACACGCCACCGAACCCCTGCCGCGTCCACGATCTGTAAATCCCAATCTTCCTGACGCGATTGAAGTTATCTTGATCAAGGCGTTGGCCAAAGATCCAGCTCAGCGCTTCAATTCGGTCGCCGAGTTCAACGACGCATTTCAAGCTGCATTGCAGCAAGCTTTAGACCCCGTTTCAGGATTGTTGAAGCCGGGAGCAGTGGGCACAGCCCCGTTGTCCCCACTTATTGATACCGCTCCAGAGGTGGAGGAAGATTATGGGAGAGAAGCAAAGCGGTCTAGGAGTTACGTCTTAGCGCTGTTGCTTCTGCTTCTGTTAGCAATACCGGTGGCGTGCTGGGGAATCAATTATTTCGGTTTCGGTCCGGTTTCCGCTGGAGGCCAGGGCACGCAATCCGCTCAGGTAAGCTCTACATTTGACCTGATGGCAACTGTGAATGCACTGTCGACCGTCAACGCGCCGGCGGAAGGAACGATCGTGGCGCCAGGACAGGTGGAGACGCTTGTTGCTGCCACCTTGACCGCCATGGTGACAGATTCTGGGTGGACGGGTGATGGTGCAACGCCGACGCCGATCCCATCCGACGATGGCGGAGGGTTTCCCTTCTCCAGTACGTCGACGGAGGATCCAGCCATGACCTCTACCTGGACGGCTGTGCCCTCAGCAACGACTAATGTCAGCAAAACACCCACCCGCACGCGGACCCTGGCTGGACCCTCGGCGACCCCCACCCGGACGCCGATTGGATTCATCTCGCCCACCCCTACCCGCACGTTGACACCGACGACATTCGTTTCGACCACACCGTCACGCACTAAGACACTAACCCAGACAATAGTGCCCAGCTCTACACCATCAATAACTCTCCCTCCAACCAAAACCCCCTCACCGCTTCCAGATCCTTGTGATGGTATTTCATTAGGTGGCCTTACTAACGATGATGACAAGGTGTTGGTGATGATTATCAACGACTCCGATACGACGATCACCATAACCGAGCTGTGGGTGAATTGGCCGGACGAATACGAAGAGCTCGAAGATGTGAAATTGGAAGGGAAGAAGATTTGGGATATAGGAGACGATGACCCACCGACGGGAATGCCTCCTTGGACCAGCCCACCTAAAGATCGGGAGATAAAGGCGTTCAGTGATGAGGTGTTGGAATTTATTTTCAAAGAGGATGATGGCGCCACCGCTTTAAGTTCTTATGGACTTGTCATCACCTTCGATAACGGTTGTACAATTTCACATTAGTTTTAATACCTCATATACTGGCTTTTCCCCCCCATGCTTAGTCTAAAACGATTCACAAACTAGCTATCTCGTCAGGGCGACACTAATAGATTTTCATCCCTTTGCCCTCGCTCCTCAGAATGACATCAACCCATCATATTCATATTGACTTAGAACTAGATAATTCGATCTTAGGGGACGCGGTTTTTTCCTACTACGTAAGCGCGTTGTTCGGGGGTTAACCTGAGGGGTTCGAAGAAGGCAGGTGATGCAGAATTCTGCACAATGGGTGTAACGTAACTGTCGGTTTTAACGTTGTATACTTAAAGAACTGAATGAGACCCTTTCAATGTCCTTTTGGAGTAATTAGTATTGTCTAGCGAGGTGGGGTAAGAGGACGATATTTGGGGAGGTTTCTGTTTTTGCCATATA
Source organism: Anaerolineae bacterium (assembly GCA_030605795.1). Classification (GTDB taxonomy): domain Bacteria; phylum Chloroflexota; class Anaerolineae; order Anaerolineales; family E44-bin32; genus DUEZ01. The sequence goes on along the minus strand of JAUWHR010000002.1, from coordinate 129 downwards.
CTTGGAAAGGCTCATATCGCCTGGTGGTGAAATGCGTGTCTTAGCGCTAGCAGTTTATATCGAACGATGACTGGACTTAAAGGGTTGATACGAGGGCGATACTACATCCTTGAGCAGATCGGGAAGGGT
>JAUWHR010000004.1 GCA_030605795.1 Anaerolineae bacterium | reverse complement strand
GCCGTACCTCTGGCGGCGTTGCCGGCGACGCGGACGAAAAAGGTGCTGAGTGTGATAAGCAAGGCTTTTCCTGAGTTCATTGACGGGGTTAATGTCCTGCATACCAGCCTTAACAACATGGGCGCCATTTTCCATCCGGCAATCACGCTGCTGAACGCTGGAAGGATCGAATCCACCGGAGGCGAGTTTCAATTCTATGTCGATGGCGTGACGCCCTCCACGGCGCGGGTACTGGAGGTGTTAGACCGCGAGCGAGTGACTGTGGCTGCGGCGATCGGTGTGCGGGCTCGCACTGCTATGGAGTGGCTTAAGCTCGCCTATAACGTATCAGGAGAGAACCTCTTCGAGGCGATACAGAACCAGACCGGCTATTATGGGATCAAGGCGCCCAATACGCTAAATCACCGCTACATTTTCGAGGATATTCCCATGAGCTTGGTGCCAATTGCTTCTCTGGCGGGGCGTTATGGCGTTTCGGTGCGGGGTATTGATAGCATCATCCGCTTGGCATGCTTCGTTCACCGTACCGACTACTGGCGACGAGGCCGAACATTGGATAAATTGGGCATCGAGCAATTGAGTGTCTCTGAATTAACCCGCTACGTGAACGAGGATGTGGGTCCCTACCTGTGAAGCGTCTGCTCCTCCTGTTTTCCTACCTAGCGGTGACTGCCGCTTGCTCAACCGTTGCCTCTGGAACCGCCGATCAAGCGGCATTTGTGCCAACCGAAGATGTGGTCCCAACTGCAACCCCCTTGTAACGACTTGCAGAGACGACTCATCCTGTCCCCACCGTAACCTCCACGCCTACCTATCCTGCAACCCCCACACCTGAGCCCTACTATCTCGAAGCAACTGTGTGGACTTCTGAGTTGCAGGTTCAGATCCTTGTCTATCACCGTTTCCTTCCTGATCATTATAAGTACTCGACGAAAGTTAAAACGCGCTTGGGTGACTTTCGTGCTCATCTTGAAAGTCTCTACTCTGGCGGCTACTCTCTCGTATCATTGAGTGATTGGCTCGAAGGCAACCTGTATGTTTCTGAAGGCCGGCGCCCGCTTATCCTAACCATCGACGACTTATTCTTCGCCGATCAGATCTCATTGACCGAAGGAGGGGGAGCCGAACCTTGAATCTGGGCTAGGTGTGCTGTGGCATTTCTATCAGGAGCATCCGGATTTTGGCTTCCATGTGGCCCTGTTTCCCAATCTTGGTGACAAACTCTATCCCGGCGGTGAGGGCGAACTTGCTCGGGTGATCGCTTGGTGTATCGACCATGACGCCATCCCCCACAACCATTTCTACATGCATCCCCGGCTCGACCTCACCGAGCCCCGGTGGATACCTGTGGAGGCTGAGCGTAATGATGTATATTTACGCGAATTACTGAGCATGGTCGAGCGGGAAGATCTAATTTCCTATATGGGGAATCTCATCGCCCTACCGTATAGTGTGTGGCCTAACAGCAAAGCGAGGCGGGACGCATTGCTTTCGTATGTGTCTCCGGAGGGGGTATAGTTGCAAGCTGTACTCGAAGCGGATTTTGCTGTCCGGGCGAAGTATCTGCTGCCTCCGTTCTCGCCCGACTTTGATCCTTGGCATGTACCTCGTGTCGTCGGCACACAGCAAGCGGTCGATCTTCTCACCGAGCACCAAGAGTTGTTCCCTGTAGCAAGGAAATGTGAGGTAGGTCCACTAGATGACAGTCACATCCAGGATCAAACCTATCTAGAGGATCAGGTGTTTGAAACTCACCATAAGGGGAATTGCCCGGACGGCGTCTATATTTTCCGGGGCTGGATTTACCATGTGGATGAATCCGTGTTTAACCGGTTGTATTCCTCAACACCATTCGCCACACCTACAGAGGATCACCTTGATTAGGTAATTGTCCATAAAATTTGTGGTGTAAAACAGCCCCAAGGTAAGGTGTGTTTACAAGTCTGAGCCGATAACTTTGTTACAGGTGCTTCTCATACATCCGGTAGGTCTTGTAGATTTCACCGCCAAACAGGCGGATGGAGCGATTCATCATGTCGTTATTTTCGAGAATCCAGCTCATCTCCGCCCACCGATACCCTTTGCGGGCTGCATTTTTGGCTGTTTCGAGGTACATCAGTGCATCGACGCCCAATCCTCGAAATTCCGGCAACACACCCAGAGCGAACACTCGCAGCCAATCCACCCTCCGTCGCACTTTCCAATGCCAGAGTAGTTTGAGCATCGTTAGTGCCTCAGGCATGTCAGGTCGTGGGTAAGCCAGGTGTAGTGGCTGGTTCAGATCAGGTAGTGGCAGCGAGACGCCGATAACCTCCCCTTCATGCTCAACCATGATAACTACATCGGGATCGAGGATCGGCTTCAGTTGTTCCGCCAAGCGGTCGATCTCAGAGTCTGTCATGGGTACGAAGCCCCAATTGCGTTCCCAAGAACTGTTATAAACACGTTTGAAGCGCTCGACCTCCTGGTCGAAATTTTTCATGTCGATAGTTCGTACCTGAAGATTGCGCCGTTTCTGGACATTCTCGACCACTCGCAGTAATTTAGGCGGGATGTTTTGCATGAAGTCCTCTATCCGCAGTGCATAAGCCCACAGGTCCATGGCTTTCTGGTACCCAACTACCTCGAGGTAGCCTTGGTAACGAGGTGGGTTATAGGTCGTTAGGATGCGAGGACTGTCGTCGAAGCCGTCAACCAGCATTCCGACTTCGTCATTGGTTGAGAACTGGGCCGGCCCCAGTATGGTTTCATGCCCGGTTTCTCTCGCCCATTTTTCTGCCGTGCTCAACAGAGCCGTAGCAGCATCCGCATCGTCCAGGACTTCAAAAAAACCGAAGAAGCCAGTGTTCACGCCCTGGAACTCATTGTACAAATCGTTGGTGAAGGCGGCGATTGTGCCCACTAACTTAGATCCGCGATGAGCTAGATAATACTCTGCTCGGGCATGCTGGAAGAAGGGATTGCGCTCTGGGTCGAGAAATTCTCGTCGTTCAGAGATCAGGGGAGGTACCCAATACAGGTCGTCGCGGTAAACCTCCCAAGGAAAGTGGATGAAATCCATCAAGTCATCGTCATTCTGGACTTTGGAGATCTGTAATTCAGCCACGGGACTCCTCCAAGATTTGGATATTCGATTATACATCCTTGTTCAAGCGAGTTATAAATCCCACCACGCCAGTCCTTGATCTGGCTAGATCACTCCCCGCTCCCGATACCAATCATACGCCTCCTGGGCTGCTTGGCGAAAGGAACGAGGTTCGGGCAAGTACAGCTCTCGACATGCTTCGACATGGTCCCTCGCCTGGATCTATGGTAAACGCCTGGATAACGCCCGCAAATGGCTTAGCGGAGATTCATCCCTCATAGCCATCCCTGATCCTGATACCAATTCACCGTCTGCTGCACTCGATCGATAAGCGGAAGGGAGGGCGTGAAGCCCAATTGCATGCGTGCCTTTTCAGGCGAGCATGTCCATGAGCCGGCGAACGCTGCTCTCGCCTTGTCTAGATTGATCACCCCTGGGGATCCACCTCGGACGCGGTACCAAGCTTCATAAGGAAACGCAAGCACCCATAGGAATACCTGCGGGATGTGGATAACACGCGCCTGTCTATCCCCGAGCGCAGCACCAGCCATCCGCAGTAGTTCGGCGAATGTTGGGTGTTCGTCGTAAGCAACGTAATACAGTCCCTGCCCTGAGTCTTCCTGCACGTTCATCGGTGAAGCGAGGCGCTCCCCCCAATCCGCAACCAGGAGCAGGAACTCGGCTAAGTCATGGGCATGGATGAGCGACAACCGCATCGTGCGACGCAGCGGCACGGGATGGATTCCGAACCGGGCTAGGCGCAAGAGCTTGAAGACATTCAGCGTCTGGCGATCCCACTCGCCGAATACTGTTGGGGCGCGCACGATGCTGATCGGAACCTCGCCGGCGTGTTCCGCTGCAGCGTGCTCTCCAGCCAATTTGCTTTTTCCATAGGTTGTGGTGGGAGTTGATGGTTCGCTTTCTGTGCGAGGGGCATCATCGGGGCTCGATCCAGCGGCTTCCAGCGAGGAGAGGACAACCAAAACAGGCGGCTTCCGGCAGGCAGCGCATGCTTGGGTTAGGTTTCGAGTTCCTTCTTCGTTGACTTCATACAACTGTGATCTGGGTCTGGCTTCCAGCAGACCCGCAATGTGGAAGACCGCGTTGATGCCGGCTAGAGCTTGAGGTAGGCTCCGCTCATCGGTGATGTCTCCTTCGATGAAGGAAACGCCAAGGGGTTGAAGCCTAGAGATTTGTGAGGTGTGGCGCACTAGGCATGTAACGTTGGAGCCCTTCTGTGCCAAGGCCTCCACCAGGTGCTGCCCGATGAAACCAGTCGCCCCAGTAACCAAGACGGTATCAATCAATCAGTCCCAACTCCCGGCCAACCTCACCAAGGATGTTGAGAGCCCGGTCGATCTGCTCGTTGGTGTGGGTGGCCATATAACTTGTACGCAGCAAGCCTTGATCCGGTGGTACAGCTGGGGATACCACTGCGTTGGTGTACACCCCTTTTTCGAAGCACATCTTCCAAGCCAAGAATGTCTTCTCCATCTCTCCAATCAAGATGGGGATAATGGGGGTGACACTCGCGCCGATATTAAAACCCATCTTTTCCAGACCTGACCGCATGCGCTCGGTGACATCCCACAGGCGTTGGACATGCTCGGGTTCAGTCTCAATAATCTCAAGCGCCGCCAGGACTGCAGCAACGTTCGAAGCCGGCATCGAAGCACTGAAGATGAGCGAGCGAGCGTGATGTTGGATGTAATGGATTACTTCCCCGTCGCCGGCGATGAACCCGCCCAATGAGGCGAAGGACTTACTAAAAGTCCCCATGATCAAGTCTACATCGTCGGTGACGTCGAAATGGGCTGCTGTGCCCCTACCTCCGCCCATTACGCCCATACTGTGAGCGTCGTCGACCATCAGGCGGCTGCCGTATTTCTTGCAGATGGGAATTATTTCCGGTAGCGGCGATAGATCACCCCCCATGCTGAATACGCCGTCGACAACTACCAACACTCCTACTTTCTCATCAATTTTTCCTAATACCCGGTCGAGATGCTCGAGATTGTTATGTGAGAATCGCCGCATTTCACCCATCGCCAGCATGCATCCGTCGACAATACTGGCGTGGTCTTCTTTATCAGCTACTACGATGTCGCCCCGTCCGACAAGACATGAAATCACTCCGAGGTTGACCTGGAATCCAGTGCTGAATACAAGAGCAGCATCTTTGTTCACAAAATTGGCGATTCGAGCTTCCAGTTCTTGATGCAGCGCCAAAGTTCCGTTGAGGAAGCGTGAACCGGTGCAACTGGTACCGAAACGTTGCACAGCATCGATCGCAGCTTGACGCACACGTGGGTCGGTGGTAAGCCCGAGGTAGTTGTTGGAGCCAATCATCAGGATACGGCGGCCATTAATTAATACCTCAGTGCCTTCGGTATCCTCCAATGGTAGGAAATAAGGGTATAAACCAACCGCTTCCAGCTCACGTGCAGTAGTATATTGGTGACATTTCTCAAACAGGTTCATCTCTTTGTCCTATTCCAATTAATGCGTCCCACGTTAGGTGGGACACCTCCCAGGGATCATAGTTCTGCGGTGACATCATTCGAAGTCTAAGAAAAAAAATTAAAAAACAAGAGGACATATGGAGCTTGGATTTATGCTGAAAGGGTCCCTTTCCATTATCTCTCTTGGCGATTATTTGTCTGCAGTGTCGAAAGGTTGAAGATGAAGTATATAGCCGACTCCAAGAAATGAACAGATACGGAAGCGAGAAGTAGTGACCTGGAAAGGGAGAAATTATTACCAGCAGGAAATGTGTATATTAATCAGTATTTTAAGCGAGGTCAATTGCCGGTCTCACGGATCCAAACCCGGAAACCTTTAGCTGGATTATTGTACAGGTGGTTACAGAGATTTGCAGCAGTGGGTACTACAGTCGGGGCGGGCGGATTTGAACCGCCGACCTCACGGACCCGAACCGTGCGCTCTAACCGGGCTGAGCCACGCCCCGATTGCAGTGGCGAAATTATACTTCAGGCTGGATAGGACCTCAAGTAGGGGTTGACCTTAGCCGGTTGTAAATACCCTGGCCGCCGCTGAAGCCCGGAGCTCATCGATCGGCAGCATGAAGCAAAACAAGCTGCCAGTACCCTCCTTGCTTTCGCACCAGATCTGCCCATTGTGCATCTCCACCATAGTCTTGGCGATTGAAAGCCCGAGGCCCATCCCGCCATGCTTGCGAGTCAGATGTGATTCGACTTGGTAGAACCGATCGAAGACGTGTTCTACGGCGTCTGCCGGGATTCCAATCCCAGTGTCCACCACAAAGACTTTCACGTAACCCGAAGCGCCTTCGCCTTTAATTCCAACCTGGCCTCCGGGATCAGTGAATGTGATCGCATTTTGCACCAGGTTTGCTAGCGCCACGTCGATCTTTTCCCGTTCGCCGTCTACCATTAATCGATCCCCTGAGGGAATGTCGTAGCTGAATTTAATTTCCTTCTTTTCTGCAACCTCCCGAAAACGGTGTACAACGTCCTCAACCAACTGGCTCATGGAGAATGGCGCCCGTCGTACACGTGATTGCCCTTCATCTTTATGTGCAATTGTGGCCAGGTCTTCAATGATGGTTTTCAGGCGCATAGCGCTGCGGATGATGACCTCTATCTGATCCTCATGTTTTTGGGGAACTTGCTCTTTAAGAAACGTGGCGTGACCGAGGATCAATCCAAGAGGCGTGCGGAGTTCATGGGAGGCAATGGCGATGAAGTCGGATTTCATGCGGTCCAGTCGCCTTAGATCGTCGTTCGCTTCCTGAAGATCGCTCAATAGGCGAGCGTTTACGATGGCGATAGCTGCTTGGGCCGCCAAAGTCTCTAGTATCGACAGGTCATCTTCGGTATAATTACCTTGTTCTTTCTTATTGACAGCCTCGAGAACACCGATAGGCTCATCTTTGACAATCAACGGCACACCCAGGATGGAATGGGTCTGAAATTTGAGCGTACGGTCGACCTGTCGGTAAATGCGGAGGTCGGTTGTTGCGTCCTGAATGACCATCGGACGGGCATTACTGAAGATCCACCCTGCAACGCTCGAGTCAAGTGGGACGCTTACCTGTATTGAAGGATCGCGTTGATAGACTGGTCCTGCTTTGAAAAGCAACTCGCCCGTGGATGGGTCGTGAAGCAGAATCGAAACTTCTTCGCTTTGGGTCAATTCAATAGCAACATCGACGATCATTTGTAGCAACTGTGGGAGATCGAGTGTCGACGTCAGGTTCCGGCTGATCTCAAGTAGGTGTTCAAGCCGCTGAGTTGTAGCCTGGAGGGCGGGTTGCTTAGCCATCCGATATGTCCTTTGCTTCAAAATGATTTTAGCACAGCCGTAAAGCATAGCAAGGTACAATATAGTCTTACCGTAACTACTCAGTCTGTCATTGCGAGGAACGAAGTGACGAAGCAATCTCCAATGTTACTTACATGTTGAAGGCAGGAGATTGCTTCGCGGAGCCGAAGGCCCTGAGGTATCGAAGGGTTCGCAATGACATCAAAAAGCCGTTTCGTGAGTAGAACTGCCTATTTCCAGACGATGCCTGAGTAGTTACGTCTTACCATGTGAAAGCAGTCGTTTAAGACTTCTTATCACTAATATTGCTACCTAGCAAGGAGGCATGTATGTCCACTAGTAAAAAAGTGAAAGTCGCGATCATCGGGGTTGGAAATTGCGCATCATCTTTGATCCAAGGGGTCCACTACTACCGTAATACCGAACCCAACGATCAAGTCCCAGGATTGATGCACGTCGACCTCGGCGGATATCACATACGAGATATCGAATTTACTTCAGCTTTTGATGTGGTAAAGGGCAAAGTCGGCAGCGATTTGAGCGAGGCGATCTTCGCTCATCCGAATAACACCATCAAATTCGCTGATGTGCCAAATCTTGGGATCACGGTCCACCGTGGCATGACCCACGACGGGATAGGAAAGTATTTAGCTGAGGTCGTTGAGAAGGCTCCCGGTCCAACGGATGACATCATACGTATCCTAAAGGACACCAAGACCGATGTTGTGATCAGCTTCCTTCCCGTGGGAGCTGAGATGGCGACTAAGTGGTATGTCGAACAGGTGCTTGAGGCTGGCTGTGCATTTGTTAATTGTATCCCAGTGTTTATTGCCAGTTCCGATTATTGGGCGGGTCGGTTCAGAGAGCGGGGGCTTCCGATCATCGGGGATGACATCAAGAGCCAGGTAGGCGCCACAATCGTTCACCGAGTGTTGACCTCCTTGTTCAACAACCGCGGGGTGCATATCGACCATACTTACCAACTCAACTTCGGTGGTAACATGGACTTTTACAACATGTTGGAACGTGAACGGCTGCAGTCTAAGAAAATATCTAAGACAGGCGCTGTCACCAGTCTGATACCATATGATATGAAAGAGGACGACATTCACGTCGGGCCCAGCGATCACGTCCCTTGGTTGACTGATCGCAAATGGTGCTATATCCGCATGGAGGGCACGACATTCGGTGATGTGCCGCTTAATCTTGAGCTGAAGCTGGAAGTTTGGGACTCGCCGAATTCAGCCGGCGTAGTGATCGACGCTATCCGCTGTGCCAAACTAGCACTTGACCGCAAACTTTCCGGGCCGATCATTGCCCCATCGGCGTATTTCATGAAGACCCCGCCGAAACAGTTCACCGACGATGTCGCCCGCCAGATGACAGAGGATTTTATCGTCGGGGAGGTGGAGTGAAAGCTATTCGGTTGATTGAGCCCAGCCTCATCGAGCGCGCACCGTTGCAGCCAATCGAGTTACCCCGACCACAGGTAGGACCAGGGCAATTGTTATTACGCGTCCGAGCCTGTGGTGTGTGCCATACGGATCTGCATACCATTGAGGGCGACATCATCCCTCCCAGTTACCCGATCACTCCCGGACACCAGGTCGTTGGTGTAGTCGAGGATGTTGGTGGTGGAGTAGAGGGTTGGCAGGTCGGGGACCGAGTTGGTGTGCCGTGGCTTAATCGTGCATGTGGAATGTGCGAGCATTGTGTTGGTGGAGAGGAAAACCTCTGCCAGCAGGCGCGATTTACCGGTTTCCATGTCGATGGAGGCTATGCGGAATTCATGTTGGCCGAGGCCCACTATGCTCTCCCCCTTCCAGATGACCTCGACGACGAATCAGTAGCTCCCCTCTTATGCGCCGGCATCATTGGCTACCGCTCACTTCATAAATCCGACCTGCAACCCGGTGAACGCTTGGGATTGGTGGGCTTCGGTGCCAGCGCACATCTGGCGATCCAAGTCGCCATTCACTGGGGGTGTGAGGTCTACGTCTTCACCCGCAGCGATGGTCATCGTCGCTTGGCTCGAAAGCTTGGCGCGGTTTGGGTAGGAGGGTCTGAAGACCGAGCGCCCGCGCTCTTGGACCGCGCCATCCTGTTCGCGCCAGTAGGAACCCTGGTGCCGGTCATCCTTGCGAAAATTCGCCCGGGCGGGACACTGGCGATCAACGCCATCCATCTCAGCTCGATCCCGGAGATGGAGTATCGCTTGATTTATGGTGAGCGTACACTGCGCAGTGTTGCCAACGCAACCCGCCGCGACGGGGTGGAATTTCTCCAGTTGGCAGCTGAAATACCTGTACGTGCTACCACCAAAACCTACGCTCTTGAAGATGCCAATCAGGCACTGCTCGACATGAAGCACAGTCGTATTGATGGCGCAGGGGTGTTGCAACCATGATTCGATTGGGTACCTCTGGCTTCTCATATGAGGATTGGATTGGGGAGGTCTATCCGCAGGATTTACCACGCTGGAAATGGTTGCCGTACTACGCCACCCTCTTCGATACTGTTGAGCTTAACGTTACCTATTATCGCCTTCCCTCTACTAAGACCGCTGCCGGGTGGGTGGCGCGCACACCTGAGGATTTCACATTCTCGGTCAAGGCTCACCGCAGTTTAACTCATGAGAGGGTACATCAGGATTTCAGTGCTTTTGAGCAAAGCCTCGCGCCGCTGATCGAATCAGGGAAGCTAGCCTGCGTGCTGGCGCAGTTTCCACATTCCTTTCATCCAACGCCCAGCAATCGTGACTACTTGAATCAATTCCGTGAGGGGTTGCCTGAGCTTCCGCTGGTGGTCGAATTCCGTGATAGCGCTTGGGTATCGGAGCAAACTTTTGAATTGTTGGGCGGGTTGAAATTCGGATTTTGCTGCGTTGACGAGCCCCAATTGAGGGGGTTGATGCCACCAGTAGTGCGCACGACTGGTCCTGTGGCTTACGTCCGCTTCCACGGCCGCAATGCTGCACGCTGGTGGGAACACGACCACGCATGGGAGAGATACGATTACACCTATACCGAGACTGAGTTGTCAGAGTGGGTGCCGCGCTTGCGTGAATTGGAAACCGCCTCTCCCCTAACGCTGGTATATGCCAATAACCACTACCGTGGACAGAGTGTGGACACTCTGCGCAAGTTGAAGCACCTGCTTATGACAGATGCCTGACCGCTCAACCGATCAACCAACATTATGTTCACATTATAGGCGAGTCTTTCGTGAGTGCACTGAAAAAAACTACCCTCGATGAGTGGGGAGGGACATATGTGGGGGTGCGGGCGCAAGCCCGCAAATATACCGGTCCTCTTCTCGCGGTTGACCTTTTTTCAGTGGAGTCTTTCGAAAAAAAATTTACCATCTTAATTTGATTGTCGGAAAGGCCGGATGATATAATCTAACTACAATCTGTTTGAGATATGTGTCAAGAGACACTTTTCGCTTTTTTAGCATACGTGGAAGGATGGGCGATGTCTGGACACTCTAAATGGTCGACCATTAAGCGGAAAAAAGCCGCCAATGATGCCAAGCGCGGCGCGCTATTCACCCGGCTGGCGCGTGAAATTGCGCTTGCAGCACGCGAGGGTGGGGGCGATTCGGAGACTAATTTCGCCCTGCGGCTGTCGATCGAACGCGCTAAAACCAACAATATGCCTAAAGGAAACATTGAACGGGCGATAAACCGCGGGACGGGAAAAGATAAACAGGGCACCAAACTAGAGAAAATTATGTATGAAGGCTATGCTCCACATGGGGTCGCGCTCATGATCGAGGTTGTCACTGACAATCGTAATCGGTCAGTGGCTGATATTCGGCACGTGCTGACCCGTTTAGGTGGAAACATGGCTGATGCCGGTGCGGTTTCGTGGCAATTCCGGCGAGCAGCCTATTTCGCTTTCCCCACCGAGAATTATGATCAGGAAGAAATTTTTGAGTTGGCAGTCGAAGCAGGTGCAGACGATATCACCCTCGGCGACGAGGACATCGAAATTATTGCCCCGGTGGAAGCTTTTAAAGAAGTCAATGATGAACTGCAACGCGCTGGAATCCGTCTGGATGAGGCTGCATTACGAATGCTGCCCAATACAGTAATCCAATTACCGCCAGATCAAGCGATCAAGGTGATGCGCCTTATAGAGGATTTGGAAGATCTCACTGACGTGCAACAGGTATTTTCCAATATCGACATCACCGAGGAAGCAGTCTCCTTACTTGAGGCTGCGTAGGCCCACGCCGCTTGGAAATGTAGGTTGTATGCTGGTTATCGGCATCGATCCAGGAACAGCCAGTACCGGCTATGGGTTGGTTCGTCAAACCCAGGGAGGTGAACTGGAACTGGTCGATTACGGAGTGTTCACTACCCCAGCTGATCAGTGTACATCCAAGCGTCTGGTAAAGCTGTACAACGATTTGTCTACGCTGCTTGCTCTCCACCAACTTGATAGCGGCGCGGTGGAGAAATTATTCTTTCAAAAGAATGTTTCGACGGCGATGACAGTGGGGCAGGCGCGAGGTGTTACACTGTTGGCGCTCGCCCAAGCCGGCATCCCGGTGGATGAGTATACGCCACGGGAGGTCAAGCAAGCTGTCGTGGGATATGGTGGGGCAGATAAGAAACAGATCCAGCAAATGGTTAAAACCCTGTTAGAGATGGAAACAATTCCTCGACCTGATGATGCTGCAGATGCGCTGGCTGTAGCTATCTGCCATCTGCATTCCAGCCAAACACGAGTCCATCTGGAGGCGGCTTCGTGATTGCATCGTTGCGTGGTGTTGTTCAACATGTTGGGGATGACGAGCTCATTCTCGAAGTGGGAGGCGTCGGATTACGTGTGGCTGTCCCGCGATCCGTTCTCCAAGACATGCCCGAAGTTGGTCAACCACTGTTCTTGCTTACCCATCTTGTAGTCCGAGAGTCGTCGTTGAGTCTGTTTGGTTTCAGCACCACCGAGCAAAAGGAGTTGTTCGAGCTTCTAATACAAGTCAGGGGCATCGGGCCACGACTGGCATTGGCTGTACTATCTCACCTTTCACCAGATGTATTGCGCAGTGCAGTGGCAAGAGATCAGCCAGAAGTCCTGGCTAGGGTGCCCGGAGTTGGACGCAAGACGGGGCAGAAGATCATCTTTCACCTTAAAGATCGTTTGGTGACGACTTTAGAGGACATTGGTGTACCAAGTGAGGTCGATACTGAGGTGTTAAGTGTGTTGACTGAGCTTGGTTACAGCTTGGTTGAGGCGCAAGCAGCATTGCAATTCATCCCTGACAGCGCACCTCAGGAAATTGAAGAACGGGTTATGTTTGCCTTGAAGTTCTTCGCGCGCCCATGAATCTACGATCTTTAAAAGCAATTTATGCCGTGTTTGGACGCCTTAATTCCGATATGGTGCTGGAAAATAGATATAACATAAAGCGCAGATTGTCCTGAAGGATAACTTGACTCCTACTGAAAAAAGGTCAACCGCGAGAAGAGGACTGGTATATGTGGGGGTGCGGGCGCAGCCCGCACCCCCCCAAATACCACTCCCCACACCTCGAGGGTATTTTTTTTCAGTGCACGCATAACTTGTATCCTGGAGAGTTAAGCGAAAAAATATTTTCTGAAGAAAGGGCAGTTTGCTTCACTCAAATTGACGTTTGGATACTGGAAACACGTCGACAGGGGTACTCTGGCTCCACCCTAGGTGAGTAGCTAGACAAAACAAATACCGTCAGGTATCATTCCGTCATTAACCCCATAAAGGTGTGTATCAAGGGAAAAAGATGGATAAAACAGCCACATTACTTAAGAAACTTACCGAAGCCAATGGCGTCCCCGGTCATGAAGCAGAAGTACGCCAGGTAGTAAAAACCTATCTGGAAAAGGTTGGCGACCTCTCTCAGGATAATATTGGAAGCCTGATTTGTACGCTCTCCGATACCCCTGAAACCCCGCGGGTGATGCTGGTCAGCCACATAGACGAAATCGGCTTTATGGTCAAGCACATTACCAAACAGGGATTTCTACGCTTCCTTCCTCTGGGTGGCTGGTTCGACCAGGTTCTGCTAGGTCATCGAGTGGTGATACAAACCCACAAAGGACCAGTAGTGGGTGTAATAGGCGCAAAGCCACCCCACCTGTTGACCGATGAAGAGCGCAAGAAAGTAGTCGAAAAGAAGGATATGTACATCGACATCGGTGCTACATCGCTCGAAGAGGTGGAAGATGCGGGTGTACGCACCGGCGATCCAGTCGTGCCACAGGCGGACTTCACCATCCTGGCAAACCCAAAGACTTATCTATCCAAAGCGTTCGACGACCGAGTTGGCACGGCGCTTATGATCCAGACGCTGCAGGCAATAAAAGGAGCTGGTTCACCTAATCGTGTAGTTGGTGTAGCCACTGTCATGGAGGAGGTTGGATTGCGCGGCGCCAGCACTTCAGTGGAAGCCGTCAATCCGGATGTGGCGATCATCCTGGAATCGGATATCGCTGGCGATGTCCCTGGCATCGAGGAGGAGCAGTCGGCGATCAAACTGGGAAAAGGACCCTCGGTTCTACTTTACGATCGGCGAATGATACCCAACCTCAAGCTGCGCGACTTGGTGATGTTGACCGCGGCGGAGCTAGAAATTCCGCTGCAAATGTCCTTAATTGAAGGTGGAGCGACTGATGGTGGTGCTATCCACCTGCATAAAACCGGTGTTCCGACGGTGGTCTTAGGGGTGCCAGCGCGCCATATACACTCTCACAGCGTCATCATACACCGTGAGGATTACGATCGCGCATTGACTCTGCTGGTCGAATTAGTCAGACGCTTAGATGCGGAAACAGTGTCTGGACTCACAGCCTGAATCGTTTCTTCACCGAGGATTCATGACATATTGGGTAGGTAACCTTACATCAGGGCTCCGGCAGCGAATTGATTCCTTCGCTTTTAAGGTAGAATTAGAAAATATTGTTAATGCGCTTGAACTCGGCGATGGCATAGTTTGGGGATCTTTCTTGGCTGACGTACGCTATCAGCAGTTTTGCCATCGACCACAATCCACGTTCAGGGAGGAGAGGTAGTTCGATGCCCCTATTTGGCAAGGATCTGGGGATCGACTTGGGCACAGTCAACACGCTGATCTGTGATGGGGGCGAGATCGTGCTTTATGAACCGACCGTCGTCGCGATTGATATTGAGGAATTGAAGATTGTAGATGTCGGTCAATCGGCGCGCGAGATGGATGGTCGTGTGCCAGATGTGATCGAAGTTTGTAGGCCCTTACGCGACGGGGTGATCGCCGACTTTGAGGTCACTCATCGCTTGTTGGGACATTTCGTCGAGAAGGTATGTGGGCCGTCGAGGCTTTTTAAGCCGCGGGTGATGATCACCGTTCCTTTAGGCGTGACCAGTGTTGAGAGACGTGCGGTGCACGAAGCTGCCCTGCAAGCAGGTAGTCGTGAGGTCTATCTCATTCAAGAGCCGTTAGCTGCGGCTATTGGCGTCGGGCTACCGATAGCAACACCATCAGGGAACATGGTGGTGGATCTGGGTGGAGGAGTGACCCAGGCGGCGGTTATCGCCATGAGTGGGATCGTTTCTGAGGATGCAACCCGCATCGGCGGAATGAAGCTGGATGAGGCCATTGTGTCTTATGTCCGTAAAAAGTATGGGCTGATCATTGGGTCAAGAACGGCTGAGGAAGCAAAGATCCGAATAGGCGCGGCTATACCCCAAGACGAGGAGCGAACGATCGAAATTCAAGGTCAGGATCAGGTGACTGGTCTGCCGCGCCCAATCACGCTCACCACCGGCGAGGTGATCGAGGCGTTACAAGAGACACTTCAATTACAGCTTGTAGCGGTGAGAAATGTGTTGGAGCGCACGCCACCGGAATTAGCATCGGATATTATTGATCGAGGGATGTTGATCTGCGGTGGGGGTTCATTGTTGCGGGGCATCGACAAATGGCTCACCAGCGCGACCGGCATACCGGCATATCTGGCGGAAGAGCCGGTGGCTTGCATTGCCAAAGGTGCAGTTCGGGGTCTAGGAATGCTGGAGAGGTTACGCCGAACGTTGCCGCAGGTCTAAGAGGCGGCAACTTACCTACCGGGTGAATATATTATTAGCTGCGTGCCTGAGAAGGCGCGCAGCCTTTTTACATACGGGCAATAATGCATGACTCCACTGAAAAAAGGTCAACCGCGAGAAGAGGACCGGTATAAGTGGGGGTGCGGGCGAAGGCCCGTACCCCCACTTATACCCCTCCCTGCACTCATGCGTGGAAATATAGCTGCCGCGGAGAGGAAGCGTGTAGGACCCGGTCAAGGCAGGTAATAGGTCATGTGTTGCAGGTGGAGGACAGGATCTATGTATTCTACTTTCACCCCTTCGGGTACACTGATCGAGGTCGGCGCATAGCATAAGATGGCCCGGATGCCTGCCTCGACCAGACGATCCGTCACAGTTTGGGCATCAGCTGTCGGTACTGCCAACATAGCTATACGGATATTTCGGGCGCGGATGTCATCTACTGAAGAGTGTACATCCTGGACGATATAGGAGCCTATCATTTGGCCGATTTTACTTGGGTCGTCGTCATATACCAGGCCAAGGCGGAAGCCGCGATCAGTAAAACCGCCATAGTTAACCACCGCATGGCCGAGGTCGCCAGCACCTACCAAGACGACATCCCATACATCCTCTACTTTCAGAATGATTCGCAACTGCATAACCAGGAAGGTGATGTTGTATCCAGTGCCCTGTTTGCCGAACTCGCCGAACTGTGAGAGATCCTTGCGAATCTGAGCGGAAGAGATGCCCAAGCGTTTTCCAAGCTCCTGTGAGGAGGTAATCTCCTTACCCTCCTCTGCCATCTTGGATAGTTCACGAAGGTATAGAGGCAGGCGACCAACAATGATGTCCGGAACAGTGGATGGGGACATATAAATCTCCGTAAGTGGTCAATTCCAATTGCGAATCTATCACATGAGTCACGTGCACGCAAATTCGCCAATAACAAGGGTCCAGGATGAAATAGTGTGCGATACTTTAGGTCAGCTTCTCCGGTGGTTGAATAGTGCAGCGTGATTAAAGGTGTCATTTTCGTTGGTTTACGGCAAGGTATAATTATGATGTGTTCGTGGATCAAATATATTTTCCAGTGGTGAGACATGTTTTTTGATGAAGTACGTATTTTTATAGCTTCCGGGAAGGGAGGGGACGGCGCAGTCCACTTCCGACGTGAGAAGTATGTCCCTCGTGGAGGACCGGATGGTGGAGATGGCGGCAAGGGCGGCGATGTCATTCTACAGGTATCTCCAACATTGAATACCTTGTCTGTCTTCCGCCGTAAACGCCATTTTCGTGCCGATGACGGAAACCGTGGGGGGGGTAATAATAAAACCGGCCGAAACGGCGCTGATAAGGTGATCCTTGTGCCTCCAGGAACCATCGTGCGTGATGATGCGAACGGAGAGATTCTAGGCGATCTGGTTCATCCAGCTCAGCGCCTAATAGTCTGTCACAGTGGACGTGGAGGTCGGGGTAACGCTCGGTTCGCGACATCTCGTAACCAAGCGCCTCGTGTTGCTGAGAAGGGCGAACCTGGCCATGAACGCTGGCTGCAACTCGAGCTACGTTTGATCGCAGACATCGGAATCATTGGTGTGCCGAACTCTGGCAAGTCCACCTTGCTGGCGGCAGTAACTAATGCTCGTCCAAAGATCGCTGATTATCCTTTCACTACGCTTCAGCCAAATCTCGGAGTGGTTGACATTGATGATGAAATTTCCCTAGTGCTGGCTGATATCCCCGGTCTGATCGAGGGGGCACACGAGGGAGCAGGTTTGGGCTTCACCTTTTTACGCCACATCCGACGAACACGGGTCCTGATCCATCTGATCGACGGTACATCTAATGACCCGGTGGCTGATTTCTCTCAAGTGAATGCGGAGTTAGCGCTTTTTGACCAGGTTCTGACAGCTAAACCACAGGTGGTGGCGATCAACAAGCTCGATCTCCCGCAGGTCAAGTCCCGTTGGTCCGAACTTGAAAAGCAATTCCGCCATCTTGGTTTACAACCTCTCCCTATATCGGCACTTGCCCGTGATGGGTTGAGGAAAGTACTGTACGCGGCAAATGAAGCCCTGCAACAGGCTCCACCAGTTGAGGTGGAAATTGAAGACCTGCCCGTCTACAGACCAGAGCCTGATCGAACCAAGTTTGATATCAAACGCGAGCCAGATGGTGGATGGAGAGTGTCAGGAGCAGCAGTTGAGCGCGCAGCGGAAATGACCTATTGGGAATACGACGAAGCAGTGCGCCGTTTCCAGGGCCTGTTAGTCCGCTTGGGTGTCGAAGATGCGCTCCGTCAAGCCGGTGCACAGTCTGGTGACACCGTTTGCATCGGAGAGCATGAGTTGGAATGGCTAGATTGATCGGCGTTTTGGGCGGTACTTTCGACCCGCCACACATTGGTCATCTCACCCTGGCTGATACTGGGCGGAGCAGCTTAGGCCTACAGCGGGTGTTGTGGGTGGTGACCGCTCTTCCACCTCATAAGTCAGCAGAGCCGATCACACCGGTCGAGGGTCGAGTAGCAATGGTTCAAGCAGCAATCGGTGATGACCCATACTTCGAACTCTCATGGGCTGATATAAACAGACCGGGACCACATTTCGCTATTGATACATTACGATGGTTGGCTGAGCGTCGCCAAGGGGACGATTTCGTCTACCTGATGGGTGCTGATTCGATAAACGACCTGCCCACATGGCATAACCCTAAAGGTTTCCTGGAGGTCTGTACCAAGTTGGGGGTGCTGCAGCGACCAGGTGTGGTGGTCGATATGCAAGCTCTGGAGGTAGATCTGCCTGGCATATCTAGCAAGGTGCATTTCTTCGATGCCCCACTAGTTGAGTGCTCCGCCCATGATGTCCGGTGTAGAGTAAGAAAAGGGGAGCCTTTCCACCACCTGGTCCCCCCAGGGGTGGCTGAGATCATCGTGAATACAGGTCTGTACCGCTGAGCCTGCTGAAAGATTGCAAGCTCTTCACTGCCGCAATGACCAATCTGTTATGTCTTCCTTTGGAGTCCGGAAGCTTTGCTTCCGTCCGCAAGCAGAGCTTGCGGACTCCAAAATCGCTCATCGGATGAGGACCACTTACGGATAGATGAAATTTTGGATCTGGAGGGCATGCTTGTTTCTTGAAGGTGGATGAATTTACTCCGTCTCCCACTGGAGATATTCATTTCGGGATGGGGTAATGTTTAACTTTCTTAACAGACTCATCTAAAAATAACCTCTGAACAGTTGATTGATCGGATTGTGTTGGTATTGGGTAGGATCATCCTTGGGATCGAGGCGGATCCAGGTCCAGACGCAGAGTGATGATCTCCTGAGGTCCGACCTCCATCTTTAGTTGAGAGCCTTTTTCAACTGGAAGCACCTCCAGCGGTGTTTCATCGATGCGTGCTTTAGATGCCGATCGGATTGGAAGTAGACAACGTATGCCGGCATTCAGTGGCTGGTGGCTGAGATTAACTCCGCGCATCACCAACCCCTGGCCATCCTCGGCTATTTTAACGGCGGAAAGGGCAAATGCTGGGTGGTCGATGGATAAAAGTGACGCCGATGATGGTAGTTTGCCCGGATGAATGGTTGTGCCTACAGCCCGAAGCGTTGTCTGGAAAGCAACTGCTTGAGCGCGTGCTGAAAGTGGGTCGCCGTCGAAGGGGATCATACTAAGGTGGAAGGTATGTTTACCGGGAACCTGTCCTCCCGGTGTGGGTATCTGGGGTCCGGCGCCGCCTTTGCGTGTAGCCAAATCGTCTCGTGAGAGCCAACCAAAGCATCGGAGGAGGGTAACCGCGATAACCCCTTCCGGAGAGACGCTAGCTTCACGAAGTCCATGCGAGGCGATCATCAATCCACCAATATCTCCACTGGCGGCGGCGAAGTTACGCATTGGCACCTCCATGGCTGGCTGCTCAGCCCAGTCTGGCTCACCGGAGGGGATGGCTGTAGCTCGGCGAACAATTTCGTAGTGGCCATCGTAGTCGGCCTCGGTCACCTCGAAGGGTAAAGGGAATAGCACCTGGAGACGGTGATCTTCAGCCAGATTGTCGAGGGTGATTTCCATGTCGACACGTGGGATGCCGGTCATAAGATGGACGCGCACATGTAGAGGCATGTCCACTAACCTATCTGACCTGGCCGTTCGATCCTCTGTCAGACCAGCAGGCAGCCGGAAGTGCATGTCCAACTCCAGCATCTGCTCATAGTCGTCGATCAAGCGACGCACCTGAGGTGGAGCACTGGTTATTTCAATAGATTGGTCAGCTTCAAGGGGGCAGAATGTGTAGCTGTCCCCACGATCAGCTTGGTCACTGAATCGAAGCAAGCCAGGGAAGATAGCGCCACTCCGCCGATCTATCAATGTAAGACAACCATCTGATCCTACCTCCACCCGAAGTAGGTCATTTTCGATGTTCCATTGTTTGCTCTCCTGAGTTGGCTGGGGACCTTGTGCTGTAGGTCGTAGGCCGAATGTCCGGTACCCATGTGCTGGGACTTCCGGCGCGACGAACGCCAGGGTGACCTCGGTGGCAAATCGAGCAAGCAGCCTGACTCTTGACACCTGTCCTTCAGCCAACAGGCGCTCGATCTCCACGTTTCCCCTTTGGATCGCCTCCACGTTTGGTTCGGCGCCCTCGGCTAAGACAACATCGACCATAGCGTGGTCTTTGTTTTGTACGATCGCCACTGCTTGGACGGATAGACCCATTACCCACCCATCTTGCACCATGGCCAGCATGGTCCGCATCCCATCCGGATCAAGCTCCATATCGGCCAATGAACGGGAGCGTCGGTCAAGCAGACGATAGGGTAGGATTTGACCGCGGTGGTCAACGATCTCAAAAGGTTCCAGCCCAGCTGGCACCTCTATATGTGCTTTGGTCAGATCGGTGCGTGAATGAAGGTCTGGGTTGAAGACTACCAGTGCGCTGCGTGCGTTTACTTTGGCTAGAGGAGTGGTGTCCACAACATCGGTTAACGCGGACAGGTTCTGGCGGGTGATTTCCTCGCCGATTTGCTCTACCTGATCGAAACGAGCCTGCATCTCCTGGTGTACCTGGTCAATAGAACAACCACAAATTGAGTCATGAGGGTGGCATTGGAGCAGTAACCGCCAAGCCTGGCTTATAAACGCAGATGAGCGACGCACGCGCGGCGTGGCAAGATGACCAGTCCATACGGTGTGGTCAGGGGCGTCGCCGAGAACAATCTCCGCCCAGGCGGCGAAGGGTTCAGCCCAGCGCTCAAGTAAAGTTTCGCATGTATGATTGCGCTGCTTAATCCAGGTCCGGCTGGACAACACTCCCGCCAGCAGGTGGTGGCGCTTAGGATCGCGCAACTCGCCATGAACGACTGGTAATGAAAGATCACCCGCCTCAATTTCCTTAAGAACGGCAATCAAGTACCCAGGTAGAGTAGAGATGAGCAATTTGTCGTCATCCAAGGTCATGCTTTCCACCAGGGCAGGTACTTCAGGTTGAGGTTCGTGGTGATCGGTGCCGTTGAGCAGTAATAGGTGAGTAACGGCGCTGTGAGGGGCTAAGGAATCGCGTCGCTCGCGGATAAAGTCGATGAACGCAGATGGGACCGTCGGCAAACGGGCGGCGTTGTCATAGCCGTCACGTAGGTATGCTGTCAGGACGCGCGAACCGTCGGGAGCCTGCCACCATAGCTCGCACGGCTCATCAGCCAGGCCACGACGAAACGCGGCCATCTCGATCCCAAAGCCCTGCAGTATCTGTGGCATCTGACCGATATGTCCGAAGGGGTCTGGGAGGTATCCGATGTCCATACGGGCTCCAAACCGGTCACACATTGACCCTCCCCGCAACAAATTGCGGACTATGGCCTCTGGGCTTACCAGAAATTCATCTGGCAAGATGTACCAGGGTCCAATCAGCAAACGCCCCGAACGAATATGATGGATCAAATCAGCTTCGCGTTCAGGACGGATCTCTAGATAGTCTTCGAGAATGATGGTTTGCCCATCTAAGGTGAAATGGGTGAAAGTTGGATCACGGTCGAGGATGTCAAGCAACATGTCGATTAGATGAACAAGCTTGATGCGAAAGGACTGAAACGGCAAGTACCATTCGCGATCCCAATGGGTTTGGGGGACGATGTGAAGGGTTGTCATGTTATTTTTCCTATTACTGGGATTAGGGATAAGTGTTCTTCTGGAGGGTTTTCAAGAGGGAATCCAATATTATCCATGGACCTTTTGTCTATTCAGAGGTTGCACTCAATGAGTGGTTGATTCTCGGTTGCTACCGGTCTCGTCGGATCAGCACACCACTCGGACCACGAGCCGGGATACAGGCGAGCTCCGTGAAGGCCTGCGTACGCCATAGCTAGTAGGTTGTGGCAGGAGGTGACCCCCGGCCGCAATAAACGATTATTGACTGTGGCGATGTTCCGCCAAGCAGGGTCTCGAACTGTGCCCGTAGTACCTCCGGTGGGAGGAATTGTCCAGCGTCATCGAGGTTCAACTCCCAGAAACGATTGACGGCGCCAGGGATGTGGCCGGCTACAGGATCGAGGGGTTCTTCCTCTCCCCGGAAGCGTTGGGGGGCGCGCGCATCAAGCATTAGTGAACTGGCGGAACCGATTTGTGATATTAGCTGAGCGGTGTCGGTGCGCATATTTGGCTGTATTCGAGGGATGAAGGTTCTAGGTGATCGATTTTCCTCTCCACTACGAATTGGGAAACCTGCGTGCTTCCAAGAATGGAAGCCACCGTTAAGCACTGCTACAGCTTCGTGTCCCAAGTAACGCAGGCACCACCAAAGGCGGGACGCGAACGGGCCACCGCTGGCGTCATAGGCTACTACCTGGACGTCCGACCCAATCCCCCAGAGAGTGAACATGGCTGATAATGACTCAGGCGTTGGTAATGGGTGACGACCATTGCTCCCAGTTGGCGGCGCTGATAAATCACGCTCAAGGTGAGCGTGAACGGCTCCTGGAATGTGCTCCTCCAGGTATTCTCTCTCCCCTTTGGT
Organism: Anaerolineae bacterium; assembly: GCA_030605795.1. GTDB lineage: Bacteria > Chloroflexota > Anaerolineae > Anaerolineales > E44-bin32 > DUEZ01. The sequence continues at coordinate 4,423 of JAUWHR010000004.1, read as the reverse complement.
CAGGTCGAGCAGGTCGAATCGACAATCCACGACTGCCCAAGTGGGGTGATCGAGATGAGGTATTAGTTGTTCGGGCTTGATCAGGGTGCTGTAGCGCATGAAACACTCCGTATTTCAGATGGATTATAGTATGACAGCCGCAATTCGATGTCTTAAAATTAAGGCGAATCGGGTTGCTACCACTGTGTATTTGCATCCCTGTAAATTTCTCTCTATTTACCGATCAATTGATCCACTAAACAGCGTTAATCGGTTCCTGGTTCAAATAAGAGGTCAACTTCAGCATTGCTAAAACCCTGACCAGTTATCAGCGCGAAGGGAAATGGCAGGTAATGACCGAGGGGATAGTCGAGATTGGGGTCCTCGGCGGTCATGGCTGAGGCAGGAGAGTCGAGGAAGGAGTCGAAATTGAGGGATACGGATGCAGTAAGCGCGATGGTTGGACCGTTTTTAATCCCCCATCTGAATCCACCCTCAATTGCTGAGCCAGTATAGGTGTTCGCCCACCCAGTTGTATCCATAACTTGCGGCGCAAATACAAGCGGCACTTCGAAAGCCAAAGGTTGCCCTGGAGTGTTCATTGATACATTTAAACGCCGTCCGTCGAGGACATACTGAATTGCATGCGAGCCATTCGGGTGCTCGATGATAAGTCCGTTCGGCTGGAGGGTAATTTCAAGACGCCCCCTGGTATCATGGGTCAAATAAAAAGCACCATCGAGGAGCGGCACCGATTGCTCACCTAGCTCTCCAGCGTAGGGATCCCAGGTGGAAGGGTCACTCAATCCGATAACAAACTGGGATCGAGAGCCGATCAATTGCGTTGGTCCCCGCTTTGAGTCGTACCCGAAGAGCCATGCTAGACGACCGTCTTCCGCTGACAATACAGCAAACAACCAGCGGTTGGATAACACCAACTCATCCTCGCCATCCCAATCAAGGTCCGTCCGGTAAACACGAGGTGTTTCGGGTTCCATGTTAAGGGCTACAGATTGGCCCCAATGAGCTGCAACCAATGGAGCACCCGCTCTGCCTAAAGAGTTCGCCCTAAGTAGCAAGAGCGGATGAATGTGCTCACCTTTACATTCTGACCAGGGAGTGGGCGGAGCGGTAGGATCAAGGATGCCACACGTTTGATCGGCCACTGCCGCCAGGTATGCCTGCCAGGCTATTTCGGTTAGCGAACCAGGTGGGGCATTAGCAAGTGAGTCTAAAACCTTTGATTGGAGTTGACCGACGGTGAAGCCGGAAGGGATAGGTCGACCTCTGGTGGTATAGGGGATGTGGTCAGCAATAGGTGGGAGAAGAGGCGAAGTGTACTCCGGTAGAACACGGCTGGGGAAGTCTCGGACGATAAGCTCGGTTGGGGTGAGGGGGTCGATCCAAGGGTGGGAGGCGATCCACTGTAGACAATTCTGGGCGCGGGTAGCGTCTGCCCAAAAGGTCGCTTGTAGATCTCCGCCAAGAACGGTCAGCGTGGCGCGATCTGAGCCGATAGCTTGATCTAAGAGAATCCGTCGCCAGTCTAATGCTAGCCCGTGGTCATGTCCGGCGGAACGTTCGAGGTCAGTCTCAGGGAGTGGAATCACTATCAGGCGATCAGTATGGAAGAGGTGAGTTGTGGAGTCGAGGGTATCGTGAATAGGCAGCGGAGAAAAAACCATCCTGTAAGGTAAATCCTCGAGATCTGACAGGCTTTCGGTATCGAATGGGCTGTTTGGTAGGGCTAGAACCGGGGAGGCAGTAAGACCATAGGCCAGTGCACTGGTACGAGCGGAGGCAGCGGCATGGCGAATCACCCACTCTGGTTGAGTTGACATCGGAAAGCCGATTGGTAGCGTATCGGGAAGGTCTAATAAACCTTTACGTTGTAATTCCTGCAATTGTGGGATATGCCCAAGGTATTCCAGACCACGAAGGCTCTCCGGGGCTTTCACGTCCAGCAGCGTAACCGGGACCTCCGTTGTTACGACCGCTTCGAGTAGGTGATGTAGTCCGAAGCGCTCACCTCCCGGACCGGCGTGGGCGCCGCTCCATGTGCGCAATGCTTGAGCTGGTGTGTAAGCGGGAAAAGTATTCCAAAACGCCAGTAGCAAACTTGCCCTCGGAGGTGGGAGGGCGTCAGAGGAGACTGGGCCAAGGCGGTCAGCGATGATCATGGAGCCTGGTTGGGTGGTAAATGCCTGGAGAAGGAAGGGACCGGGAGGGGCAATAGCTCTGACTGGTAACCGGATGGTAACAATGTCTAGTTGTGGTTGACGAATAATACTTGGGGTCAGCAGGGGGATGGTCTGCAGCTCGGACGATAGCGCTTCTGGATTCCCAACCGCGGGGAGGCGCAGGAGTAAATCCCATGCAAGATCCGCCTTCCCGTCGAGGGGAAGACTATTTGTGCCACCCGGGACTGTGTCAAGCGCCAGGTAAAGGTCGAAGTTGTTGATGTCTGAGAAGTCTAATAAATCAAGGCGGATAGAGACCTCATCGCCATTAAGCGAGATGCAAGCGCAGCGAGCGTCTCGCTTAATATTGACATACAAGGCGATCATGTCCGTCGCCGTGTCTTGTGTATCAGAAGGATCGAGCAGACGAAGGTCAGCGTAATGAAAATCAGGTGGGCGGGGAGCGCGGCCACAGGCTACCAAAGAGAGACACAGCAGCGCTGTAATGAGCGTTATAGAGTGGCGTATCGCCAAAGTATCAGTCCTGTCCCTCTTCTTGCTCTGCTTCTTCCTCTTCTTCAGGTCTGGGTGCAGCCCATCGCATTTGCTCCAATGAAATTTTATTTATGGTGCGGCAGCGAGGGCAGCGGACATCGTAGTGATTCCCGCCGCTCTCTTCGAGGGCTTCCAGTACGAAGGCGATCTCGTCATTTTTAATGGCGAAGTTCCAATTGCATCGATAACAGCGGATTTGCATCTCTTTCCTCCGTGAGGGGTTGACTTATCTTCGAATTGCATGAGTAGGCTGCACTGAAAAATGCCCAAATGCGAGAATAAGAACGGTATGTGTGGGGTGTGGGCTTTGCCCACACCCCACACATACCTCTCTCTCTTTTTATTTCTCATTGACGGCTGCTTTTTTTAGTAGACTCATGAGTATTGATCGCACCCATGGTTGAGTTTGGTCGGTGAGAAGCGACTGTGATTCCCACAAGGATTATGGCTGCGCCGCTTAACCGGAGCGCAGGTGGGGTTTCCCCGAGTATGGAAATAGCCAGGATGGTAGAGCTAACAGGTTCACCAAGGAGGCTGATGGATACAACCGCTGCAGGAAGATAACGTAGCGCCCAGTTGTAGGTGGTATGGCCGAATAATTGAGGCAGCAATGCTAGAAGGGCAAGCCAAAGATAGATCTGTGGGGTGTAGCCAAACGGGGTTTGTCCAGCCACAAGCATCAGGGTTGTCAATACAACTGCCGCTGCACCATAAGTTAAGGTGATATAGGGGATCAGAGTCACGCTGCTTCGCAGACGTCTGCCAATCATAATATAGCCCGCGACGGTCACCGCGCCTACGATAGCCAGTAAATCACCTTTAATGGCTATTCCCTGAAGGAAATCGGCAACAGGAGGGCATTGGAGACCTCCGGCCCAGACACAAACATCGCTTAGTACAACAATCAGACTCCCAGCCAGAGCCAGTGTCAGCCCGAGCACGGTGAACCGGGTGAGCGACTCGCCAAGAAGTAGAGGTGAGAGCAGGGCGACGAAAAGGGGTGAGGTCTGCACCAAGACGACCGAACTGGCCACAGTTGTATACTCAAGCGAGGTGATCCACGTGGCAAAGTGAATGGCTAGTAAACCGCCAGCAGCCAGTGTAAGGTGGATTTCATGTTGGGTCATCGCCTTTAATTCTGATCGATGGCGACTGAGGAGCACTGGCGCCAAAACCAATGTAGCCAAGCCAAGCCTATAGGCGGCTATGACCAATGAAGGCGCTTCCGTCTGGGCGAATCGTATTAGGATAGAGGCTGTGGAGGAGGCCACTATCCCAAATGAGAGAACAAGGGTGGGGTGAATTCTGGGTTGGATTGGCGGCTTAGCGCTGCGCCTTACCAGAGAATGATTTTCTTGCATAGTATGCTTGACTCCACTGAAAAAAGGTCAACCGTGAGAAGAGGACCGGTATATGTGGGAGTGCGGGCGCAGCCCGCATCCCCACATATACCCCTCTCCACTCCTCGAGGGTAGTTATTTCAGTGCACTCATGCTTGACAAAAAACGATCCATAGGTCTACAATCGCTTTGGTGCCAGCTATATTTTGCTAGGCGATAGTACCGGATTTGTCGAGTGGGGTCAACTATCAGTTAATAAGGCGAAGGGTATAATACCCGTCGTCATTAGATCAAAATGGAGGATCAAGACATGACACATATCATCACCAGTTTGTGCCTCCGCGATTCCGGATGCGTTGAAGTGTGTCC
>JAUWHR010000075.1 GCA_030605795.1 Anaerolineae bacterium | reverse complement strand
GGCTCCCTTGAGGACATCCTGATCCTATCCCAGGAGATCGAGGGAGTTGAACCTTGTCTCGATTTCGCCCATCTCCACGCCCGACCAGGAGACGGATCGATGAACTCCTTCGAGGAGTGGTGCGAGGTCCTAAGCGCTTACAAACATGCGCTCGGCGCCGATGCACTACAGCGACTGCACTGCCACCTCTCCGGGATCGAGTACGGAACCAAGGGTGAACGCAATCACCTGATAATTGCTGATTCGGATTTCGACCTCCAAGGATTGTTGCGCGCCTTGGCTGAGTTTGACTGCGGTGGTCGCATCCTGTGCGAGAGTCCTCAGGACATGGACTTAGACGCCCGGTTAATTAAAAATACCTGGGAAGCCATCACCAGGAATACGGCGAAAAAGTAGGGGCTGGGTGATCCCGCCCCTAAGATTTCGGCGATTGAGATTTGGGTTCGGTTATGATTACAGGATCTAACCCTTCTGATTAAGTAATCGGTTCGACTTCCCGGAGTGGTGGACGCTCCTCCAGACGATTTGAGTCAAGCGTGGGTCGTTCAGCAGCCGGCTTACCAGCTCCGACCCACACCGCTTTCAAGTCTCCACTCCCCAGTTCATTGGCGCCGACTATAGCGATCATCCACACCTGAAGATCGTCAAACCCTTTCACGCTACCATCGCGTGACCTGTATTTTGTCGAACCATCAACAGAGAAAGTCATTCGATCACCGCCCCGGGTTTCGATAGTGAAGGAGCGGTCGCCCAAGGATACTATTCGACCACCAGCTCGCACATCCACCCCAGGATGATTAGCAGGATTCCACGCGGCGACATAGACCGCCAACAGCGTCCCTTCCTCTGTCTGTAACGCGCCGACCAGTGCGATCATTCCCTTCTTCAGGTCATTAATATCCGTCACCGATCCATCGCGGCTGCGGAAATGAGTTCGATCGCTCGTCTGGAAAGTTATCGCCTCTCCTTCCCGGGTTGTCAGAGTGAAGATGCCCTGACCGGGGACTACCCCAGTAATTTCACCCTGGAATTTCCTCAGGTTATCCGGCAGGTCTTCTTTGTATCCGGCGGCTATAACCAGCGCTAGCAACTCGCCATCCTCTTGCTCCACCGCGATAGCTAAAGCAACCATGCCTGCTTCCAGGTCATCAAGCCCTTGGATCAAGCCATCACGGCTGCGGAAGCGAGTCCGTTCATTTGTTTGGATGGTCACCACCTCACCACCACGCTTTTCCAGGCTGAAGGAACCTCCAACCGAAACCGCCCCGGTGATCTCACCAAACACGCGTACCCGATCAGGCACATCATCCAGCTTGGCGGTAACGACCATCAGGGCGACCAACCCACCATCCCTCTCGACCCCGATAACCAGCGCCCGCATTCCTACCTCCAAATCAGACAGCTCATGCACTGAGCCATCGGAACTGCTGAAGCGGGTGCTGTGGGTCGCGAAAAACCGCAGATCCATACCACTCCAGGCATGCAAGCTGAAGGTGCTGGCTACCAGGTCGACGCCGGTAATCTCACCCACGACCCGAATCCGGTCCCCGGTGACATCCTCCTCGGCATAAGCGACGCCGACCACCGCCAACGAAAGAACCAAAACCAACAACAGCGCTTTGCTAACCTTTCCTTTCATGATTGACCTCCTTGCGGGTAAATCTGGTCTGAGCATAAAGGAATGAGGCAAAGCGGTTGTCAGGGTAATGTAAAATTAATGTAAATACTCAGTCTGTCATTGCGAGGAACGAAGTGACGAAGCAATCTCCACCGTTGCTTACATGTTGAAGGCAGGAGATTGCTTCACGGAGCCGAAGGTCCTGAGGTATCGAAGGGCTCGCAATGACATCAAAAAGCCGTTTCGTGAGCAGAACTGCCTATTTCCAGACGATGCCTGAGTAGTTACAAATTAATGTAAAGAGTCTACTGAAAAAAGCGGACGCGAACAGAAAAAAAGAGGTAGTGGACAATGGGGATTGTAGCGTATTTAATTCGTGGGAAACTCGATCTCCTCCCGACCAAGCAGCTTGTCCTGTATACGTTCAACTACTTTCTCCAGGTGCTGAGGCCTGTGTACGAAATCCAGGTCGTCGCTGCGAATACTAAGCACCGGACAAAGATCGAAGCCAGCAAGCCATTCATGATAATAGGAATCGAGCAAGTTCAGATATTCAAAGGAAATCCCCTTTTCCATATCGCGACCGCGAGCCCGAATACGATCCAGCAACACCTCCACCGGTGTCCGCAGATAAATGAGCAGATCGGGAGGCGGCAGTGAACCGACAACAAGATCAAAAACGCAGCGATAGGTCTGATAGTCCCGCTCACTGATAGTTCCAAGGTTTAATGCTGCACGGGCGAAGATCTCAGCGTCCTCGTAAATAGATCGATCAATGATTGCTGACTGCGGTATCCGAGCCAGAGCCATATGTTGTATAGCGCGGTGTCCGAGGAAAAAGATTTGGAGATGGAAAGCCCACGCCTGCATATCAGAATAAAAATCGGATAAGTAAGGGTTGTCGGCAACTGACTCGTAAGCTGTCGCCCATCCAAGGCGTCCGCCTAAGCCCTCAGTTAGAGATGTCTTGCCGGAACTGATGTTGCCAGCCACGAGTACGAAATGCTTGGCCATCCCACCACCTACCATACAAACCACACGATACTAGGCGAAAATCGTCTCGCGCCTCTAAACCACGAACTTTGCTTCGCATACCCGCTGGATTCACCACAAGCTTCTATGTAGCACTAGTTAATAGGGAGACCACATAGGCCGCCCTCCCCCACAGCCGGTTAGCACTCACTCCATCCGCAAACATAGCACTTGCGGCAGCCCTCCTCCCTCACCACCGTTGCTGCGCCACACTCAGGGCACAGATCGCCGATCTGCATGGTGAGTTGCTCCTCGGACGACATAAGCAACTCTACCTGACCTGTCTCTGGTGTATCTCCCAGGTATGCGGCCAACGCCTGCGCCAAGCCATCCGGTAGTGAGAGCACCCGATTGGGGCCAAAACCTAGTGGCCGCCCACCACCGATTCCTGCCAATTGGCGTACTGCTTCCGCTAAACGGTCTCGGGGTGACACTGGTGAGGCTAAGCGCAGTAGATAGGATATCATCCGCCCGATTGCCTCCGACACAGCTGCAGTTGCTGAGCCAGCCTTAGAGGTAGTGATGAAGACCTCGAAAGGTTGACCGTTGCCATTCTGATTAACCGTCACAAAGGCTTTACCAAGGGGCGTACCAATTTGATAGGTGCTACCATCCAAACATGGGGGTCGAGGTTTCTTGCCCTCAAACCACATTTGGATCTGAGATGAGTCTTCCTGATCTGCTTTCTTATCTGCGGTTGCTTTGGTCTCCAGAACAACTTTCTGCCGCGAACCGGTGACGTAGACCGTCAAACCTTTACAGCCCAGCTCCCAAGCCAGCATATAAGCTCGAGCAATATCGTCTGTGCTGGCGTCCCGAGGGAAATTAATCGTCTTGCTCAAACTATTATCGACGAATGCTTGGAGAGCAGCTTGCATGCGTACGTGATCCTCTGCGCTAATGTCCTGGGAGACAACGAAAATGTGTCGGATGTGCTCTGGAACATCTTCAGCTTCTTGGCAAGAGCCGATCTCCAGCACCTGATCAATGATTCGCTCCCGCGCCTCCTTATCTAGGTCTGCCTCGACTAAGACCTGCTCGAAGAGAGGACTGGTGTAGGTCAAACGGAGGTTCTGCCCGTTATCGTCGACATTACGGTAGTAAGCCAGCGCGAAAACTGGCTCGCACCCGTATCCCTCACATCCAGCAATTGTGGCGATAGTGCCGGTAGGCGCGATCGTGGTTTGGGCCGCGTTTCGAATACCAGAGTTCTGGATCCCCTCAACCACTATGTCCCAATCGACATGTGGTCGGCCGTAATCGCGGCTGTACGGAGCGAGCGAAATAGGCGGCTGCCAACGAATGTCATCTGGGTCATAAATGCTGCCTTCGATGGCTGGAAAAGGCCCGCGCTCTCGGGCAAGTTCGATGCTCTTCAGCATACTGTGGTAGCGAATGAATTCCATCACTTGCGCAGCGAACTCTTGAGCCTCCTCCGACCCATAGCGTACACCGACCTGATACATAAGGTCGCTCAACCCCATAATTCCAAGGCCTACGCGTCGAGCTTGTTGGGCAACCGCTCTAAGCTGAGGTAAGGCTGGAACATAGCTATTGGCTGTGACGACATCATCTAGGAAACATGTGGCCAGGGTCACACTCTGACTCAACTTTTCCCAATCCACTGTTTTACCAGGACCGATGTGCTGCGCCAGGTTGATCGAGCCCAGACAGCAGTTCTCGTAAGGTCCTAAAAACTGCTCACCACATGGATTTGTGGCTTCCAATTGGTACAAGTGCGGTAACGGATTACTGCGGTTAGCAGTATTGAGGAATAACACACCCGGTTCGCCATTGTTATGGGCTTGCCTGACCATTAAATCAAAAATCTCGCGCGCATGTACTGTCTCAACGATCTCACCGGTGTGGGGAGCGATCAAATCGAAAGCCGTGTCATCTGAGACGGCTTGCATGAATCCATCGGTAACACCGACTGAGATGTTGAAGTTGGTAATCTGGTTCTCTTCGACCTTGCAGGTAATGAATTCGCAAATATCCGGATGATCGACCCGAAGCACCCCCATATTGGCGCCCCTTCTTGATCCGCCTTGGGCGATCTCCCCGAAAGCCTTATCATAGACGCGAAGGAACCCAACTGGGCCAGTAGCTTGACCAGCCGAGGAATGGACCAAAGATCCCTTGTGGCGTAAACAACTGAAAGAAAAACCATTCCCGCCGCCAGTCTGTTGGATCAATGCCGCATCGCGCAAAGTCTGAAAGATACCGGCTGAGTCACGTCCCATATCGTCAGAGATAGGAAGCACAAAGCAGGCCGCCAACTGACCCAACGGCGTTCCCGCCCCGGTGAAGGTTGGAGAGTTGGGCAGGAAACACTTTGTGGCGATGAGATTGTAGAACTGCTTTGCTACATCAAGTACATCACCACCCCACTCCTGCTCGGCAAGGGCTACGTGATATGCTACTCGCCATAGCATCTCCTCCACCGTCTCAACCGGCTGGCCGTCAGCGTCACGGCGGATGTAACGCTTCATCAACACTGTGCGAGCGTTGTCGTTTAATTCAATCGTCGCCATGCCCTCCGGAATCGGTAGCGTTTCCACAACATGCCTTTCTTCCATTCCAACTTCAACATTCTGTCTGACCGTCTCCAACATCACCCTCATCTCCTGCCTTAGTAAACCCAAAAGTTATATCGTACTGCCCAGCACCGACTCTTGCATACAGGCTGGCAGATGGATTATCACTCCAATAATCGATTGATTTCGTCTCGGATGGCTTGTAGGTCGTCCAGTCCCAGGTAAACGATGGCATATCGTACGTAGGCGATATGATCCAACTCTTTCAGACCGGCGATAACCATATCACCAATCACACGCGAGGACACCTCCGCCTTCCCCATCCCCTGAAGCGCGGACTCGATTTCTCCGATCAACCGGTCGATATCCGCGGCTGACACTGGTCTTTTAACGCAGGCGATACCGATCCCTCTCGCCAGCTTATCTCTATTGAACTCTTCCCGGGCGCCATCTTGCTTGATCACCAGCGGCGTGGCCAAGATGGCTCGTTCGTAGGTGCTGAAGCGTTGATCACATCCCAAGCAGACCCGCCGCCTTCGAATGCCGCCTCTTGAATCGTGTGAGGTGTCAATGACTCGAGTTCGTTGGCCACTACAATATGGACAGCGCATTGTTCACACCTCGCTTAGCACACTTGTTCGGCGCCAGATATAGGATACCTTACTGTCTGGACCCCGATATTTACGGGTTGAGGAGCCCCATTCTAACATCGGCTTCTATCTGGAGCAAGATTTCGCACCCAACTGAACCTTAAAAATATTAGTACGTTGGTCACCTTATCCTTAAAACAGCAGATCGACGCCGGGAGGAGGAGACCGGCGCCGGTCTGCATACGTTGGTGGTCCACCGAAGTTACCAGATAGCAATTGATTTCTTCGGTGCCCCCCAGGCGCGGTAATAGGTGGGTCTAAATCCCAGAACCATTACCGACGCCGTAGAAATGCTGGGATGTCGAGATCGTTGACGTCGAAGGCGTGCGGCTGAAATTCTTCCATGACCGCCTGCTTGATTTCCGTGGTCGGCGCTAAGGCTTCTGTACGACTCCGCGGACGACGGTACGACCGCTGAACCCCGCCGGATCGCATAAAGCCAGTAGCGATCACGGTTACCCGTAACTCGTCTCCCATATTGGGATCAATCACCGCACCGAAGATCAGATTGACATCCGGGTGCGCAGTTTCCTTGATGATGGCGGCTGCTTGGTTGACCTCAAACAAGCTCAGATCGAGTCCACCGGTGACGTTGAACAGAATGCCCCGGGCGCCATCGATGGTGATATCCAATAGGTTGCTGGAGATTGCCTGCTCGGCGGCTACGCGCGCCCGTTCTTCGCCTGACGCGTAGCCCACCGCCATCAGCGCCGCGCCTCCCTCCGACATAATCGTGCGCACATCGGCAAAGTCCAAGTTGATCAGACCAGGAATGGTGATCAACTCGCTAATCCCCTGAATACCTTGCCGCAGAACGTCGTCGGCGAGTTTGAATGCCTCTTGCAGGCTAGCGCGTTTATCGGCGATCTGGAGCAGTCGATCGTTCGGGATCACAATCAAGGTGTCGACATGCTCCTTGAGTTCGTCGATACCATTCTCGGCCGTTTGCCTTCGCTTGGCACCCTCGAAGGTGAACGGTCGTGTGACCACGCCGATCGTCAAGGCGCCGACTTCCTTGGAGATTTGGGCGATAATTGGCGCGGCCCCAGTGCCAGTGCCGCCACCAATGCCCGCGGCGATGAACACCATGTCGGAGCCCTTGAGAACTTCATAGAGATCCTCAGCGGACTCTTCGGCTGCTTTTCGCCCGATCTCAGGGTCGCCGCCCGCCCCCAGACCGCGAGTCAGTTTATCGCCGATACGCACACGTGTAGGCGAGTTGGACAGTAGCAGAGCTTGAGCATCAGTGTTGATGGCTACAAACTCGATGCCTGCCAGCCCCTCCTCGATCATCCGGTTGACAGCATTGCTGCCGCCGCCGCCTATTCCGACAACCTTGATACGAGCGAAAGATTCAATTTGCGGTACGGGTTGCATCACGCTCCTCCTCGGTTTGATATGTTCATAACTTCTACTAACTCCATTAGCACATTGATGTGTGATGATTTTATTTTATCCCGGCAAAAGCCGTTTAAAGAACTCAGCCGCCCGACCCAGGCTAAACCTGGGCAACGACATTCCGCCATAGCTGTAACCCTCAAGCGCTCTTTCTTCCTCCAGCATCTTGGCCCAATACAACAGACCCACACTTGTAGAGAAAGCCGGTGACCGAAGACGATCCACCAATCCCCTTAGCTCCTCAGGCTGCGCAAAACGCACCGGCAGATGTAGAACATCAGAGGCCACATCACGTATCCCGGGGAGTAGACTGGTTCCGCCGGTAAGCACTACCCCCGCCGGCAGCAGACCATCGTAACCGCTGCGCTTGATCTCCTGCCGTACAAGGCTGAACAGCTCCTCTACCCTGGGCTCGATGATTGCAGCTAGGTCTACCCTCCGTATCTGAACCGGCTGCTCCTCGCCAAAAGGCCTCACGGCGAAAGTCTGGTTTGGATCGAGCACAGACGGTCGGGCGTGCCCATGACGCTGCTTGATTGACTCGGCCGTCTCATATGGTAGATGTAGGCCTTGAGCGATATCATTTGTGAGATGCTCCCCTCCGACAGGAATAACCGCGGTGTGCCACGCTGCGCCCTCAATGTAAATCGCGATATCCACCGTTCCACCACCAATATCACAAACTACCACGCCCATTTCGCGTTCGGTCTCGGTCAACACCACACCAGCCGAAGCCAGAGAACTAATTACCCAGCCATCCACCACAACCCCGGCATTCTCAACACATTTTTCCAGGTTACGTAATGCAGTGGAGCTGAAGGTGATGATATGCGCCTTGACCTCTAGCCGATAACCGTGCATCCCAATGGCCGACTTGATCCCATCCTGGCCATCCACTACGAAACCGCGCGGTATGACATGTACCATAGTACGGTTATAAGGGAGGACGATCGATCGTGCTGCATCCACCGCCCGTCCGATGTCGTCGTAGCCAATTGTCCGACCGGAAACACCCGCCATACCTTGGCTATTTAAAGATGAGATCTGACCTCCGGAGAGGCTGACCAGCGCCGAGGTGATCTCATATCCGGACGTGCGCTCAGCTTTGTCCTTGGCAGCCTCAACCGCCCGCGTTACTCCCTCCATGCTAACCACGCTGCCCTTACGCATTCCTTGCGACGGTACAACCCCCAAACCAATCACCCGCAGATGACCCTCCGCACTTAAATGACCGACCAGCGCGCAGACTTTTGTCGTCCCCACATCGATGACAACGAAAATTGGGTCGTCCGTGCCGATGATGAGCGCCACCCTGCCTACCTCTCCACACTAATGTATGAAGCTGACTCGTTCTCCAGGCTGACCATCGCCACCTGTATCCCTTGGTCGGACAATTGCTCAGCCAGAGCACGATAGATCAGAATTTTTTGATTTATGTCACCTTCGTCGCCAAAGTAAACCTTCCAACCGTGAGTATCCACAAAACCAAGACCATGTTCACTATCGTATTGCAGCGCTTCAATCTCCGGTAATTGAGCGCATAATAGCATCGCCGCGTGCAACACCTCAGGCGAAATTACCGGCTCCATCGCCTGTTCACTGATACGTAAGACGGGCTCCTCGGTTACAATACGGACTAAATTTGGCCAGGAACCATGCATGATGTATGCCAGCCCATCCGAACTTAACCACCAGGTGCGTCCAGCGTCACTCCACTCAACCACCGGGAGGCGTTCCTCGAGTTGAATCTCCACCCGATTCGGCCAGCCAAAGCGCACAGTTGCGGTTAACACTTCGGGGAATTGCATCAATCGTTCCACAACCTGCTCTGGATTGATCAAGAACATCAGCTCGCCATCCACTTGGGCGATTGAGCGGACCTGAGCCTGGCTTAGCAGCCTGTTGCCGAGCACTGTAGCCCGCCCCACATGAAAACCCGGTGAGGTGAAGGCATACACCAGCCCTAAGACTGTGGCGACCAGGAGTATGATTGTCATCAACCGCGGACCGATCCGAACGGCAGGTAGCGCTGGAAGTCGCGCCTCTACACCGACTCCTGTGGCTAGTGCAAAATCATGGCGGCGGCGTGGGTGTCGTCTGCTCCTAGGTTTGGTCCGTCGTTCACGTGGCGCCGGCTCTATCTCACGCACCAACCTTGCCCGACGTGCCCGCACCCGGTCGGCGCGCGTGTGAACCTCGCCAAGCGCCCTCTCGTTTACAGTCATGACGTGCCCTCATAGATGCGTACCAGCCGGTCCTTCTGTTCCTGTCGCTCGAACGCCAACTCGATCAGGCGATCCAATAACCCGGAGTATGGCAGACCGCTAGCTTCCCATAACTTGGGATACATGCTGATCTTGGTAAAGCCTGGGATGGTATTGATCTCGTTCATATACAATTTCCCGGTTTCGCGCTCAAGTAGGAAATCAGCCCGTGCCATTCCCGCCCCGTCAATCGCTTTGTATGACTGCACCGCCATGCGTTGTGCCTCCTCCGCTATCTCCTGATCGACCGGAGCTGGAATCAGAAGCTCGGAGTTGTCATCTAGGTATTTCGCCCGGTAAGAATAGAATTCATCGCCAGGTACGATCTCCCCTGGAATCGAGGCCTGCGGATCTTCGTTTCCCAGAACGCTTACCTCAATTTCCCTGGCATCAACCCCTTTCTCTACCAACACCCGTCGATCATAGCGTGCAGCCTCCATCAATCCCTGTAGAAGGTCCGAGCGATTGCGACATTTAGTGATCCCGACTGAAGACCCCATGTTGGCGGGTTTGATGAACAACGGATAGGGTCCAACCTGCTCAGCCTGGGTGTATACTTCATCCGGGTTCTCGTCCAACTGAGTAGAAAGCACCAACGTCCAGTCAACCACCGGGATGTGATTCGCTCGCATCACGTACTTGAACAAGCACTTATCCATCGCGACCGACGATGCCAATACGCCGGCGCCGACATATGGGATGTCAGCTAACTCCAGCAGACCTTGCATCGTACCGTCCTCGCCATACGGCCCATGGAGCACCGGGAAGACGATGTCCAAGCTGTGAAACATTTCCAGGACTCGGCCCTCCCCCCATCGGAATAGCCCTCCCAAACCAGGTTCAGCGAGGACAGCGACCGGTTCTAGATCTTCGACCTGGCCATGCTCAAAAGCCTCAAGCACATCCTGTCCACTAAGCCAATGGCCATCGTGGGTGATGCCGATTGGCAAGACATCGTATTTCGACCTGTCCAATGCCACCATTACCGAACGCGCGGATAGGAGAGAGATTTCGTGTTCGCCGGAACGACCCCCAAAGATTAGGCCGAGTTGGAATTTCTTCCTCAAGCCGCGCCTCCTCCTTGAGCCTGAACAGCGTTTGATTTCATCGACTCCCAATCACCGAACAGTTCGACCTCCAGGTCAAGTACAATGCCAAACTGATTTGCCACCTGCTCCCGCGCGATCTGGATCAACGACCAGATATCAGTAGCCGTGGCGTCCCCCAAATTGATGAAAAAATTGCCGTGCAACGGGCTGATCTGCGCACCTCCACTCCTGGTACCCTTCAGACCGGCAGCCTCAACCAACCTGCCAGCATAATCTCCTGGTGGGTTTTTAAACATCGAGCCCATGCTCGCACCCGTAGGCTGAGTGAGCTTACGTTGAGCTACAAATGCGCCCATCTTGGCCTGGGTTTCCTCAGGTGTAGAGGGCTCCATTCGCAGTGTAGCCTTCAAAACCACTGACTGGCCCGGATGCCGCTTGAGCCAACTATCGCGATAGCCATACTCCAGGCGGTCAACCGGCCATAGCTCCACGTTACCTATGTGTTGCAAGATTTCGACCACTTCAAGCACCCCAGCCATGTCGCCATCGTGTGCCCCGGCGTTCCCAATAACTGCTCCTCCGAGTGTCCCTGGAATACTCACCGCCCACTCCAGCCCAGTCCAGCCCCTGTCGGCCGCCCGTCGGGCAAGATTGGCTAACATTGCCCCTGATTCTGCCCCGAGCTGCAATCCATGGGCAGCTTCCCAGAAGCGAACCTCACACGCCCGATTCAGCACCACAACACCACGAACTCCACTATCCGCCACCAGGACATTCGAACCGCCACCCAACACTTTGAACGGGATCTCCAAGTTCCATAAAGTCCGAGCGGCATTCGCCAATTTATCGGCCGAGGACACAATTATCAGAAAATCAGCCGGGCCACCGATACGCGCTGAGGTATAACGAGCCAGCGATATATTCTCAAGCAAGCCCTGATCAAAAGAATTTCGAAGCGCCTCAACCTTGGCGGAGGGAATGAGAGAATTCATTAGAGTCGACGTACCCTCTCAATGATCCTGTCAAGCAACTCGCGCTCTGGAAACTCGTAATAAGGTAAGGCAATTGAGCTGAATTGCCCTCGCCCTCCAGCCCTCTTGACTGCCAGGCGTAACCTAAGTTGCTTTCGCCGGTCGCTTTTAAAAACTTGTTTCACTTTCTTAGCCATCTTGAAGCTCTCCTTCCCTAGATGCTAGCCCTTGTAGCAGCAGCTGACCAACCTGGTTACCGTCGCCAGCGCTCAAGGTCAAAACTACGGACCCTGGGCTTACATGTTGCATCAGATACTCCGCAGCCTGGGATAGCCGTTCAAAGAACTGTACATCACTGTGGGCGATGCGATCAGCCACTATCCGGCCAGTCAGGAACGGATCAGGTTCTTCTCGGGCAGCGAAAATCTCGGTTAAGATGACATGATCAGCCTGGGTAAATGATTCAGCAAAGTCATCCAGCAAAACCCGTATCCGCGAATAAGTGTGAGGTTGAAAGACAGCCCACAACGTCGCTTCGGGGAAACGCTGCCGAGCAGCACTCAGTGTGGCTTTGATCTCGGTGGGATGATGGGCGTAGTCATCGATCACAATTACACCAGCCGCCTCACCGACAATTTGAAAACGGCGATCTGCCCCATGGAAATCAGACAGCACATCGCGTGAGATATTAAAATCCACATCTAGATAATTGCTGACCGCTAGTGCTGCAAGCGTATTGAGTACATTGTGTTCCCCTGGTAAACGGGTTCGTACAAGACCTAGAGTTTCATCTCTGTATAGTACGAGAAAATCCGATCCACCCGCTGAGTTGGAGCTTATCTCCTCAGCTCTCCATGTCGATCCCTCAGTCAGTCCATAGGTCTCTCGTGGCAACCCGGAAGGTGCAAGCGAGGCAGCCCCAGGATCATCGAGACATACAATAAGTAAGTCCTCCACCTGATGGGTGAAAGTCTCGAAGGCATGGCGGAAGTCTTCAGGTGTTGGGTAGCAGTCGGGGTGATCGTGTTCTACATTAGTGACCACGGCCACACTGGGGCGTAGCCCGAGAAACGTCCGATCATACTCATCGGCTTCGATCACGAAGTGCGGTCCACCACCCGCACGCGCATTGGTGCCGAAATCACTCAGCATCCCACCCACGACGAAACTGGGGGACAAACCTGCGGCATTCAACAGCCAGGTGATCAACCCGCTGGTAGTCGTCTTGCCGTGCGTCCCAGCTACAGCGATAGTCTGGCTGCTGGCGGTCAACTCGCCAAGGAATGCCGCTCGATGCAGGATTTGAATGCTAGCTCGCCTCGCCGCTTGCAATTCAACATTGTCGTAGGGTATTGCTGACGAAGCGACAATAATGTCTGCATCAGCGATATTCTCAGCTCGATGGCCATAGCTCACTAGCACGCCATCTCGCTCGAGCGCCTGAGAGAAAACTGAAGTCGTAAGATCTGAACCTGTCACTTTATCACCTCGTTCGTGTAAGATCCGAGCAATTGCTGATAACCCAGCCCCTCCAATACCAACAAGATGAACATGCCGCTTCACACAAACACCACAAGAATGACAACGAAAACCACTCCCACAGCAAAGTAAATATGGGGGATAGGTAGTAAGCTGGGCGGCAGCCACTTCACCACCTCCCCATACTCCTTCACCAGTTCATCCCAGCCGGCCATCGATGTGACGATGAAATCGGTTGGATACTGCGCTTGGTGTAAGAAAAACCATAGGGAGCCTATCAGCAGGTAGCCGTTGAGGCCTCCAAGAATGAAGCCCAGCAATATGTCCTGAAGATGTTCCCGGGCTACCTTAGGCTGCAAGGATCTTATGCGAGGCGTCTCATAGCCGAAAAACGCCAATAAAATTATGATCACCACACGAGTGATGAGCCTTGTATCAGGCTCCGCGGTCAAGGCAGTTTGAAAGGGCGGAATGAAATTCTCAAGGATGTTGATCAGGAACAATGCCAACATAACCGCACTAGTGACTAGCAATTCTTTGGCCCAGCCACGCATGGCGCCAATAATGGCGAAGAGTATGATCAAGACGCCAAAGATCACCATCAGGCTAACCACGGGTAATGCCTTTCAACCGAGTCAAACTCTCGATCTCAGCGGCGATTGTTTGAGCTGCATCCGGGGTCGCCATTTCCTTGGCCGCAGTCGCCATCTCCGACAGGCGGTCCGGATCTCTTAGCAACTCCAGAACGGTGAGCAACAACTTGCTAGCTAAGTCTTCGTCCGCTAGTTGTACTGCTGCACCATGTGAAACAAGGTGCTGGGCGTTGACTTTCTGATACCGCCAAGCATGGGGATACGGAACCAGCACCGCCGGTAACCCAAGCAGCGGATATTCACCCAATGTTGCCGCCCCCGCACGGGATACAACCAGGTCAGCAGCCGCCAGCGCTAACGCCATCTCCTCGTGCAGGTAGGGATAGGGGTGGTAATTACCTGCCAAATTCTGAGCCAAGCCACTCTCAACATCTCGCACCTGTGGCCAATCCAACTCGCCAGTGATATGGACCACCTGAGCCTTCTCAAGCAAGTTTGCTAGACATCCCCATAACGCTTGGTTAATTGATCGTGCCCCTAGGCTTCCCCCAAAAACCAGCACAACCGGTCTATCAAGGTCCAAGTTCAAATATTTGCGAGATTTTTCTTTTTCGGCTGTCTTTAGTTCTGGGCGTGTGGGATAGCCAGTCACAACCACCCGGCGGTCTGAGGCATAATGGGAGCGTGATGCCTCCGTGGTTACTGTGATCACATCCGCCATTCTTCCAAGCAGACGCAGTGCTAAAGCAGGTTCGATATCGGGCACATAAACCGCCTTGGGCAAGCCTCGGGCTGCTAAGACTACCGGAATGCCCACGAAGCCGCCGGTGAAGAAAAGCGCATCAGGTTGAAATCGACGGATCACCTTTCGGGCAGCGGCGATACCGCGAGCCAGGCGCGTCAAGTTGCCTGGCAAGCTCAGCAGACCCACGCCATGGACACCCGCTGCCGGCACGGATTCAAAGGTATATCCCGCGCGTCGAACCAGGGAAGCCTCCATGCCGCCCTCACTCCCAACCCAGAGCACTTCAACCCTCTTGCTGAGTGCGTCGATGACCGCCAAGGCGGGATACACGCCTCCGCCCGTGCCGCCGGCCGAAACCAAGAGTCGCAACTGAACCTCGCAAATCTAGAGCCTCCGGCGTCCGCCGAGAAATATTAAGTAGCAAGCCGACACCGGTGAGTGTGGTAACTAAATTCGAGCCTCCATAGCTAATAAAAGGTAGCGCGTTACCGGCAAACGGAATAAGACCCAGCAGAACCGCCATATTTATCATCGCCTCCATGCCGATCCAGGAAGTGATGCCGCTCGCCAACAGAATCTCCATCCTATGAGGGGAATTTATTGCAACCTTAAAACCGCGCCATAAGAAGAGACTAAAGAGCAGTAAAGCGAACATAGCCCCAATTAAACCGAGCTCCTCACCAACCACAGCGTAGATGCTATCTGTATGGGGTGCCGGTAGTAGCCCAAACTTTCCTCGGCTGGCTCCGAGACCCCGCCCTAGCAGTCCCCCGGAATAAAATGCCTGTAGTGATTGCTGTACGTGATAAGAAGCCTGTTCGAGATCGACCAGTCCCCCCACATACTGCTTCCAACGTTCATGGCCTGTTTGTGTCAAGCGCACAAGCAGAAAGGCACAGGTCCCGCCCCCGAATGCCATCACCGCAACCTGCCAGATGCGAGCGCCAGCCAGGTAAAACATCATCAGCGCCACCAAGCCAAGTGTTAGAACAGCGCTCAGATCTGGCTGCAATAGGATCAAACCACCGATAACTCCAATAATCATGATTAGCGGCCAAAACCCATAACCCATGTCCGCCAGACGCTCACCCTTTGATTCCATCCACACTGCCAAGTAGATGATCAGCGCTAGTTTGGCCATCTCCGACGGTTGAATCGAACCTCCAAGGAAGGCTCGTCTGTGCTCAACTCCTACGTTGACAACTAGAACTGCCAAGAGCGTCCCAATGGTTATCAATATAAGCAGAAGGGCAAACCTCCGCAGCCAATCGATTGGCAACCATGCGGTAACGGTCATAGCTACCAACCCAATACCGAGGTGGATCACCTGCAACCTGAAAATGGCATTAGGATCCTTGTACAAACGCCAGGACACATCCCAGCTGGCTGAGTACACCATCACTAACCCAAAAGTCACCAGAGCAGCAATAAGCACCAGCAACCAGGGGTCGTAACCAAGCGTCAGACGACGTCGGGAAGATGAGCCCTGAATGGGAGCGGCAGGTCCGACGTTAATTGTCATAGGACCTCCACCAGGGTTCGATATCGTTCTCCACGCTCGGCGAAATCCTTAAACTCATCAAAACTGGTACCACCCGGCGCCAACAGGACCACGTCGCCTGGCTCTGCAACCCAAGCTGCTTGCTGAACAGCAGCTTCTAAACCGGCGCAAATATCGATGCTCAGGGGACCTCGTTCACCAGATGCATTCTCTACTGCCTGAGCGATTTTCTCAGCCGCCTCACCAAATAAAATCAAGTGATCCACTCGCTGACGGACTATTGCTGCAAACTCTCCCCAGGGCAGGTCTTTATCCCGGCCCCCCGCCAGGATAACCAGGGGTTCATCGAAGGATCGCATGGCGGCGATGGCACGCTCTGGAGCTGTGGCGATCGAGTCGTTGTACCAATCTGCGCCCCGGACTCGTCGCACAAACTCCAAACGATGCTCAACACCTCGGAAACCACGTAGACCTTCGGACATCGCATCGGGTGATAGCCCGGCAGCAGCCGCCAGGGCACAGGCCGCGATCACATTCAACAGGTTATGCTCCCCACGCAGCTCAATCGCACCCACCGGACAGACAGTTAGGTCATCTGCCCCTATGCGCAGTCGGATCGCACCCTGCGCGATATACGCCCCATCCCCCTCATCCGGCTCTGACTGGCTAAAACTTATTACTTTCCCTATCACCATTTCCCGTAGTGCCCAGGCATCTGCATCCTCGCGTCCCAATACCGCCACGTCCTCTTCCGTTTGAAAAGCCAGAATGCGAGCCTTGCAAGCTATGTATGCTTCCATCGTCCTGTGTCGGTCCAAATGGTTCGGGGTCAGGTTCAATATCGCCGCCACTTGCGGGCTGGTGGTCATCAACTCTAATTGGAACGATGAAAGCTCCATCACCACCAAATCTTCGGGCCCAATTGCAGGCAGATCAGCCAGTAAAGACCGACCGATGTTGCCCCCCACCCAGACACGTCTCTCGGTCTCCTCGAATTGGGCAGCGGCCATCCGCCCCACCAGCGCAGTAGTGGTTGTTTTACCAGCCGAGCCGGTGATGCCTATCACGGGAGAAGGACAAGCCTCCAAGAATATCTGCGAGTCGTTCGACAGGGCGATGCCCCGCTCCCGCGCCTGCAGTGCCAGCGGCAGATCGGCGGGAACACCGCCGGAGAGGCACAACAGATCGGCACGCTCAAGAAGAGCAGGCGGATGACCACCAAATACATATTCCACGGGTAAACCAGATAGTTCATGGCGCGCCTCGACAAGGGCTTCCGCGGGTTGAATATCGCTGACCACTACCTCAGCTCCTTGCCCTGACATGTAACGAGTCAATGCCACGCCTTGTCGCGCCAACCCAATCACGACCACCCGTTTTCCCTTCCACTCCGGTACCCGTCCGACTGAACGTATCAACCGAACTCCACGAAATTCCACTTCAATGCCCGGGATAGTCAAGCAGCTTTCTCGCCTCTAACCGCCATTACAACGGTCAAAGGCCGCTTACTTTGACGGGCTGCTGGATGTTCTTCCCGATAGTCTGCTGTTCGAACGATACCCTGTGCCTCTTCCCCGATGCCAATCCAGAAATGGTCCGGCATCACCGAGCGAGCCTGACGAATTTGCACGCCGGCTACCGTCTCCTCACAACCATCCAAGGTGATCGGATGAACCAGACAAAGCGTTGGCGAACGACCATATTTCTCACCGTAGAACGCCACCGCTCTACTGATTTTCGTATCCAGGTCAAGCTGGCTATCATCAAACCAGAGCATTCCAATTTCCATTTCTACTCCCTCCTCCTTCTCAGACTAGAGCCAGAGCAACCCCAAACATGCCCGATAGCAGGGTTATAAGCCAGAAACGTTGCACGATCTGGGTCTCGCTCCAGCCGCTCAACTCAAAGTGATTATGAAGCGGAGCCATCTTGAACAATCTTCGCCCCTTGGTCCACTTGAAATACGCTACCTGCAAAATAACGCTCACCGTCTCACTGAGTGGAATAACGGCGATCAACGGTAATAGAGCCCAATGCCCGGTCATCAACGCTACCACTCCCAAGGTCCCCCCCAACGCCAGTGACCCACTGTCCCCCATGAATAGCTCTGCAGGATGGGCGTTGTACCAAAGGAAAGCAAACAGGGCGCCTACAACAGTGAAGCAGAAACGCACAAGAAAGATTTGTCCTTGCAACAAGGCAATGGCGCCATAAGCGGCAAACGCGGTAGCCGAGATCAAGCCTGCCAGGCCATCCAGCCCGTCGGTCAGGTTTACCGCGTTACTTGAACCGACGACCACAAACATCGCCACCGGTACATACCAGATACCGAGGTCAATGACCATTGGAAGATTGGGAAGGATTAGTTCCGGCGGTTGTAGACCATACTTCAGGATCAAAGCAGCGCCGAGAGCAATAATCATCTGAAGTAGGAATTTCCAGCGCCCACGCATCCCCTGACCACGCCTGGGACCTCGAATGCCAAGCCAATCATCCCAAGCTCCAACAGCTGCATAAGCCAACATGACCAGCATTGGAAGCAAGATCGAGTTCCCCAACACGTTCAACTCGCTTAGAATGGAAACTAAATTCAACACACCTGTCATTAGCAGAACCGGGATAATGAAAAGCCAGCCTCCCATCGTCGGTGTTCCCAGCTTGGTAAAATGTCGCTGGGGCCCCTCGATGCGGATTTGTTCGCCAATGTGTAGCATGCGCAAAATGCGAATTAGCGGTCCGCCCCAAATCACAGTAAGCAGGAACGTCATTCCTCCTAGCGAGAGGGCCATCGCCGCCTGGCTCATATGACCTCCTCCAGCTCAACCACAATCTGGTCCATCTTCACACCGCGTGAGCCTTTGATTAGGACAACGTCGTTCGCACCCACACAGTCCCTCAGGTACTCAATTGCAGCTTGACTATCCTCTAGTACTACTACCTGGGATTCCATCAATCCCGCCAGAAGCGCCTCGTTGGCAATCCATTGAGCACGTCTGCCGACTGTCACTAGTTCGTCCGCAACTTGAGCCGCTCGTGCGCCAACCATTCGATGGCCACGCTCCTCGTACTCCCCCAACTCAAGCATGTCTCCCAGGACCGCCACCCTGCGACCGTCTAACTCGGCCAACAAATTAAGAGCCGCGATCACCGACGGTGGCGCGGCGTTATAAGTATCATCTATGAGCAAGGCTCCTTTGGGTCCCTGCACCGCCACCAGTCGTAATTGACTCTGACTGCTCTGCAACCCACCGACGATCTCCTCCCAATTTAAACCCTCCACCAATCCAACGGCTGCCGCTCGCAAGGCGGTATGTACAGAGTGACGGCCTAGTAATGGGACACGCATGTAAATGCTCTCACCACGGTAATTCATTACAAACCGCACACCCTCCAGACCTAAACCGCGGATTTCGCTCGCCCAAAGGTCAGCTTCAGGAGTAAGTCCATAGTAGAACACGGTCGCCTGCGTGCGCTCTGCCATTTGACGAGTGAGCAGATCATCGAAGTTCAACACCGCCACACCATCTGGCGCAGGTGGCAGGCTTTCGACCAACTCGCCCTTTCCCTGAACGATCGCCTCCATCGTCCCTGCTCGCTCTAGGTGTACCTGACTGATATTGGTGATCACGCCGACTTGTGGTTGAGCAATTTCACACAGTAGGGCGATCTCCCCTGGTACATAGAAGCCCATTTCAAGCACCGCGCGTTCATGAGCTTCTGTCAATCGCAGCAGGCTCAGCGGCAGACCAATCTCATTGTTGAGGTTGCCCGGATTCCTCATCGTTCGATAACGCTGTTCCAATACTTCCGCGGTTAGCTCCTTGGTGGTCGACTTCCCCACACTTCCCGTCACACCAATCACTCGCACAGAAAGAGTGTCCCTCCAACGCCGGGCGATCCTCTGCAATGCCTCCAGCGAATCCGACACCCATAAGCAGATAGGCAAATCGATAACTTCGATCTGTTCGATGGCCGTTGGCTCCCGCAAGTCCAGCACCAGAAAATCAGGTGACATATCGCGTTCAACCAATGCCACACTCGCACCTCGCTCGAACGCCTCCCCCACATAATCGTGTCCATCGACGTTCTCGCCTGGCAGGGCGACAAAAAGTGCTCCAGGAATCACCTGCCGTGAGTCGATCGCCGCGTCGGTGATGACCTGGTCAAGCGCGATCGTTTCGCGACCGGTAATTGACTCGAGAATGTGACCCAAAGTAAGCATCGATCCTCAACCGTCTTCTCCCCCTCCGGTCCACTTTTCGCGGATTTGATCGGGGGGGATTTCCATCATCACGACCAATCGCTCGACGATCTGTCGAAATACTGGCGCCGCAACCACTGATCCCCAAGGAGAGCTCTCCGGCTTATCGAGGCGCACCAATACCGAAAAACGCGGATCCTCCAGTGGACCCCACCCGACAAAGGAAGCCACTGTCCAGCGCGGATCGTAGCCGTATTCGGTAGGGATTTGCGCTGTTCCGGTTTTGCCAACCAACGTATATTCATCCACATGAGCGAAATGAGTCTCTCCACCCAGCGATTCAGATAGCATCAGGCTCAGGGTCTCTGCCGTCTCTGCCGAGATAGGTCGCCCAAGGATGGTCGTTTTCGGCCAGTACTCCCCTTCTGGGCCAACGACTGTCCGCACCATATGCGGTTGCACCATCATGCCACCGTTAGCGACAGCACCGACTGCCGTCAGCAGTTGAATTGGGGTCAAAGAAACTCCCTGACCGAATGAGTTGGTCCCCAAGTCCGACTCGGTCCAATCCGGATGGCGCGGAGTTCGCAACTGTCCGGACACTTCTCCAGCCAGATCGATGCCAGTCAACTGCCCGACACCAAAAGCTTTAAGGTATTCATAGAATAATGGTGTACCTAACTTTTCCGAGGCTACATACGCCAGGCAGACGTTCAACGAATGTTCGATACATCCGAGCATGGTCTGCGGACCCCAGGCGCCTCCGTCCCAATTGCGGATTATGTTACCTCCCACTTCAATCATCCCGGTATCGATGAACTCCTCATCAGGTGTAACTACACCTGCATCGAGCGCCGCGGCCATGGTTAAGATCTTGAAAGTTGATCCCGGTTCAAACTGCCCGGCCACGGCAGGGTTAATTACTAGTTCTTCTTCGCTCTCTTCAACCTCCTCATTTAGTCTTTCCTCTCGCGGCAACCAGGGTTGGTAATTATTCGGGTCGAGCGGAGGCCAACTTGCCATGGCCAGGATTTCCCCATTGCGAGGATCCATCACGATCACCTGCCCGCTTTCAGATTTCGTGTCCTCGATCGCCTGCTCAAGAATGCTTTCCACCATATGCTGGATATCGATATCGATGGTCAGCACCAGATTTACACCAGCAGGCGGGTCTGGCTTCAAGCGCGCTTCTAGCGGTATGTACCCTAGCTCAACAGTTATTGACCTCCCAACTAGCCAATCGTCGTAATAGCCTTCAATGCCAAAATAGCCCTTGCCCTTCTGGTTGACGAAACCGATTACATGACCAGCCAACCAACCAGCCGGATAAGTTCGCTTCGGAGCAGGAACCAGCGCCAACCCGCTTAAATCAGGCGCCTCCGGATCTGCGAGAAAACCCTTGAGCACATCGGCGACGATCTGATCAACCACGATCGGCCAGCGTTTACCACCGCTGATCAAACGTGTGAGGCGGATGCGAAACTGACCTTCGTCTACCCATTTGTGTAATAGCTGTGCGGATAAATCCTCAAAGGGCAATACCAGCACCCGAGAGAGCACAGCCGCGATTTGCTTCTTGCTGCTATCAGTAAGCTGGCGGACTTCCACCTCCAAGTAGTACATCGGTATATTTGAAGCCAGAAGCCTGCCATCTCGATCGTAAATCAAGCCACGAGCTGGCTCTACTTTTTCCACTTGCTCCGCAATGACCAACTCAATAGCGGCGAACGCCGGGGCATACGGGCCAAATTGGACCCGTATCAATTGAACTACCATGGCCAGAACGAGGATCGCGATGAACAGGAGAACTAGTCTGATCCGGTGCCGTGATGGTCCCTGATCAATCATTGCCCGCCTCCGCCTCCCCAGCTCAACCAACGCAATAACCATTCGCCCAAGGTTTCGGTGTAAGCAGGGGATAGCGTTCCCTCGCCCATGCTGGATGACGCTGGTGGACGCGGAGCGACGAACACCGGTGGACCAGGATAGCCCTCAACCAGGATGTACTCTACCTCCCCCGGCTTTGCCGGGCGATACCCAAGCGATAGTGCCCGTTCTAACATCTGTTCTGGTGAGGTCAGCTCAGCCAACATGGCGGTCAAATCAGCGTTCATGCGCTCCAATTCCGCCTGCTTCTTCTGGAGCACCAACACCTGGCGACCAGCTTGTGCACGCCGGGCGTTGACTGCCAAGTACATCCCACCAACGATTAGCAACGCGATCAGCGGCAGCATGGTCCCTCCGGTCAGCCGGATCTGGGTTCGCCATGGCGCTTGTTTGAAAGCCTGAATCCGACGTCGCATCACCTTTCAAACCTCACCTTATATTCATACCGATTCATGCAAGGATCGTGCCAGTCAAAGCCGCTCCGCCACGCGTAAGCGGGCACTACGAGCCCGTGGATTGCCCTGTACTTCAGCTTCCTGCGGCCGAATCGGGCGACGGGTAATCACCCGCAGACGAGCTCGGTGAGCACATGTACAGACAGGCTGTCTGGGCGGGCAGATGCATTCCAGACTCTCCTGTCGAAAGAACCGTTTGACCTGTCGATCCTCCAATGAGTGGAAGGCGATCACTACAATCCGACCGCCAGGGTTCAGCAGATCAACCGCCTGACTGAGGCCTGCTTTCAATGCCTCCAACTCATCGTTTACATCAATGCGCAGCGCCTGAAACGTGCGCGTGGCCGGATGAATCCGTTTTCGACCTCGACCTGCTGCTCGAGCGACTACCTCGGACAACTCACGTGTGGTAGTGAACGGTCGGGCATTCACTATCGCCCGGGCGACCTTCCGCGCTCGAGGTTCTTCTCCGTAGCGGGCAATCAAGTCAGCCAGCTCCCGCTCAGATAAGTTATTCACTAGATCTGCGGCAGTCGTCGCCTGGGTCGGGTCAAAGCGCATATCAAGCGGTCCTTCTAGACGGAAGGAGAACCCACGAGCGGCATCGCTTAGTTGCATTGACGATACACCCAGGTCGAGAAGCAAACCGTCTATCGCCTGCCAACCTAGCGAGGCGAGAAAGGCGGCGATATTCACGTAGGATCCATGCCTCAAGTGCACTCTTCCGCTAAAGGATGCCAGCCGATCCCTGGCTATCGTCAACGCAGCCGGGTCGAGGTCAAGGCCAAGCACCTGACCATCCGGGGAGGATGCCTCTAGAATTCCGGCGGCATGCCCCCCGGCTCCAATAGTGCCATCTATATAGCGTCCTCCCGCCTTCGGTTTGAGTGCGTGGAGAACGCGTTGGTAAAGTACCGGGGTATGTCCGCCGGTATGGGCAGCGTCGATCGACGCACCCATCACCTACCCCGCCGAAAGGTCAAAGGCAGTAAAACGCTGAGCGTTGGTTTCAGGGTCGGCTACTGCAACCAGTTCCTGCTCCCAAGCTTCAGCGTTCCAAATCTCGAAATATTCCCCCGCACCAACGATTGTGGTCTCACCATCCAACATGGCATACTGGCGAAGAAAAGGCGGGATGAGGATGCGACCGGCTCCATCCAGGCTGACATCGATCGCTCTCCCAAAGATCACTCGCCTTACCGCGCGCGCTTCCGGGTCCGTGTTGCTGAGCTTGGTGGCTCGCTGGGCCAGCCGATGGAAGCTTTTTGTGGTATAAACCATCAAGTTGCGCTCAAAACCCTGAGTTACGTAAGCACCGGATGAGAGCTCGGCGCGAAATCGCACCGGGATGGTTAGCCTGCCTTTAGCATCAATGCTATGGGTAAATTGACTTAGGAACATGTGTTCTACTCATCTGATACAAACCGGAACGCCGGTCTGCACCGGCGCCCCACTACACCCCACTTTAACCCACAAGTGCCCACAGTATATAACAATCTGCACCACTAACGCAACCCAAAAGGGTAATTTTAAGGATCAGTACCTTATTCCTATGTCGGCAATCTGGGAGGAAATACTTTGACCGCAACATTCGATCCTTCCACCATCCGAGGCCGTTTCGTTAGGCTCGAAGTTGAGGTTTGTATAACACGCTTTACTCCACTGAAAAAAGGTCAACCGCGAGAAGAGGACCGGTATATATGTCAGGATGCGGACTGCGCCCGCACCCTGACATATATACCGGTCCCCACTCCTCGAGGGTAGTTTTTTCAGTGCACTCACGCTTAAAAATTGAGAAAAGAATCACTCGCCCCGGAGGCGAACCTCCGGGGCGGTGGCTGTAGGTCGGCTTATAAGCCGCGTTTTGTCTGACCAGAGCTTGCAGTTTACGGACAAGCCCTTCATCCTGCAGGCTCCTGTCTGAGCGATCATCTATCTAGGCCCACACGTCACCGTGGGGCTCGTGCAGCCTACCCGGAACTCGAGGGGGACGAGCAGCCCCCCGTCCGCGTACGGACTTCGCTCCTGCTTGGCCTTGCTCCCAGTGAGGGTTACCTGGCCGCCGGCATTGCTGTCGACGCCGGTGGTCTCTTACACCACCTTTTCACCCTTGCCTGATTGACTAAGTGTCAACGTTAATACTTTACCTCGACACCCGCCAGGAGCGAACTATGCCGCTCCCAGCTAATCAGGCGGTCGTTTTCTGTGGCCCTTTCCCCGGGTCTCCCCGTCCGGGTGTTACCCGGCACTGTGCTCTACGGAGCGCGGACTTTCCTCAGACAGCTTTCACTGCCTGCGATCGCCCAGCCGACCCACCTGCAAATACCATCATACCTTCCCACCGCGTCACCGTCAACCGGAAGTTCACCACCCCGAGGAATGAACCATAAAATTCGCTTACCAAAAGCTAATACATTTCTTACACTTAACAGCTTGAAACCATTTCACGAGAGGACTATAATTCACCATGGTAAGGGAGAAGAGCTACGATGCCGATTTATACCTATCGCTGTGAACACTGTGGAGTGCAGTTTGACCGGCGTCAACATTTTGACGACCGGCAGCTCACCCGATGTCCAGAATGTGGTAAGAATACTTTACGAAAAGTGTACCAGCCGGTTGGGATTCTCTTTAAAGGCTCGGGGTTCTACTCTACTGATCATCGCTCTCCGTCGGGGCAGGGCTCCGTTAAGAAGTCCGAGGATAAATCGGATAAACCGAAGAACAAGAAGGATAATGGGAACTCACCTTCCAATGAAACCGCTGGAGATGACTGAATCATAGGTTAATAGTAAAGGAGCCGGGTGTTGACCCCGGCTCTTTTTGATTCCAACCCTTATATTTGGAAACCACCTGTCGCCCGTACTACCTTGGATTTGAAGTTGGTGACGAACCCGAAGAGACGATCGCTTAACTTTGCCCATTCCTCAGTTTCCAGGGCATGGCGCATGACTTCGACATCCTCCGCCACGAAGCCGGTCAACATCTGGGGAGCGTCCCCGTAGGTTGTGTACCAAGCCTCGCTCGGTTGAATTCCAAGTCGTTGCATGCCGGGGACAAATTCCCGCACAAGGAATTCGAAATACTCTTGTTCCCGCCCTGGAACCATATCCCAGGTCATGAGTAACTTGACCGGCATCGGTCACCCTCTCGATCTAATACTATCAGAAGTTACACAGTTGAGGTGCCCGGCACTTAAACATCCCTTTTGAAAGCTGAAATCATTGCTTTCGACACATCCTTGATGCCTTGATACTCTCATTTGTAAGTGCCGGGCACCTTTTGACCCTGAGTTGCGTAAGTCATTACTATATTAGAAATCTAGCCTCTGCTCATTTAACACTCATACATTCAACCAGCTGGTTGGAGGACTATTACTTGATTCTCTGACGAAAGTCTGCTCTTTGTGATCTTCAAGGAGGGTATGGGCTCCTGCTCAGCGATCCCCATCTCGGAGAGAAACCGGGAGACGGATCCAAGCTCCAGATCTTCTTTACCAGTCTTATAATGCATCGGCACCACAATCGAGGGTTCAATGAGGCTAATGACTTCAGCTGCTTGTGATGACGTGAGTGCTCCACCACCCCCAACCGGAATTAGGGCAATATCCACTGCGCCTAGATCCTCGATCTGAGAATGGGACGGCACATAGGATAAACTGCCTAGGTGAGCTACAGTCAACCGGTTAAAGTCAAATACAAAAAGCAAATTCGGTTTAATTTTTATCTTCTTGCCATCCTTGGGAACCATCAGGATGCTGATAATGAAGACGCCGCCGATTTCAAACTCTCCCGGGCCTTGGATCACCCGCCTCGGCCCCTTCACCCCCTTGACATAGTTATACCCAGGGGCATCAAGGCTAACGGTTACGATATCAGCTTTGAGCTTGACCTCAGGAAGTCCAAGGCTTGAGTCATAGGGGTCGGTTACGACGCTCGCCAAGCCCCGATCGATCATCCGAAAACAAGACAGACCATACCAGGTTATTTCCACCTTACCTCCTGACTTACAAGGGTGGGATTATACACGATTGCCCATCACCTTGCCAAAAGCCTGTGGTTTCCCTAATGCTACGCAAGAGAACATTTTGAGTGCTGAAGCTCAGCTTCGGCTGCGTAAGCACAACTTGCGCACTCCAGAATATAACCCATCTGATTGCTCTGCAGGATTCAGCCATCACTACCTTGTTATTAACTTATTCATGGCACCGTCCGGTCAAATCGGTTGAGTTAAGGATGGATACGAATTAGAATTGGTCTCATGAAGGTCTTACCAGTGCAGCTTGAGCGGCTGGAGACTGGCGGCGGGAGTGTGCAAGAGACACCCGGAAATTTCCGCCTGATCCTCCCCCCTACTGCACGCGGATACGCTGTCGCCCAGGTAGACGATTACCACCAACTACCACGCCGCCGATTCCCATGGCGACCGCCGCTTCGTTTATCTCTAAGGGCACGCGCCTCACACTCCCACCCGATCGGCACCCTTGGCTTTGGCTTCTGGAACGACCCCTTCACATTTTCTCTCGGTCAGAGTGGAGCTGCGCGTAGAATACCGGCCGCGCCTCAAGCGCTGTGGTTCTTCTATGGATCACCTCCCAGCGATATGACTCTTGTACCCGGCGTTCCTGGCCACGGCTGGAAAGCCTCCAGCATCGACACGCCGGCCATCCCATCCCTGCTTCTGGCACCAATCGCTGCCGGCGCAGTAGCACTGGCCCAGGTCCCCTGCCTGCGACATTGGGTAATGCGGGTCGCGTTACAGACGATCGATGCTGACGAACGGCTTCTCGACCCGAGCCTCCGGGAATGGCATCGATACTCAATAACCTGGCTGTCAGAGGGTGCTACCTTCGAGGTCGATAGAGAGACGGTACTCACTTCTTCTACACTACCATCGGGCCCGTTGGGTTTCGTGGCTTGGATCGACAACCAATATGCCGTTGCTTCCCCAGACGGTGGCTTTCGCTTCGGTATACTCCCCACTGAAGAGGAGCAATGGCTCGAACTAACCGACTTGCGCCTCGAGGGATTGTGACTGGTTGCCTTTTTCAGCAGCTTCACTCTCATAATCAAGGTAACTTCATATGAGAATGCCGATATGGAAAATAATTATCCTTGGATTGATGGTCGTGGCCGTAATCGCGGTAGGAGGAACGACCATTTACTTATGGGCGACCTTGTTTAAACCTATCTCAACCCCAGTAGCAATTGTAGGGGACGCTACTAGAGCAGTATCGACGGTTGAATTGCCGTCTGCATGGACCCCGACCTTACCCCCCTCGCCCACTGTGACACCTACGCTCTGGTCATCAACCACGATGACCCTTCCAAATTACCAAATTTCCTACGACGATGTATCGGAAAGAATTGGATACCTTCTTGGGCCTTATCTCCAAAACGTCACAACCAATTCGGTGATCGTCGCGTGGGAGACTGGGGAGACCAGTCAAGGGGCAGTCGTCTTCGGCGAGACAGAAGAGTATCGCTCGACAGTAACTAAACAGGAAACAGGGACACGACACCACGTTACGCTCACAGGCCTCGAACCGTATACCATCTACCACTATCGTCTTTTAATCGACGGTATCGCCTTCTCTGAGGATCTGACCTTTCGCTCTGCGGCTGGCCCAGACCACACAACGTTCAATTTTGTGGTTTATGGCGATACTCATTTCGATAACAACCATCACCAATCCATAGTAAACCAAGCCATTGCCCTTGAACCCGACTTTGGGCTTCACGTCGGCGATCTTGTGAATAACGGTCTCGAACCATCTGAGTGGGATGCCTTCTTCGATGTTGAACGTGATCTCTTAACCCGACTACCTCTTTACCCCACCCTGGGGAACCACGAGAAGAGCAGCGAGCAATACTTCGAACGTTTTTACCTTCCCGGCAATGAGCGTTGGTACTCCTTCGACTATGGGAATGCCCGGTTTATTTGCCTCCAAGTCGACGGGAAGACTGACATAACCATCAATAGCGACCAATATCGATTGTTGGAGAAGGAACTTACCCACAACCCAAAACCTTGGACCTTTGTCTTCTTCCATAAATCACCTTTCACATCCGAATATGAAGGATCTCGAGAACAACATATTCGTTCAAGCTTGACGCCATTATTCGAACAACACGGCGTCGATATCGTCTTCAACGGACATAATCACAATTACCAACGCAGCAATGTAAACAACGTGATCTACGTTGTCACCGGTGGAGGTGGTGGAGCATTATCAGACAGCATCGAACCGGATGAGTACCTCCTTGTTTTTCAGTCTGTCTATCACCTTGTCCACATAACTATCGATGGAAATACACTGACTGGAAAGGCGATGACGCCTGACGGGGAGGTGTTCGATCACTTCAACATCTACTTACCATAGATAAACTATCCGTTATGGGATCGAGCAGATGATAAAGAATGCGGCATCCAGTCTTTCAATCGTCCGCTAATTGTCGCCGATCATCGTTCTAGGAAGCTTATTACTCGGATGCCAACCGTCTTTCTTGACGATTTTCAACCCGCCGAGTACAATCCCCACAGCTTGCCGAGATAGCTCAGTTGGTAGAGCACTTGACTGAAAATCAAGGTGTCGCCAGTTCGATTCTGGCTCTCGGCATTGAGTAATTAGTAAGTTTCAATAGACCAAATAAAGTTCGTCTCAGCGTAGACCAAAAATAATATTTTTTCAAGCGAATGAGGGGGGAGTTTTTATATCTTCAATTCCACGAAGAAAATCCTTTGTATCATCCGGATCAATGCCACGTTCCTGCAATTTTTGCTCCGTAAAAAACGTTTAAAAAACTAAACCGCACCATTTTATACGTAAATTTCAAACCAATCCTATGACTTCTCCCCATTTTCCTTCTGTTCACGTATTACTTCACCTATAAGACTCGCAGTGATAATCACCAATATGACCGCTCCGACCAGTCTCTGGAAATGTGCGGTGAAACAACATAGGGCAGTATCACTTACTTTTGGAAGCTGTAAGCTAATGAAAGCGATGACGTTCTCGTAAGAATCTACGATCGGAGAACGCTGGAGTTCATGACAGTTTGCCAAAGACAGAAAAATAAAGAAGAAGAGAGCTACTTCAATCAGACTGAGTAACATAGTTGCTAACGATCGTCTATATGACTCTAGTGGCAGTCTCGCAGAAAATATCCAGTCGAGAGAAAAGATGAACATCTCGAGAATAAAATACCCAGCAATACCACCCCCCAGGATGCGAAACCCCGCACGATAGAGAATTGGGTGTAAGGGACTGTTTACTGTAAGAACCCAAGCGACTGCGATTACAATAAGGATGAATTGATAGAATTCTGAAGCTCCAGGGGGAGCATCTTCTTCTCCCTGGGCAAGCCAGCGTTTAAATTTGTATCCAAAGAAAAAGTGGCTGTTAGAATAAGCTATTGCTGACCGAAATCCTGGGAACCAGAAGCCTTCTTTGAAACACTGTCGAAGGCGGGCTCGCAATTGATTGAAGAGTCTCGAGATACGAGATTTCATCTAAGATACCCAACAGCCTCGAGCTGAGCGGTGTCTGCTCCAGCGAGGGGCTAGGCCGCATACGTGAACACCAAATTATTTATAATCTTGTCTTCTGAGTAAATACCTTGATTTTAGAAATCCATACTTTTGCTTCTTTTCTGGAATGCTGAAGACTACGGGACGAGATCTCATCTCTTAACAAATTAATTTGCTCATGATCAACAGGTTGAAGGTATTGTGTGACTTGAGTCTCCCAAGTATCGAAAAGTGAGAGAGTCTTTGCCTTGAAATCCGTCTGCTCACGCTTAACGTAGATCTCTTTACCGGCTTCAACATGCGCTAACTGATCAAGAATAGCCTTGCTTGCATCCTCGAGACTGGCGTCCAACGGACGAATATGAGACAAGAGCCTCTTTTTAGTGACAATTCGCCAGATAGGAACGACACCTGCAAGGAGGCCAACTAGTGAGAATAGGGAAAGTATGACGAGAAGCAGTACCTGGACGCGGACCTCCTGAAGAAGGAATCTTGAGAATCCATAAGATGATATTCCTGCAAGAACTGCGATGAGGAAACCAACAATGACACCCGCGATTACGCGAGCAACGGTCTCTGCAAATGCCTCGCGAAGCCAATTAGATAAATTTTCCATTTAGGTAGATTCCTATCGCAAAATTACAGCATGCGGCCTATCTAGTGATTCCGTGGAAATTTTTCCAGATAACTCCCTCACTAGAGCAAATTATGGAAACATTTCCACTAATAAACAAAGCCCAACCTCAAACGAAGTCGGGCATTTGGATTCAATGAAAGTGCCTTGGTCCCCACTGCGCCGAGGCTAAAATTGATTACATAAGCTTATATGAAACAAGAGGGAGATGCAAATTGAGGAGTTGTAAATTCACTTTGATAGTGCGAGAATTAGTCCACAAGATCAGACGGAGTGTCAAATGGATATTGGCGACCCACTAGATTGGGGGAGGAATAACATGCGTAGTGGTTATGAAATTGCACAAATTTGCCTGAATGGTCATGTAATTAATCCTGCCGTTCGGTCATTTCCGGAGCACTCCTCAGAATTCTGTGCCCATTGTGGAAGTAAAACGATTACGAAGTGTCCTCGGTGTGAAACACCGATACGTGGAGAATACTTTGCAGAAGATGTTGTCATCATGTCTAGTTATCGACCTCCTGTGTTTTGCCACGCTTGTGGACATTCCTTGCCGTGGACACAAAGGGCAATAAAGGCAGCACGGGAGTTGGTAGCTGAGTTAGGGGATTTGAGTGAGGATGAGCGTGAATTGCTTACAAAAAGCATTAATGATTTGGTGACAGATACTCCCAGAACAGAGCTTGCAGCCACACGTGTAAAACGTTATTTAGCAAAGTTGGGAGATGAGGCAAGGGGAATTGTAGTGGAAGTTATCACAAAAATTGCCACAGAAGCAGCTAAAAAATCTCTTGGTCTGTAATAAACTCCTTCTAAGTAACCCTTTCCTACGGTTTTCTACGGTGCATTTACAGGTTCAAATGGTTCCACCGCTAGTGGTATCGTTATTTCCTCATGAACAGCCACTTCTGCCTTCGTCTTCACTCCGTCAAATTCAACCTTTTCTGGCTGGTCTTCGCTTACTTCCGATACAGACATGGGCTGTAAACCCTGTTGTTTGGCCCATTTTCGCAACTCTTTCCTGCGAGCCTTAGTCAACTTGTCCTTTTCAACCTGTTCAACAAGTGCATCTTCCGTGTTATCTGCGAATAATCTTGACCGGACTTCAATCTCACCTGTTGCCTCAACAAGACCTAACCTCACTTCCGGCTTCATGGCGCTGAATGGAATATCTGTCCTTCTCCCAGGTAAAGGCAATGGAAACCTAGTATCGGCAACACGAGCCAGTGCACCAAGTGCCATCCGACATCGTCCCCGCCAAACACGCAGAGATTTGACATCAATATGGTGAGCCGAAGAAAACCCGGTTCCCTGCTTCTCTTGTAGGTCATGCAAAGTCCGGATTTTAGCCAAGGCTTCGTCACGTGGAACCTCTTTCTTCCCTAACGCCTGCGAAAGTGCAGCTAATGGTTGGTTTTGGCTAGTCGCTTCTAGGCGTTTCCTGTCCAGGAGATCGTCAATGAAAGCCTGGACGGTCTTGATCAAGCCATATTCCACCTTCCATAGGCTAAATGATGCCTCAGCAAACTCATAGGCACATTCCCATACATCGTCCACTAATCGTTTGGTTAGGATCTTGTCCAGCTGTTTTTGGAAGTCGTCCCGTATAGTGGCTGCAATCTCAAATTCACTACTGTCACCATCAGGCATAAATTCTCTAATGACCATGCGCGCAACTCTCACGGCAAGTTCTCCTTATCTAACTTCGTTTGACGCCTACGTTCCCGGGCGACATGGCGGATCAAGGCGGACATGGATACTGGTCTACTCCTTACCTGCTGAGTATGCATACCTGCACCAGCACCACCACGTGGTCTCCCTCGGCTACGTTTGGGCTCGGACTTCTCAGCCTCAGCTAAAGCTTCCTTCAACTGGTCGTCGGACATTTTTTCCAGTGCCGTAACAAGTCGTGGATTAGCATCATCAATATTTAACTGTTCCTATTTGGCTAACGCAGCTGCAACAACAGGATCCGAAACTCCTCGGCCTGCACTTGCCCGAATGAAGTTGCCCATGCCTTTAGCCACTTTATCTCCTGTAATGGGCAACGTAACTGACCTTCCACGACCAGACCTGATCATTTCATTTACACGCTTACTTTCCGCCTTGTCGTCTCCCGTACGATCAACCGGAGTACTAAATTGTTTAGCCATCATATGCTCCGAAGCCCAGTCCTTCATGGACTGAGCAGATTTGTAATCCAATTTAGGTGATGACATCCCGTCATCGTTTGGAGATTTAGACAGCTTGCATCCCGCACAACTGTCCGATTTTAGGTGTAAGGGAAGCTAATCATCCCGACCAACTTCCCTTACACTGAGCCGAGAGCTCACATTGAGTCAAAACAGGCTCCCATTAGACCTGTTCACCCGGCTACCACAACACCTGCCGCTGACACCTTTCCTGCATCCTGCAGGTGATTGAAGACCAACATTTGCTGTAACGTAGCTGTAGGTAATGGTTCAGCACTGTCCT
>JAUWHR010000098.1 GCA_030605795.1 Anaerolineae bacterium | reverse complement strand
TTCAAGGCTTTTGCTATCATCCTCCGTGCACCTTCGCGAGCCAACTCATCCAGACTTTGAGTAACTTCCGGCGCTGTTCCTTCAGCATTATTCGTGATAAGCTCGTACATGGCGTATCCTTTCCCCGGTATTTACCGGCTTTGGGTTTTGACACCCGAAGGATACGCCGCCTTTCTTTTTCATGCCAATCCACAACTTTCGGTTATAACCCAAAATAAAACCCGATGGGTCTCAACCTATTCTCCTGAATGAGGTTATCTTTTCAAAGACCCGTCGAGTTTAGATTCTATTAGACACGCGCTGAGAACTAGCGCGGATGGATATTCCGGCAACAACTATTCGGCTGGATTCAGCACCCGGCCAACAAACAAGACCGTGCCGGTCTGGAGGTCGCGGATAATGTAGATGAAGGGGCGATCAATCGTCACTTCGACCGCAGGGGCCGGAGCTGCTGTCAAGGACATAATCACCGCGGTCGCAGCAGCCGCTTCAGTTCCTTCTTCGTCCACCGATATAAACGCTTTATGCACCACCTCACTGATGAAGAGTTCTCGTGTGCCAGTCATCCCCGAGAAATCCGCGTCACCGAAGGCGCTCGGCATGCCCATCTCGATGAGCATATCACTCAACTGGAAGCTTGATTCGTATTCAAACTTGGGCATCGTGATCGCTACTTCTCGCATTTCAATGTCCTGCAATATATCTGATAGCAATTCGCTGTTCAGGCAGTCTTCAAACCACTCAAATTGGCCAACCCCTGGAAGCAGGATGACCATAGCCATTTCCCCGCCAACATAGGGTAACGCGACAGCCTGATATCCCTCACCTTCGGCGTATCCTAGCATCTTCGACTGCGACATCATCGGCACGCTAACCTGTCCACCCCCCAACAGGTTGAAATCGCCATCGCGGGTCTGCCCCTCTTCGAAAGGATAGAACCATCCAGCATTGAAGTAAATCGCATTCGCCAGGACCAGCCTGGTCAATGAATCAATAGCACCCTGCGGGATCAGGTCCTTGATTTTCTCTTCTGTCTGATCGCTGACCCATTGGTTGACAATCTGCCGCGCCTCTTCCGGTGCCTCCACGTAATCGACCAGACGCAAACCTGCGCCATAGTTCAATGCTAGTACATCAAGAAACTCAGGTAGGAAGTCGTAACCACGCTGACCCCAGATGGAATTGGCGATGTTCAAACGGAAAGCTTCCCCTAATTGCTCATCAACGTCTTCACCACGACTGGAAAGTTCAAGATCGACCATATTAAAGGCCGGATGTAGACGGTCCTGAGGTAAGGTGAAGCGGAGTGTATCCGCCATTTGTTGCTCTGTCTCACCCCTAGCCCCAGCATAGGTCATCGCCAGTGCTAACGAAATACTGTATGGCGAAAAAAACAGATTTCCTTCTTCCCCACGCAGGGTCTGATATAGGTCGAGCGCAAAAGTAGTATTCCCTTCGACCAGCTCTTTAAGATCAGCAATTTCCACATACGGTGAAATTACACGCCTAACATCGGAATGCGCCACCATCGCCTCTGCCGACGGCTGGGTACAGCCAACCAAAGGCAGAGCTATGATCGTTACCAGTAACACAACCATTGAAATACGTTTATGGATTAAACTCCCCATTGTCCCACACTCCTTTTGCCGCATATATCGTTCCCTTTCTCGCATTTGGGCTTTTTTCAGTGCAGTCTACTGATGCAAATCTAAATTTGGCTTGAAAATCACTCCGAATGTCGATTTGCAGATAAAACCCGGCATAGTGGCATGCCGGTGCATTACCAACACTGCACTCAATAGACGATATAAACCTCTTACAAGTTCCCGAGAGCCTGAAGCCTTTTTTTTTGGGGGGTAAATTTATTACGCCAAGTTGTCAAAGGTCATTCAGTTAATAATCCCCCTCCGATTCCAGCACGGCATTCTTATTTGATCAAAACGTAATCCATAAGCTATTCAACCTTACTACCGACACACCACAGGCAACCAATTCGATGCAGTCATGGCTGAATCTCGACCACCACTCCATCCTCAGCCCAGTTATAGAGTTCTTCGGCCTCATCTAGGTCTAGAATAATACAGCCGTAGGAAGCTGGTCGGCCCAGAACATTTCCCCACAACCGCACGCCATTTGAAAGCAGTGGTAGACCATGGATCCCATTGATGAAACCCGGTGACGCTTCATAAATACCCAGGAAGTGTGGCATCCACAGATCCCATCGTGAGCCATATGCATTCACATAGCGCCATTGGACTTGAAAAATGCCGGGCAACGTAGGTGAGCTCGACATCCCCGTGCTGACAACGTGTTCCCGGAATAATTCCCCATCTTGGTATACCCACATGCGCTGTTGGCTGATGCTGATGACGATGCGCTTGTTCACCACCACTGGCAAGGTGAGCATGGCGTCTGCTGGTGGTATAGTTATCGTTTCTCCCACAACCAACCCCCTGGCGGCCACCGTCGGGTTGAACTCAAAAATTTTCCAATAAGGCATCCCGAATTGGAAGCTGATCGTCGCCATTGTGTCGGTGGGCAGGACAACGTAGGATGTCGGTTGGTAATTGATCAGGAGCGTCTCCGAATTGCCGTTCTGTAAATCCCCCTTCACAATTGCCAACCCCTTGTCATGGTCAAAGAACCGATTGTCGCCCAGGCTGATGTCGAGATCAACCAGGTAAGCCGCCAACAAGCCGTCATCCATTACGATGTGGAATTCGCTCTGGTCGCGTTCGATGCGCAGCCAAGAGGCGATCTCCCGCCGAGTTGGTACCCAGTTGAACCGTTCGCCTGTCACGGGGTCGTAAGCGCCAATGGTCATCCCCGAACCAAGCAAGCGCTCGGCTTCTGCGGCAGTCGCCGAGACCTCGATAATGGTTGGCTCGATCGTCTCCATCACCAGTGGTACGAAACGATAGTCCAGCATCACCGCGGCCGGGTCGCCAGAGAGCAGTCTAAGGCTGGCCTCAATGTCCAGAATTTTCCCTACCTGGCCGATGGTCTGCACAACCTCACCACCATCCAAAGCCAGAGTGCCCTCCACCGACGGCACCTCCACCCGTGCCCTCCATGCTTCCAACCCAGCACGGGCGGCAATTGGGTCAAGGATGACCCACGGGGTAACCTCCCCGCCGTACATCCATGTATTGATTATATGAGTCACCCCGGCAATAATCCCCTGGTTGCGACCTATACTATAAGCCTGCTCTGCGTTGGCTAGGGCGTCAACCCGTAGACCGAACTCGGACGGCATCACGACCCACGAGCGAGCAAGCTCGGTAGTATCGACGGCCGTGATGCGGTAATCCACATTCCACACCCGGTCTATCTTTGCGACCGCCTCATGGACGGTCAGGCCCTGTACCTGTACCCCACCAACCTGCACCCCTGGCAGGATGATCCCCAAGATTTGGAAATAAGCATACACACACAACACGATAAATACTGGTAGCGTTGCCAAGACCACCAACCCGGCGGTTATTCCAAACCCAGCCTTCAACCGCCTTGGCTTTCCACGCCTCACTGGACGCCTTGTAGCAACAGCTCTTGTTCGGATCACTTGGGTCGTTTCCACAATCATCTATCCAATCATCGCTTGAGGGCCACTGCCGGTTACCAACCGTCATCAGAGTTGGGATAATTTCATCAGGTTTAGATCCCTCGCAAAGCGACTCGTCAGGTTTCACCCTACACCGGATCTACTTCACACCCCTACGCATTGGGTTGCAACAAACCTGCCAAGATCCTACAAAAAAACACTACCTCAACAAAAATCTCGGTCAGTAAGTTCATGCTTCACCTAGAAGTTAACCAGACCTACAAGCTAGACCCTATTAGCACGATAGCGAGATACTGCTGAAGTTCAGCGGATAAATACCGAAATCCAAACTCGCCTCTGACTTCCATCTCCTTATTCACTTGGTCTTTAAGATTTATAGAGTGTTCCACTTGGGGTAAGTATTACGATACCGGCCACACGTTCGACGGCTGTTCAGGGAACATCCCCCAGATCTTTCAGCACAGCCGGCTCTCCTTTCTCACACTGAGCCATCACTACCTCCCTGGGAACTCGCCAAACCATACAATCAAAGAATTGAAATCAGTTACTACAACCTTTAAATAATTCGTGTCCGTCCAAGATTTCCAGTGTCGAAGAAGGTAATTTATTTTTTTGAAGACTCCACTGAAAAAAGGTCAACCGCGAGAAGAGGACCGGTATATGTGGGGGTGGGGGGGGCGCCCCCACCCCCACCAATAACCCACCCCCCACCGCGAGGGTAGTTTTTTGAGTGCACACTTTTTAA
>JAUWHR010000061.1 GCA_030605795.1 Anaerolineae bacterium | reverse complement strand
GCCGTCGGCAAGTCCGGTTGCCCGCATCGCATCCGTGATCAGGATAGTGCGCGAAGGGGTCTTGCAGCGTACGAGTAACTTGACGATGGCCGGATGGAGATGAACGCCATCAGCGATCACTTGGGCGTAAATACGATCGTCCATCAACACCGCACCGGCTGTCCCGGGTTGTCGATGATGGACGCCAAGCATGCCATTAAACGTGTGCGTCGCTTGGCGCAAGCCGTGATTGGCCGCAGCGAGCATCTCTTCATAACTTGCGCCGCTATGCCCGACGGCGAACTGTATCCCCTGGGCAATCCCACGGTCGATTAGGGATAAGGCTCCTTCGATTTCAGGGGCCAGGGTAATTAGCCGAACCTTACTGTTTGCTAACCAAGGTAGGTATTCCTCGGGATCGGGGTTTCGAATGTGTTCCGGTGGTTGGGCTCCTTTAAATTTCATATTCAAATAAGGACCTTCAAGGTGCACCCCGAGGATATGAGCGCCATCAGCAGGCTGCTCGGTGTTGGAGATGTTGTCTATTGCAGCGGTGATAGAATCGGATGCAGTGGAAACCGTGGTCGGCAGGAAGCTTGTCACGCCGTGGCTGGCAAAGAAGCGCGCCATCCCGTGGATCGCTTCAGGGGTGGCATCCATGGTGTCATGACCGTCGCTGCCATGAACGTGGATGTCGATCAAGCCAGGGATCACCCATAGACCATGGGCGTTGATCAAGCGCTCATCCTTGCCTTGAGCGCTAACACCGTCAGCTACTAGGGACTTAATTTTTTGGTCTTCTATCACCAAATA
The DNA here is from genome assembly GCA_030605795.1 of Anaerolineae bacterium. Classification (GTDB taxonomy): domain Bacteria; phylum Chloroflexota; class Anaerolineae; order Anaerolineales; family E44-bin32; genus DUEZ01. Next base: position 24,946 of record JAUWHR010000061.1, on the reverse strand, counting down.
GTGATCTCGCAGCGTTTGATCTGGAGTGAGGATGATTCCACCAGAAATTATCGTACGCATTATATGTCTCCTCTTTATCCCTTTGCCCGATGAAGGATGATAATCACAGAATAATAATGCTCGTCCTGAATAGCATAATCACTAGTGGGGGAGGGCCTAAGCCGGATCGAGCAGCAAGCCCTTTTATCCTGGGTATCGATCGAAGAACCTCACTCTCGGTTTGAATTGCTTGAAGAGCCGCTGGTTGTGCTCCATGGGTACATCAAGGTTAGCGCTCACGAAGATCGGAGGCTCCACTCCACGTTTAAGGAGAGTGTCTGTTGCCTCACACACGATGGCATTCAGGATTAATGCGTTCAATACCGTCGTGCTAGGACCCACCTTAATGCTAGAGTTCTCTAGTTCTACCAGCGCGTCTCCAAGTGGGCTCAGATTGTCAATCACCAAATCAGCGATCTCATAGAGCTTCTTCCCGCTTGAATGACGCGAGGGAACTTGTCGGGAATAGTCCATTGAGGTAATCCCAATTACTTTTAACCCGCGTTCTTTGGCTGCTAATGCGATCTCAATTGGGGTTGGATTACGCCCCGAGTTCGAGAGCACAATCATCACATCGCCGGGATCGGCGTCGTGGGTCTCGAAGAGTATCTTGCCATACCCTTCCAATTTCTCCAAAGCACTTCCTTTGAACGGACCTGTATATGGCATTTGGTTAGGATCAAGAAGTGGGTTAATCGGTGCCAGGCCGCCGGCTCGGCACCAAATTTCTTCTACCAGAATGTGTGTATGCCCCGAGCCGAAGGCGTGTACCAGTCCGTCTTTTTCAACGACATCGGCAACCATCTCGGCCGCGTTTTGAATTTGAGGCCAGGCATTCTTCTCGATCTGACCGATGCGTTCCTGAATCTTCTGAATGTAGAGCTTACCTGACATATTCTTGCCTCTTGAGTTCTTGTTTTGGATGACTTACTCACTGTGTGGTTGGGTGGGATTTAGATGGATTTCCTCTTCTCGCGGTTGACCTTTTTTTAAGTGGAGTCATTGTATATAAATTTACCATTTATAAGTTGAGTCTGCTGAAAGAAGCAGCCTCCAGCAGGAAAAAGGGGTCACATAACTCGTAGTCATGCTCGAAATCTGCGACGTAGTGTGACACCGATCGAAGAGAAACTCTGGCGAGAACTTCGATCGCGCCAACTTGCTGGAATGAAATTCCGACGCCAACATCCAATGGACAACTTTATTGTAGATTTCTATTGCGATAAAAAGAGGCTACTCCGACCCTCACCCCCAGCCCATCTCCCTAAAAGGGAGAGGGGTGATGAGGTTTCCCTCTCCCCAGTGGGGAGAGGGTTGGGGTGAGGGGTTAAACTTCTGATAAGGTACTTTGCCCCTCACCCTAAGGGCTGTATAAACCTTCTTTTTAGACAGCCCAGTCCATTTGAGTTGTAGGCCGCTAAACTCCGAACAATTTAGCGATCAGCCAGATCACGATGCCGGGGACGATGGCGTCTGGGACCGTGAAGCCCAGGGCTACGGCGCCCATACCAGCCAGGTCGCCAAAGACTTGGAACTTGTAGGCGAAGCTGATCATGAACCAGCCCACGAAACCCCATAGGAATCCACCGGCCCAAGCGCCGCGTTTACCACCAGTGGCGTTACCGAAGATCGCGCCGGCGCCACTAGCGAAAAAGGCGGCGATCATGCTTGGCAGTGGGACCGGCCAGCGGATCAAAGCCAGCGCCACCATGCCCAGAACCTGACCGATCGTACCCGAGATCAGTCCGATGATCAGTGAGTTGGGAGCGAAGGGGTAGATCACCGGGCAGTCCAAGGCGGGTATTGCACCAGGGATTACCCGCTCGGCAATACCCTTGAACGCCGGGACGATCTCGGCGATCAGCATGCGGACACCCTGGAGCAGGACCAGCACACCAGCGGTAAATCCAAGCGCCTGCAGGATGGAGAAAATCAACCAGTTCTGGCCACCGCTGATGCTCTCATGGAACCCGGCAGCACCTATCTGGATGATCGCCAGGATGGCGCCGATCAGGGTGACAACCAACATCACCAGTGAGATCGAGATCGCCATGTCGCGGAAGAAACTCAGAGAATCGGTAAGCTCGAGATCCTCGGCTGAATCCTCTGGGTCGCCAATCCAACCGCCCACCCAGGCGCCAACCATGTTGAGCAACGTCTGGCCGTGGCCAAAGGCAATCTCATCACTGCCGGTGATTTTACGCATTACCGGTTGTGCCAGCGCGGGAGCCAGGGTCATATAAAACCCGTCCACGATAGAAGCCAAGACGACTGTCCAAAGGAGTGACAGGCCAAAGGAGTGGAACAAGATGGCGAAGGCGCCAGCATGGATCCAGATCATGTGACCGGTGAGGTAGATATACTTGAACTTAGTGAAGCGGGATACAAGGAGGTGGATGATGTACCCGAAAAGCATCGTCCAGGCGATCGCCGCTCCAATCTCGCCGACGTTTGTATCTTGGACGGCGCTGACCACGGCTTCATCGAAGGTGACGAAAGTTTCGAACCCGGCCGCAGGAATACCCACCTGGAACATGGTCTGGATGGGAATCAAAGCATTGATTAAAGCTCCGATACCCACACTCATGATCAGTAGACCGAGTATGGTCTTGATCGTCCCTGAGGCTACCTCCCCTGCCGGCTTTCGCTGAGCGAGTAAGCCGACTAGGGCGATGAGCCCAAGGATGAAGGCTGGTAGTTTGATTAACTCAAGAAGAAATATAAAGATCTGCATGTCGTTCATCCTCCTCAAAATTTACGCCATAAATCGTTATGGCAGACATAGAGGTGCAACCAACACCATGGTTGCGACAAGGGTGTATTATTCAAATTCGAGCAAATCTTGTCCTCCTTTCCTTCGTTCATCAGTCGATGAGCTAGGTGTCCTTAAGCTCGCCGATCGCGGCGAGTATTTTCTCCCTGATCTCCTCTTTGTCGACTAGGTTCTTGATAAGCACCACCCGTCCATCATAACCTTTAAGATGGGTCCCCATATCTGTTGGGGCTACCACGATGTCGACCTTTTGGCCTTTGAAGGAACCTAGGTCCCAGGGAATGATCTGGGCTTTAATCCCATCTGCAGTCAAGATCTCGTCGATGAAGAGCTTGAGCATCATGCTGGTGCCAAATCCCATGCCGCATAATGTCGCGATTCGCATTTGTGCCTCCAATAACGTTTAACTTTGCTAAAGACCCCCTCAGGGCCCTGAAGTCAGCTCTGATCCACTATTCAAGGAGTGGATCACGGAGACAAGCTCTTGATCATCAGATGCAGTCCGGATGCGTTCCACAGCAGCAGGGTCCATTAGCAACTTCGCCAATTGTTGAAGGGCGGTAATGTGGGCCTGTTTATCCACTGCACCAAAAGCAAGGACAATGTCGACCGGATCGTTTTCAGGATGACCAAAAGGCACCGGCGTCGCCAAGGTGACCATGCCGAAGGTGGGCTCAATCACGCCGTCCTCTGGACGAGCGTGGAGCAACACAATTCCTGGTGCGATGACGGCGTAGGCTCCCATATCGCGTAACACTTGTTTCATGGCATCAACGTAGCGTTGTTCAACTTTGCCGGCGCCGACGAGCAATTTTCCCACCCGGTCTGCCGCTTCTTCCCAGGTTGAAACGCTTTGCCGAGCCTGAACCGTCCGTTTAGTTAATAGGTCCAACAAGTTTGGACGGTTATTTGTACCTTTCGCTTTCTCAGACATCCAAGATCACCACTGGGTCAAGGTTGGCCGGTTGATCTGGATCAAGACCCTTGGCCAGCGCTCGTTGAAATGCGAGCAGTTGTATGAACGGTAGATAGAGTGGGGCACGCCAACTCGATGGCAGACCGCTGGCCAGGGTGACGACATAATCTCCAGCTTGTTCAACCTCGGTGTTTGGCGATTCGACTAGGATGATGGTTCGGGCGCCTATGTCCTGCATCTCTCGCATAACCGCCAACTCATGATCCTGCGCCTGCTCACTTAGAAGGCCGATCACCAGGCTTTGGTCGTCGACCATAGATTTCGGTCCGTGACGAAATTCAAGGAAGTGATAAGCTTCGGAATAACTCAGTGACATTTCCTTCATTTTGAGCATCGCTTCGCTGGCAACACCATACAGGGGGCCGCTGCCGAGGAAGAAGAAGCGCTGTAGGAACATATCCCGGCCAAGCTCAGAAGCGAGGGGGGCATATGTGTCAATGAGCTGTTTTGCAGCTATGGTCAAAGTGTCTTCGAGTCCTCCGGGTGGATCGGGTAGGAGCCACCAGGCAATTGCCAGCATCATGCTGGTGAAGGACCTGGTCTGGGCGATGCTGTCTTCCTGGGCAGCTGGGGTGCTTAACGCCTTCGTGGTTAATGAAGTCAAGCGCCGGTCTGGGTAGCAGGTGATAGCCAGTGAGTCGCCATACCCACCGGCGTGAAAGGTCTCCACAGCTCGGATGGTTTCACTAGTCTCTGCTGAGCGTGAGACAGCCACCAGCAGCGTGTTGGTCCCTTTTTGGAGCCAACTGGAAGGGAAAAGCAGCAGGTCAGAAGCTGGGGCAGCGCGGGCGATAACTCCATTGGTGGCTTCCGCCATGCGTGCGGCCCAAAGTGAGAGGTAATAGGTAGACCCACAGCCAGTAAAGAGCAGGCGTTGGTAGGATGTCGGATCCGGGATCTGGGTGGGTTCCATTTCGCCTAGCTGGTGAAGCGTTGCCTGCCATATATCAGGTTGGCTGAATATTTCGGTGCGTGTATGTTTCCCGTTGGAGAGCTCGGTCACAATTATGTGCCTCCGAGTGTTGACCCGGTTAAACCTGGATGACTTCGACGCCAAGCGATCGGATTTTAGCGATAAGATGGTCAGGCGCCTGTTTATCGGTGACCAGTAGTGTCGCGTCGATGATAGGAGCTGTTCGGCTGGCAGCAATATGCCCGAATTTCGTGTGATCGGCAACAATGATCACTGTGTCGCTAATCGCCATGATTGCTCGGTCAGTCATTAATTCTTGGTGGTGGTCGCTGGTGAGGCCATATTCTGGATCGATCCCGCGCATACCCATGATCACCTTGTCCACCCGCAGGTCGTTCAGTGCGGCTTCGGCGATGTGCCCGATGAGCGACAGTTCGCTGATCCGCAAGAAACCGCCTACAACAATGACGGTGATCCCAGGTGAAGTGGCCAAAGTGTTGGCTACGGTCAGGGAATTGGTGACCGCGGTTAGGTTATTGCGTTCCCGAAGAGCCTCAGCCACCGTCAGTGCCGTGGTTCCCGAGCCAATATAAATAGTCTCTCCTTCTTTGATCATACTTGCCACGGCTTGACCAATGCGCCGCTTAGATACTGCTTGTTCTTTAATCCGGTCTAATATGGGCGGTTCGTTGAGTATCCTACGTTGATTGGGGGTGATTGCCCCACCGTGTACTCGCACGATCAGACCACGGGCGACAAGCTCTTGCAGATCACGCCGGATGGTCATCTCGCTTACGTCAAATTCGTGTGAGAGATCGGAAACAGTTGCATGCCCATCGGCCTCAACCAATTGTTGAATGCGGCGGTGTCGTTCTTCCTTTAGCATTGATTATCAGATAAGTTAATGTATCGTCGGGATAGCTTGAGTTGACTTGATCGTTGGCTTGTTATATGCTATAGCAAATGTGTTTGAATGTCAACTAATCAAACAATATCGAACACGTCCTTGGTCTTTTTATGCTGTTTTCGTGTTCTAAAACGATCAATAGGAACCTCCAAGCGATCATCCGCATGAGGGAAAACACCGAGACGGTGGAAACGTTACTGACTGTTTACCCGAACAGATGACAGTGGAGTATCAAATATAGTATCATCCCCCCTATGGATGATCTTGGCGTCTGAAATCTCGGTCAACCAAGGCAAATAAATTACTGGATCATATCAATGGTCAGTTTATCAAGTCTCTTAGTATCAGGAGGATATCAATGCTGGAAATTATTGTTGAGACTGTGGCAGATGCATTAGCTGCCGAGGCGGGGGGCGCAACTAGGCTTGACCTGAAATCAAATTTTGTCGAAAAAGGATTGACTCCGTCGGCCGGCATGGTGGAGCAGATTTGCTCCCGGGTCAACATTGAAGTCATGGTCATGGTCCGACCGCATACTCGAAGTTGGGTGCTTACGCCTGAAGATGTTGCTGTGATGTGCTCGGATATTCGCATTGGGCGCGAGTTAGGCGCGGATAGTTTCCTACTTGCTGCGTTGACTGATGACCATGAGCTGGATTTTCCCGCCATCGAGGCTTTCCGCAAGGCCTCTGGGGATCTGCCGCTTCACTTCCATATGGGTTGGGAATTGACTAAAGACATCCACCAGACGCTCAAACAGCTAATTTCTCTCGGCGTCAAGAGTGTACGAACGAGCGGCGGTAGTGGCCCAGGTGGGCAGGCTGTGGAAAACATCCCCCAAATTCGTACTCTCCAGGAATTAGCCGCGGGTAATATTAATTTGTTGTTTGCGGGAGGGGTGATCGCCGAGAATATCGGTCGCCTTGTGGCTGAGACCGGAGTGATGCAGGCGCATTCCGGCACGGGCGTCCGGACCCCGCCTACTGTGCGGGGTGTGGTCGATCATGAGAAAGTTAGAGAACTACGTGAGGCGCTGGATCAAGCTGTAGCCTTATATACAGCTTAAGCCATCTGTGTGCTAACTCATTGGAAAGTGAACTTATGAAGACGATCAGCGAGCTTGTCCACGCGATCATCCGAATGAGGGAAACCGACAAGAGGATGATGTCTTTGTTGGCGGTGTGTCCTAATTCGAAAGCGGTTCTTGAAGCCGCAGTCAATGCTGCGGCGAAAAATCGATCCCCAATGCTCTTCGCGGCAACGCTCAACCAAGTAGATCGTGATGGTGGTTATACTGGTTGGACGCAGACCCAATTCGTTGCTGAGTTGAGATCCTATGCCGCTCAGATCGGCTGGGATGGACCGCTATACCCTTGTCTGGACCATGGGGGCCCATGGTTGAAAGATTTACATCGGCTTGAAGAACTCACATTCGAAGCAACGATGAACGAGGTCAAGCAGAGCATAACCGCCAGTCTCGAAGCTGGTTATCAACTCTTACACATCGACCCTACTGTGGATCGAGATCTGCCTGAGAGCGAACCAGTTCCAGTCGAGACGGTTGTAGCCCGGACGATTGAATTGATAAGTTACGCTGAAGCCGAACGTGAGCGTCGTGGGTTACCACCTATTGCTTATGAAGTTGGTACAGAAGAAGTACATGGTGGGCTAGCTGATCTCAAGCGATTTCATAAGTTCCTACAAGAGCTGCATGATGGTCTGAATGCGTGCAACATGGCTGAAGTATGGCCATGCTTTGTCGTGGCTCAGGTCGGCACAGATTTGCACACCACTACCTTCGATACTCAGATTGCACGAAGTCTATATAAGATAGTGGCGCCGCTAGGCTCGTTGGTAAAAGGTCATTACACCGATTGGGTCGATAACCCATATGATTATCCCAACACAGGGATGGGAGGTGCAAATGTCGGTCCGGAGTTCACCGCCGAGGAATACTTAGCCCTGCGTGAGCTTTGTGATAAGGAAGAAACACTATGCCGGAATCGTATCGGTCTATCCTCTTCCAATCTCATGAATGTCTTGGAGCAGGTGGTTGTAGATTCGGGTCGTTGGATGAAGTGGCGTGTTCTCGAAGAAGACGGATTAGATTTCTTCGAGCTTAGCCCTGAGCGTCGAGCCTGGTTGACACAAACAAGCGTCCGCTATATATGGACCCATCCCAAGGTGGTTACCTCGCGCAGCCACCTTTATGACAACCTTGCACAGGAAATGCCTGATCCTCAAGGATATGTCGTCAATCGGATAGAAATCGCAATTGACAAGTACATTAAAGCGTTCAACTTGTCCGATTCTTTGACCATCTTTGAATCACAAATATGACCCTGAGTGTAGGTAAAAGCCGTTGTTTCGCGCAATTAATAAGAATTCGTGGTCACGTATTAGATTTTCATCTCTATTAAGTCGGTTTATATGGGCTATATCCCCGCACACACTCCCTTACCGCGGCAGCTGAGTCTAGATCTATAACAAGGGCTGCCAATTGCTGTGCTTGCACAAGCGACCAATTACGGATGATCGCCTTGGCGTGTGGGATAGAGGATGGAGCCATGCTGAACTCATCCAGTCCTAAGCCGATCAGGATGGGCACTGCGTCTGGATCGCCGGCCAGTTCACCGCAAAGCCCAACCCATATTCCTTCAACATGGGCAGCCTCCAGAATCCTCTTGATCTGGCGTAAGATCGCCGGATGGCAGGCATCGCTCAGATGGGCCACTTTTTCGTTGGTCCGCTCAGCGGCCATCGTGTATTGGGTTAAATCGTTGGTTCCGATGCTGAAAAAGTCGACTTCGCGGGCGAAGAGATCCGCTAACACTACCACCGAGGGAACCTCGACCATAATACCAACCTGGATTTGGTCTGCTATTGGATGCCCAGCAGCTTCGACCTCGTCACGTGCCTCCTCGAACAGCGTCCGAGCCCTACGCACCTCATCTAAGGTGGCGATCATGGGAAACATAATGCGCAGATCATGGCCCGGGCTGGCACGCAGCAAAGCCCGCAGTTGGATCTTGAAGAAATCAGGCTGGTCGAGGCACATGCGAATCGCCCGCCAGCCGAGGAAGGGGTTTGCCTCATGTCCTAGATTGAGGTAGGGGAGTTCTTTGTCACCGCCTACATCTAGGGTGCGCACGACTACAGGACGGCCTTCCATAACATCCATGATCTCGTCATATGCAGCAAGTTGTTCCTCCTCGTCCGGCGCTGTGTTACGATCGATGTAAAGGAATTCAGTACGGAGCAGACCGATACCCTCGGCACCCTGTTCAAGGGCGAAAGATGCTTCCTGGGGACTACCTATGTTGGCAACGATTTCGAATGTGTGACCGTCCTGAGTGATTGCTGGTTCGTGCGCGACCTTGCTCTCAGCTTCAGCTCGGACAGCTGCTTTTTGGTGGCGAGCTTCAAATTCCTGGCGGGTGGCTTCATCTGGGTGAGCAACTATCTCCCCCCGCTCGCCGTCGACCAATAGCGGGGTTTCGTTTTCTAGGGTAAGGATTTCCTTGCCCAGGCCGACCACGGCGGGAAGCCCGAGAGCTTTGGCCAGAATCGCAGTGTGGGAGGTTGGACCGCCCTCTGCAGTGATGAATCCAAGCACAAGCGACTTGTCCAATCGGATCGTGTCGGAGGGGGTTAGATTACGGGCTAAAATGATAGAGGGGACGGTGAGGGCGGTTAGGTCACTTTCAGCCACACCCAGAAGAATTCGCAATACGCGGTGTCCGACATCGCGTATATCTGCTGACCGGGCGCTGAAGTACTCATCTTCCAGCGCTTCCAATTTGACTGCGTTATCCTCGATGGCGCCCATCCAAGCCGCTTCAGCATTCAAACCCTGTCCCTCGATCAACTCATGAACAGCCGTGATCAATGTGGGATCCTGAAGAAAAAGGGCGTGTGCTTCGAAGATGGCTGCTTCTTCACCACCGACCTCCGTCTCGGCTTTAGAAAACAAATCAGTAATTTGTGCTCTAGCGGTGGACAACGCATTGTCTAAACGCTTCACCTCGCCATCGGTATCCATGACTTGGTGACTCGGCACGATTACTTCCTGCTTTATATAAACGAAAACTGGCCCTATGGAAATTCCAGGGGAAGCGGGGATTCCTTTGTATGTAACATTTGTATTCTTTGCCATTATTAACTCGCGTCCCTCAAATGTATTCGAGGTATAAGATGGGTTGAGAAATCAGACACCATCAGCTCACGAAGATAGACTGAATAAATCCTTCTCCCAGTCTGTTGTGCCTGACCCATGATTCTGATAAAAATATTATAACTCTTCATGAAGGTAGGTTACGAGCAGCGAAGCTCGAAAACTCGGCTTAGGTTACTTTGCCATTCCTTTGTTGCGTTAAAGTGAAAATAGAACTGAGATGAACAACCGCCAGCAACTTGCTGGCGGTCGTCTGTCGGGGCGGGCGGATTTGAACCGCCGACCCCCTGCACCCCATGCAGGTGCGCTAACCGGGCTGCGCTACGCCCCGATGTCTCAGGGGATTATAGTCTATCACTAGCAGTGGGACAAGGAAATTGCTATTGCTGATCATCTATATATCAGATAGAGCAGGAAAGATTGCTCCGTCGAGGGGAGCTTGGTGAAGGGATTAACCCAGCTGAAGGGTGACGCCCGACAAGTTACGCGGAAGTTAAGCCGCCGGGTCACAGACCCGGCGGGAACGGAGGGCATAGATCAAGGCACGAAGAAGATAGAGCACGCGCTTATTCAGCGCCAAAGCTCACTAAGATGCGCGCCGTGTGGCGAACCCCAGCCACGAAGTTGTCGATGACCAGATTCTCATTTGGAGCATGAATGCTTGATCCAGGATAAGCTACCCCGGCGGTAGCAACCGGCAGCTTCAAGAAGTGAATAAATGGGTGATTCGGTCCTGAGCCGCCGGACATCGGTTGAATCAATTGCGGAACGCCATAGACCTCGCGCGCGGTCTCGACTACCATCTGAAGGAAGGGGTCGTCTGGGTCAGTTCGGGCAGGTCGCTCCCCACCCATTAACATAATCTCAATATCGCCGAAACCCTCTTCATCCAGATGATTCCTCAATTGAAGTACGACCTCCTCGGGGTCCTGATCGGGCACCAACCGGAAGTCGACCTTGGCGCTGGCTCGCGCGGGAAGTACGGTTTTAGAGCCGGGACCCTGGTATCCGGAAGTTAACCCGCAAATTGTGCATGTTGGCGTGAAAATGGTTTCACGCTTTAGTTCCAACCCGCCCTCGATTCCTTTGATGAAGCCTGGCAGTCCGTACCTCTTGAGGTAGTCATCGGCTGGGTCGGGCAATTGATCAAGCAAAACCAGGTCCCTTTCGGTGGGAGGTTTGACTTTGTCGTAGAAGCCTGGAAGACGGATGTGTTCGTCAGGGGTTTTGAGGGTGTTGAGCGCCCAGGTCAGCCGCCATGCAGCGTTGGGGAAGATCGAGCCGCCAAGCCCGGAATGCGCGTCACAGGTGGCGGTCTGTACGCTGAGTTCGACATAACAAATGCCGCGTAACCCAGCGACCTGGATCGGCGTCCCTTGGTGGTCTACGCCGCCGAATTCCCATATACACGCGTCAGCCGCCAGAAGGTCGGTGTGGTCCTCAATGAAGGCTGATAAGTTGACGCTACCGGTCTCCTCTTCGCCCTCGATGATGAACTTGACATTGCATGGTAACTCATCATCGACGGCCAATAGAGCGTCGATCGCGGCCAGCCGGCAAAGGATATGTCCTTTATCGTCACTGACCCCACGTGCGTACATCTTACCTTCGCGAATCGCGGGTTCGAAGGGAGGGGTTTCCCATAGTTCCAGCGGTTCGGGGGGTTGGACATCGTAATGGTTGTAGAACAGAAGCGTCCGGTCTGACCGCCCTTTTCTTTCAGCGAACACAACTGGGAAACCTCCCGCGGGAAGGATTTGGGCTTCGAAACCACGAGCTTGCAGCATCTCCTTGACCAACTCGGCACAAGCCTGCATACCGACTCCCTGAGCCGAGATGCTGGGTTGGGCGCACAAGCGTCCCAATTCATCGAGGCTCTGTTCTGTTTTACCCTCTATCGCTTTATCCACGGCATTCAAGTCGGTCATCGGATCTCCTCACCTATGCGGTGCCTTATTATAGCGCGTCTGGTGGTAGCGCCGTATAAATTATGGTAATCTGCTTGTCCCCTGAAAGGAGATTCTCTTCGCCGACTTCCTGCAAGTTCCCATAGAGATTATCCTCCCTGTTCTTAGTCCTTCGACTCCGTTGAAGGGACAGGCTCCGTCGAGGGTAATTTGTCTAAGTGTTCATGATACTCAATTGCCATTTGGGTGAAGCCCATCCCATGAACTCAAGCGGCTTCGCATTTCTGATAATTCGAATCTATAATCCCCATCCATGGAGGTGGGGTATGCGTGTGTATGACATTTCGGTAAGCATCACGCCCGAGATGCCGGTTTGGCCTGGGGATCCGCCGGTAACCCTTCGGCGAATTGCAAGTATCTCCCAGGGCGCAAACTCCAATGTATCTCGACTGGAGTGTAGCGTGCACATCGGAACACACGTCGATGCGCCGGTTCATTTCATCGATGGCGCGGCGAGCGTAGAATCGCTGTCTCTTCGTGCGCTTATCGGCCGAGTATATGTGGTGCACCTTCCACAAGCTAATGTGATAGATGAGGCGATGCTCGAAGGAGCGGGCATACCGCCTCGGACACGCCGGGTTATATTCAGAACGTCGAACTCCCGCTATTGGGCTCGAGGTGAGACCGATTTTCAAAAGGACTTCGTCGCGATTGACGCCAGCGGCGCGTCGTGGTTGGTGCGTAAGAAAGTCCAATTAGTCGGGGTTGATTACCTGTCGGTAGCGCCCTTCGGAGACACTCGTGAGCCACATCGTATCTTGCTGGAGAAAGGGGTGGTTATAGTCGAGGGCTTGGACCTGAGTGAGGTGTCTCAAGGACGCTATACCCTGTATTGCCTTCCGCTTAAGCTCGTTGGAAGCGATGGCGCGCCAGCGAGGGCAATTTTAGTCGGTGTTTAGACCTGCCGGCTGGGACCTGAGGTGTAATGCCGATGATTTTTGGACAGATTCAAGTCCTTCTCATTGTTTTTGCTGCGGTTGCACTCATGGTTCTTATGATACGAGTTTCGACGCGGGGGCGTTGGATAGATCGACCACCTGCACCGCCAGAGTCGATAGAGATAGTTGATGATAAGCGGCTGAAATCCACACAGGTCCCGGACTGGCTGTCTGAAGCGTCACCCACTACTGGCATAAAATTCGACCCTGATGAGTTTAGAGCGTCGCCTATAAGCGAGCAAATTGAGGGGATGGTCAAGTTGCGGCTTCAAGCTTATCCCGACCTAACTTTGGGACCGCCATGGATGGTTCGCTCGACATTTGGGTCGATGGCGAGCGTTATCAAGCTGTAGAGCATATCCCTGACGCGCGGATCCGTAAAGCCGTAGCTAAAGCAGTAAATGCTTTCAATAAATGATGGTTATATCCACCAATGAACCCGGCGACGTCTGATAAACCACTTTCCCTTGATGGTGTTTATCCACCGATCCCCACCCCGTTCAAACCAAACGGCGAAATTGACTTTGATCATCTTCGAGCTAACCTTGACCGGTGGAATGAGCAACCCCTTTCCGGTTATGTCGTTGGAGGATCGAACGGCGAGTTTGTATTGCTCACACTGCAGGAGCGAGTCGAGGTGATAAGGAAAGCTCGCGCCACCATTCCCCCGGATCGTTTGCTGATCGCTGGTTCTGGCATGGAATCAACGCGGGCAACAGTCGATCTGACACTCCAAATGGCTGAGGCCGGCGCCGATGCAGTCATTGTGGTCACCCCAAGCTATTACAAAAGGTTGATGTCCACGGCTGCCCTCGAGAACCATTACCGTCAAGTGGCTGATGTCTCACCAGTGCCCATTATTCTCTACAGTGTGCCAGCAAACACGGGGGTCGACCTTCAGCTTGAGACTGTGGTCCGCCTGGCGGATCATCCAAAAGTGGTCGGGATCAAGGATAGCGGGGGAAACTTGGCCAAAATAGGGGCCATGGTGCATGAGACTCCTGATTGTTTCCAGGTTCTAGCCGGATCAGCCGGGTTTTTACTGGGGGCGCTGGTCGTTGGCGCGGTAGGTGCGATTGCGGCTCTGGCCAATATTGCCGGTCCGGAGCTTGTGGAGATGCTGACACAATTCCGGGCGGGGAATCTTGCCCATGCGCAGGCGATACAACAACGGTTGATCGAAGCCAACACTGCGGTCACAACCCGTTTTGGGGTGCCTGGCCTTAAAGCGGCTATGGATATGATGGGATATTATGGTGGTCCGGTGCGATCTCCTTTGTTGCCGCTGTCGGATGAGGAGCGGGGGATGATGCGACGGGTGTTGGAGAAGGCAGGCTTAATCTCTTCCCTCCCGCAGGTTCCGAACCTGCGGGAGGATTAGGTTTATAGTTGCCCGGTATCAGTCCAATTACGAAGCAGATCTTGGTATTCGGGGTTCTGGTATCGCTCAACCAGAAACCACGGTGCATATGGCGGCAAGTCGTTTCGGGAAATGTGGGTGGCCAACAATTCGCCACAAGCTAGCGAGGCCATCAGACCGAAGCCTGAGAGCGCGCCGATCACCCAAGATCCTTCAACTGCGAACGGTCCAACCAGAGGACGATTCTCTCGCGTCTTTGTGTAGTATCCACCATCCACGAACGGCTTCGGTGCCCGGTTAAAATATTCCCTCAAGCCGGGTATCATCGTCGCCAGACCGCGTAAAACGATCTCCGGGTAGTAGGGATCGAAGTTTGGGGGAAAGAGGGGTTTTACCGGATCGGTGTCGTAAGTCCACAGGATGAGAACAATCGGGCTGTCGGGAGGGCCATCCGGGCGTGCGTGTACACCGTGTGGAAATTGATCGAGCATGAAGCTCGTTTCCTCGTCTTCTGATATTAAAGAGCGTTCCTCTTCTGTCCAGGATAAAAATTGGGGATCGGCCCAGATCAGCAACCCCGCTTCGCGAGGGAAGACCCCTAAACTGTCTTTTATAGCGATTTTAGCGTGTAGTTCGGAGAAGACCGGTAAGTCTGCTCCAATAAGTTGACCGACCGGTTTAAGGAACGGTCCGGCTGCGTTGACGAAGTTATGGGTAGTGATCTTTGTCGGACCTTCACCACCTCTTAGGTGAACAGCTTGTACACGACCCTTCGTCACATCCACTGCCTCCACCCGAGCCTCGGTCAGCTTCGCGCCATTCTCTCGGGCGCGATTAAGCAGGTACATGCCTAATTGTTGAGCGCTGAACCAACCACACCTGCGGGCGTGGACCACAGCCACTGTCTCCTCGGAGAGATAGGGGAAGTGCTCTCGAATGAGGTCAGTGTCGGTGATCAGGTCCGCTCCGGTAAGCTGGTCCTCAAAACATGAGGTTGGTGCTGGATAGTAAGGTGGATCGTCCGGGTGGCCGGTGTGGTAGCGGACGGGACCGGCGCCCAAGTTGGCTGATTCTTCCGCGTGGACTCTGAAATCCTGGACGCGGTCTGGATTGGCGGTGACGAAGAAGTAACCCCGGCGATTGAGGTTGAAAACATCCCCGCTCTCATGAGCAAGTTCTTCCAAGATGTCGATACTGCGATTCATCAGGCCAACCATGGCGTTCCCTGGTCCGGGCCACCAATTGCGGTAGCACTCAGTAGACTTATCGCTGGTTAGTGAGAGTGGTGGACGTTCATCCACGAGAACGATATCCTCGACGCCACATTTGACAGCCAAGTGGTAGGCGGCGGAGATACCGGCGATCCCCGCGCCACAAATTACTACGTCAGCGGTTGAAGTTGCCATGGAGAAATTTCCTCCCCGCAAATTGCAAGGCTAGGAGACTTAACTCTCCGGCAACTCTACAGTAACGCCCTGCGCTGGCAAGATATACCCGCCATCGATGATGATGATCTGACCACGGATCATCGACGCGTCAGGCGAGCAGAGGAAAGCCACCAGCCCGGCAACATCCTCCGGTTTTACAAGACGTCCGGCGGGGGTGGCGGCTATGGCTTGGGGGATGACATTACCATCCTTGAGTGTGTCGAAGTATTTCAGCGCGTCGGTTTCAACGATCCCCGGCGAGACGGCGTTGACGACGATCCCCAGGGGAGAGAACTCGACGGCAAGATAGCGGGTTAAGGCTTCGAGGGCTGCCTTGCTGGCACCGACGACCACATAATCTGGTAGGACGCGGAAGGAACCTGGGCTGGAGATGCTGACGATGTGTCCGCCGCCGCGCGGCTGCATAAGCCGAGCGGCATGCTGAGCGCTGAACAGCAGCGAACGGGCGTTGATATTCATCGTCCAATCCCATCCCTTGGGTTTTTGTTTGAGCGCTGGTCGGTTATAACCAGAAGCGGCGTTGCAGACCAAGATGTCCAACCCGCCGTATTCCTTTTCAGTGGCATTAAAGAGCGCGTCGATGCCGTCTATGTCGCCAACATTCGCCTTAACCACGATCGCTCGGCGTTTTAGAGAGCGAATGACCTCGGCGGTTTCCTCAGCCGGCTTTCTATTACGGAAGAAGTTGATCACCAAATCTGCACCTTCCTCGGCGAGTCGAAGAGCGATGGCGCGTCCAATACCCCGCCCAGACCCGGTCACCAATGCCACCTTACCTTCGAACTGCATGCTAACCTCCTCTCGGTCAATTTTGTATTCACATCATACCATTGAGGGGGGTTTATATGAGAGGGCCTGGTTTGAAGCCATAGCTGGATCTCATGAATGAGTGCACTGAAAAAACTACCATCGAGTAGCGGGGAGAGGTATATGTGAGGGTGCGGGCTGCGCCCGCACCCTCACATATACCGGTTCCCTTCTCGCGGTTGGCCTTTTTTCAGTGGAGTCATGAATGACAAGAGGGTGAGATCGATAAGGATAGTTATGACAGGTCTCTTTTGGAGTCTGGAAACTTTGCTTCCAGAAGCGATAGTTTGGTCGTGTCGATTTAAATGAAAATAATATTGGTGGAATTTCAACGATTTTTTTATGCGTGCAATGTTTCCACACGCCTACCCGTCATGTTTATGGTAGCATGTGGGCATGAAGCAGCAGTCATTGTGGGACAGGATTGAAGCTGAGTTGGAATATGCACGCGGTGAGCGCGCAAAGGGAAATGAAGGACGGGCTCGCGTTTGTGCCCGGCGCGCTGCCGGCTGGGCTGTAGCTGCATACCGGCAGCAACGTCTTGGAGTTGAACCGCACCCCAACGTCTATCGACTTTTGTGTTGGTTTCAGAAATTTGAGGATATCCCAAATGATTTACGTATGGCCGCCGCTCGCCTGACGACCCGAGTGACGCCAACCCATGAGCTCCCCCATTGTGAAGACCCCCTCGAGGATGCGCAGGCAATCGTGCAGGCTCTTTTAAAGGAAAAGGGTTGACTAAAGATGACTGCATTGAAAAAAGCCCAAGTGTGAGATAGGGAACGGTATATATTGGGTGTGGGCTTTGCCCACACCCAACTTATACCCCATTTTCCTGCTGGCGGCTGCTTTTTTTAGTAGACTCAAAGATTGGGTTGCAGTATGGCTTGAGGTCTGCTCATAATTGTCTTAATTGGTGGAACCAAATATGAAGATTGCTGTTGTACTTAGGAGTGGGGGCGCCAGTTTCTTTTATTTTCATTGTGCCTTCGTCTACACTGGAAAGCGTTTGCACCGTCGATTATGTGCTTTGTGGATGGGGTCTGTTTAATGTCCCGATTCCCACGTGGTGAACGCAATTTGCGAAAATACGCCCAGACCACGCAGATTAGATTGATTGTAGGGGTGCTGGTCATTCTGGTTGTAGTGGGAAACGGCTTGATCTGGATAATATTCGGTTCTGACGCAGCACGCATGGCCCTCCTATGTATGGGTATTAGCTTAGCGCCGGTTTTGCTGATCGTTGTCTGCTTGGGATTGATAGCCTGGATCCTACGGATGGCAAGAGGTGATTGAACCGATTTTCACTCTACTAGTGACCTTCACCACTTGGATAGGATGCCAGTTTATTCGGTCACAGCTCGTTGGTTAAGTTGGTAGCCGTGGAAGTGACACCGGAGGATGTGGAAAGGTTGCCAAGCGTTGGGACCGAGGATTCATGTTATCATCACAACATATCCACGATAAACGCGGTAAATTTGTATCGCGTTTATTTCCTCATAATTTGGAGACCCCCCAATGCATGATCCCGGCCTTGAGACCCGAGCCATCAATACCATTCGTTTTCTCGCCGCCGATGCCGTACAACATGCCAATTCAGGTCACCCTGGAATGCCCATGGGAACAGCGGCTATCGCATATGTCCTATGGACCCGACACTTAAAATATTACCCGGCTGATCCGGCCTGGCCCGATCGGGATCGCTTTATCTTATCTGCTGGTCACGGCTCAATGCTGCTCTATGCAATGCTACATCTGACGGGATACGACCTGCCAATGGAGGAATTAAAGCGTTTCCGTCAGTGGGAAAGCATAACCCCCGGTCACCCCGAGTATGGCGACACACCGGGGGTGGAATCCACAACAGGACCTCTTGGCCAAGGTTTCACCATAGGCGTGGGCATGGCCATCGCCACCGAACATCTGGCGGCTATGTACAATCGGGATGGATTTACGATCTTCGATCACTACATCTATTCAATTGTCTCGGATGGGGACCTAATGGAAGGTGTTTCTTCTGAGGCGGCCTCGCTGGCCGGCCACCTGAATCTGGGCCGTCTGATTTACTTCTACGACGACAACCGCATCAGCATTGACGGCAGCACGGATTTGACTTTCACTGAGGATCGCGCGGCGCGCTTTCGGGCATATGATTGGCATGTGATTCATGTGCCGGATGGGAATGATGTGGAAGTTGTGGATCAGGCGATTAACGCTGCCAAAGCGGATCCCCGCCCTTCGCTTATCATCTGCCAGACCCACATTGGATATGGGCTACCAACTAAGCAAGACACCTCGGCTGCTCATGGCGAACCGCCTGGAGAAGAGGAGCTCGCAGGAGCGAAGGAACGTCTGGGTTGGCCACAAGAGCCTCGATTCTATGTTCCAGATGATGTGGGTGAGCATCTCCGTTCTGCCGGACAGAGTAGCGAAAAAGCGTATGAAGCTTGGGTGGATATGTTCGACCGTTACCGCATAGCTTATCCGGAAATGGCCGCACAGCTCGAGCGTTCCCTTGATGGGGATCTTCCTGATGATCTAGTCAATCAAATTCCGATTTTTCCCTCCGATCCAAAAGGTATCGCGACCCGCGCTAGCTCGGGGAAGGTGTTGAACATATTGGCGTCGTCCCTGCCTGAATTGATTGGCGGTTCCGCCGATCTAACCGGCTCTAATAAGACTGACATTAAGGGCGAGCAACCCTTCACCGCGAAGGATCGAGGCAGCCGATATCTACACTTTGGCGTCCGCGAACATGCCATGGGGGCAATCTTAAACGGCTTGGCTCTGCATGGTGGCTTGATTCCATACGGAGGGACATTTTTGGTCTTCTCTGACTATATGCGACCAGCGGTGCGTTTAGCAGCGATGATGGGACAACGGGTAATCTATGTCTTTACTCACGACTCGATCGGTCTGGGCGAGGATGGCCCGACCCATCAACCGATTGAACATCTGGCTTCTCTGCGTGCGATCCCAAACTTGACGGTGATCCGTCCAGCGGATGCCAACGAAGTGGCTGTCAGCTGGTTGGTAGCATTGGAGAGAAATTCCGGGCCAACAGTTCTTGCGCTGACCCGCCAGGCAGTACCGACCTATGACCGTGACCGCTACGCGTCGGCTGATGGCGTGCGCCGGGGAGCGTATGTGTTAGCCGATGTGGGGGAGGGTGAGCCCAATTTGGTCCTGATGTCCTCTGGCTCAGAGGTGCTTCTGATCGTTAAAGCGGGGGAGAAATTGGCTGAGATGGGAGCGACTGTGCGGCTGGTATCGTTTCCGTCTTGGGAGCTGTTCGCTGAACAGCCGGAGGAGTACCGTCAGCAGGTGCTGAAGCCAAGTATATCCAACCGCATTGCTATTGAGGCCGGTTCACCCCAAGGTTGGGAGCGATGGGTAGGAGATCGAGGAGTTGTCTTAGGTTTAGACCGATTCGGAGCTTCAGCTCCCTACGGAGAACTTTACCGTCATCTGGGATTGACTGTTGAGTGCATTATCGCCGAGGCTCAGCGGATGCTCGGTGATATCGTAGTTTTGGAGGCTTAGCGATGAAGGTGGCAGTGGCCTGTGATCATGGGGGTTTCCCGTTAAAGAAAATTGTGCTTGAAGTGATTCGGAAGGGTGGACATGAAGTGATCGACTTGGGGACTGATTCTACCGACCCGGTTGATTACCCGGATTATGCGGAAAAGGTTGGTCTTGCCTTGCAACAAGGAGAGGTAGATCGGGGAATCCTAATCTGCGGCTCAGGGGTAGGTGCGGCTGTGGCGGCCAACAAGATGCGAGGCATCAGGGCGGGGGTATGCCACGATACTTACTCAGCGCACCAATCAGTTGAGCACGACGACATAAACATACTCGCGTTGGGAGCACGCATCATTGGCCCAGAACTGGTGGTCGAGCTGGTCAAGGCTTTCCTCGGCGCTAGCTTCACTGGTGAGGAACGGCATATCCGTCGTTTGTCGAAAGTCTCGGATTTAGAGCGTCGTGAATTGGGTTTGGAGCAGGCATGAACCCCATTCAGCGAGTGCATGAACTTGGCCAGTCGTTGTGGTTGGATTACATCCGCCGGGATTTAATCGATTCCGGTGAATTAGAGCAGCGCATCAAAGGGGGGGAAATACGCGGAGTGACTTCAAACCCCACCATTTTTGAGAAGGCCATCGCTGGCAGCGACCTATACACTGCCTCGCTACGTTCCTTAGCACAAGCTGGCTGGAAAGCAGAGCAAATTTTCGATGCTTTGTCGATCGAAGATGTCCGAGCGGCGGCTGAGGTATTTCTACCCCTATATGAGGAGACCAACGGACGGGATGGTTTCGTCTCGATCGAGGTCAACCCCAGACTGGCGGACAACACCTCCCGCACACTCAGCGAAGTACGACGGCTTTGGGGAATTGTAAATCGCCCGAACGTGATGATCAAAATCCCTGCCACACGGGCAGGTATACCGGCTGTCGAGCGTGCAATTGCAGAGGGCATTAACGTCAACGTAACCTTAATTTTCTCCCTCGATCGCCATACTGATGTCATGGAAGCTTACCTATGTGGCCTGGAAACTCGGCTGGAACAAGGAGCTTCGCTGGATCATGTGGCTTCGGTAGCTTCGTTCTTTGTCTCACGGATGGATACGGCGATCGACGCGTTGCTGGAAGAGGTTGTGCGCAAGGGAGGTCCCAGTGCTGAGAGGGCCGATGCCCTGCTCGGCAAGGCGGCCATCGCCAGTGCCAAATTGGCTTACGCCCAATTCAAAGCCGTTTTTAGCGGACATCGTTTCGAGATCCTGGCCCAGCGTGGTGCTCGGCTTCAACGACCGTTGTGGGCTTCTACCAGCACCAAGAACCCGGCTTATCCTGATACCTACTACGTCGACAATCTGGTTGGTCCGGATACAGTAAACACCCTACCTCCTCACACGCTTGAAGCATTTCTAGATCATGGTGTGGCGGATTTGACACTTGAACAGGATCTCTCGGTCGCCCGCGCCCAACTCGATGCGCTAGAGGCGGTTAATATCTCGATAGAAGATGTAACCGATCAACTTGAGCGTGAGGGTGTGACCAAATTTGCCCAGTCCTACACCTCACTGTTGAAGACTCTCCGCAGCCGAGCACGTACGCTCAGTAAGGAGCTCGGTCCTCTGCTCCCGGATGCACAAGATGCACTTGAAGAGTTGGCCCGGGAGGAGATGGGCCGGCGGCTTTGGCAGGGTGACCCAGGTCTTTGGACGCAGAAGTCAACGGTTGCACGGGAAATTCGTGAGCGACTTGGCTGGCTGATCCTTCCGCAAGAAGCACGTACGCAGATAGAGGGGCTGGCAGCCTTTACGGCCGAGGTGCGCAATGAAGGCTTGACCAGGGTTGTGTTACTCGGCATGGGTGGGTCATCTCTGGCCGCAGATGTTCTCTGCAGGACCCTGGCTTCGGAGCAGGGGCTTGATTTCTCGATTCTGGATTCGACCAATCCGGCTGCGGTGCGCCGTATTACTCGCCAAGCGCCGATAGATAAAACCCTGTTCATTGTGGCAAGCAAATCGGGCACGACGGTGGAGACGCTGGCGCTGCTGGATTATTTTTGGGCCAGAGCTAGCAGGCGATGTGGCCAAAGAGCGGGCGATCATTTTGTTGCCATCACGGATCCCGGCACACCTCTGGAGGAGTTAGCCTGTGAAAGGGGCTTCCGTCGTGTTTTTTATTCACCTGCTGAAGTTGGTGGTTGCTACTCGGCATTATCCGTCTTTGGGTTGTTGCCGGCGACGCTCATGGGAATTGAAGCCCATGCCATGCTTCTCGGTGGGGAGCGGATGGCCAGGGCTTGTGGGCCGAAAATCGAGCCTGTACGCAATCCGGGTTTGTTCCTCGGCGCACTTCTGGGCGCCGCCCACCGCCAGGGTCGCGATAAACTTACATTTGTCGCTGATCCGGGTCTCGAGCCGCTTGCCGATTGGATTGAACAACTGCTTGCCGCTAGTAGCGGCAAGCAGGGGAAGGGCTTTTTGCCGGTAATTGGTGAGCCCCCAGGACCAGCGCGAGTATATAGAGAAGATCGTTTGCTGGTCTACCTACGTGGAGAGGGCACCCTTGATCGTCGGGTGAGGGGATGGGTCCGTAGCCGGCAACCTGTAGTTATCCTTGAAACCAGGAGGAGTGCCAGCGGATTCGGGTCGGCGTTCTTTCAGTGGGAAGTGGCCGCGGCAGTCGCCTGTCATTTGATTGGGGTGAATGCCTTTGACCTGCCAGATGTCCAACGGGCAAAAGACCGGACTGCTGACCTGCTTAAGATGTACAGAAAGCGCGGATCTTTTCCACAACTGGCGACGCTCTGGCAGGGGCAGGGCGTATCCATATTTGGGGGAACAAGTTCGGCTATACGTCTGGGAGAGCATTCCTTAGAGGCGGCGCTCGCCCACTTGCTAGGGCAAGCCGGGCAGGGTGAAGCTCTCGTGTTCCTGATTTATCTTCCGCAAGATGGCGCGGTGGTGAAGAAGATGACCCGTGTGCGACGCGCGATCCGTGATCAACTCGGCCGAACCACTACCCTGGGGTTTGGTCCCCGTTATCTGCACTCGACTGGGCAAATCCACAAAGGTGGCCCAGACCATGCAGTCTATTTGATAGTTACTGCTGAACCAATGAAGGATGTTGAGCTGCCGGAGGCAGGGATGACTTTTGGGATCCTTGCGCGTGCCCAGGCAGTGGGTGATCATCAAGCACTGCTGGCACTGGGGCGACGGGCATATGGAATACACTTGGAATCACCCGCTCGGTTCCAAGACTTAGCAGCTGCGCTCCTGGCTGCAATAGATCACCTACGACAGAGCTCGGAGGTGTCCTGATGGTTGTAAAGCAGGCCCTTGATAAACATAAGACAGTTAAGCAGCTGCCGAAGTGCCGGCGGGGGGATGTGCTGTGCGCTCTTGAAGAATTAGTAGGACCAGAAGTTCAACTCCGCGCTCAGGGTCTCGAGAAGTTGTTGGCTCTCGACGCCCACCGTCGCTCGCCTCTCGTGGCGACTGTCCTGGCGAGCAGGGTGGGGGAACCAGATCTCGACTTGAGATTGGAAATCGTGAAAGCGCTGGCTATGGTGTTGAGACCTGTCCTCGATGGCCCAAGGTCTTTGGAGAGTGTTCGTCGCTGGTTGCGCTATACACTTAGTCAAATGCGCAGGCGCGAGACCTTTGCTTTGCTTCAGATCATCGCCGCCTCATCCGAAGGCCTCGATCCTGTGTGCCATGTTCTGGACGCATGCTCCTTTTCCGGCGGAGCGTTGGTGCAAATTCTCGCTGATCGCAATGTCGATGTCGCTGTTAGAATCGTGGCGGCAAAGGCCATTGGTAGGATAGGTTTTCTTGAAGCCGAGCCTGTTCTGCAGAGGCTGAGTCAACGCTTGGCAGAACGCCAGACCGGACAAATGGATCTGATTCCTAACCATGAAGCGCGAGCGCTCTTGCCTGAGGTCATCAATGCTTTGCACGCACTTGGGGATGGAACAGATTGAGCCCAACAAATAAAGAGAGTCATCGACCCTCTCCACAGCGTATCCTCTTCGGAGTGGACGAGCCGATATTCGACGTTCTACCGGAACGGGTGCTGTCGAATCTGCGACTACCAACCTCTGAGAACGCTCTCTTGTGGAATCTAACCTACCCACTCGCACAACCCACAATCAACCTGCTCGAGATCCTTGAATTACGACCTCTTTGGGGGACTAGAACCCTACCGGAGGCTAGCAAGGATAATCTAATCCCCTACTACTGGGGGTACCGTGTCAACGGAGAACGCCTCCCGCAACTGGATGAAGTCCTCGAACTCGTCGATGGACCTGGACTGCCGACAGAAGTGGATTTGTTTCTTTTAGGGCACCACAGCCTGGTTTTGGTTGAGGCCAAGCATATGAGCGGCCTTGGGCGCTGCTCGCGATACGCTCGTCGCAGATGTCCAGAAATGCACCTGTTGGATGACGAAATGAGAAAACCCTGTCGCTATTGGCAGGGTGTTGCCGTCAATTTCGAGGTGCACCTGGAATTCGGCCCACGCCCCCAACCCGGAAAATATGCACCCGCATGCAATCGTCATTATCAATTGGCGCGAACGCTGTTGGTGGGGCATGCACTGGCCTCGCGTTTGGAACGCACCTTCCATATGTGGCTGATCGTTCCTCGAGAGCGATGGAGTTCTTTTGAGCCTAATTGGATGGATTTCACACAACGAGTTCGAGACGATGGTCTTTGGCGCCGGATGCGTGTTCTTGCTTGGGAGAATATTCGCAGGCTATCGGGAGTATAGAAGCTCGGCTGAAGCAATCAATATTTCGATCCGTCCAGAAGCTATATTGCCAGGTTCTTATTCACGAAAGACCTCTGGCAGACCTCGGAGGTCTTGAAGATAACCGTTTCTAAAACTTGACCAATAGAACAATTGTGCTATACTGAAGGTGAACTTTACGATATGGATTAGCGATGAGGAGAATTGGGTGTGGCGAAGAAGCGAGGGATTGAAACAAACGGGTCAGCGAAGAATTCGTCCGACCGCGATAAAGCCCTTGAGGCGGCGGTTGACGAAATCAAGAAGCGGTACGGAGACGGCGCGGTGATGCGCTTGGGGGAGGCGACCCATCTGAAGGTGGAGTCGATTCCAACCGGGTCACT
>JAUWHR010000029.1 GCA_030605795.1 Anaerolineae bacterium | reverse complement strand
ACCCGGGATGCTCCCGCGCAATCATCTCGAGTGGCTCTCGCAGATGATTGTATTTCTCTGTGTAGCTCATGCCGTTGCTCTTGTGGTAATACCACGTCGACCGCGGCAGCTGCAAGGCTGCCAGAACGGTGGGAAGGCTATGGCTCTTATAGGCCTCACTCGCCAGTGTCACCTTCTGCTCATTTTTCATCCGTTCTGGCCTAAGAAGTTTTTTAAGAGCGCAATCTCCACTTCCTTCTTGCCCAAAAGTTGCTCTAACTCAGCGATGCGCCGCTCGTATTCTTTCACTGTGCTATCTTGTGCAAAAAGATCCGGGCCCTGCTCCAAGAAGGCTTTCTTCCAAAGCGCGACAGAGTTTGGGTGGACTCCGTATTGTTTGGCGATCTGTCCCGGTGTCTTCTCTCCTGATAACGCTTCAAGTACAATCTGGAACTTGAGCTTAGGCGAATATTGCTTTCTAGCCATAACTGATGCCTCCTTTCGGCACAGCTTTGGCCGTAGCGTACATCAAGTTCCGAGAAGGTCAACTCCACAATACTGTGGTGTCTAACTTTTTGGGGTCATAACCACAACCAGTAGGTTCCTCATTCATTTATGGAGGAAGCAGCCATGCGACATGTGTTCCTCATTTTATTTTTTATTAGCTCGATAATTATTAGTGTCATATTATCGGCTTGTGGGCCAGGGCAATTGCTTGGTCCGACACTTACCCCAACACCGACATTTACCCTCACCGCGACACAAACAAGCACGCCCACGCTAACACCGACCCACACCCCCACAGTGACACAGACCCCGACACAAGCTCCGACCCCGATACCGTTCGACGATAAGGGACCCTGGCTGATGGGTTATGGCGGCGGAGACCTTACGCTTTATGACCTGTACGGAAACAAGCACCTCCTTTGGAACAGCCCTCCCCTGTGGGACCCTGAGGACGACGTTCGGCTGGAAACAGGTGTGTCCAGTAAAGGTTGGCTGGCTGTCCGGACGGCGAGCAATAGCGACCCTCCCGCAGATATCGCAATCAGCATCATCCAACCCCCTATGGACCAATCCGTGCGAAACATCCCACTGCTCTCCAGTGATCTTGCTGCTCGTTTCCATGGTACCGGTACGGGAGAGGATGGAAGGTGGAGAGACGACGACCTCTACCAGATGGTCCTAAACCGATTGTGCAGGCCCAGATGGTCCCCTGAGGGGCGATACATGGCTTTTGCGGCCGCCCTGGACGGTCCTTCAACCGACCTGTATGTCTACGATATCCTTACCGATGCCGTGCGTAGGTTGAGCAACGAGCCGGAACATGTGGTGGTCTTCGGCTGGTCTCCGGATTCACAATGGATTGTGTACGCAGAGGCCAACGCTGGAGAAGACCTACCCCCCGGTCACATAACGGCGTATCCAGTCGGCTATGAAAGTGTGGCGCTTCGCGCTGCTGCTGTGGAGAGCGGTGAGACGCGTGAGTTGATTGCTTTCTCCAACCCCCGGCGATTCAAGCTGTTGGCATGGAATTCGCCGACAAACTTTTTTCTAGCATTGTTTGATGTGAATGGTCATCCAGTCGGCCTGCAGAGCGTCGACCTTGAATCGCGGCAAGTGCAGGTTCTTTACGACGGACCCTTCAGCCGATCCGATGCCGATGGCGAGTCGGGGACTGTCGCCTTCACAGTCTGGGCCGAGGATCAGACGGCAGGGGGAATCTATGTGACCGACGCCACCCAGGGCGAGCAATTGATGATCAGCGAGTCATTCGCGCAATTCCCATTCTCAGAATTCATCGTTTGGTCCCCTCAACTCGGAAGATACCTCGCTGAATCCCATGCTGGGGTGCTGGTTTTCGAATCCTCTGGCGAGGTGACCCAGTGTTTCGATCAGGAAAGCTGTTTGCCTGAGCCCTCACCCGACGGCGTGTGGTTGGCTTTCGGTGTTTGCGTCCAATGGTCCGGTATTAGCCGCCCCGGTCTGCGACTCTACAGCACAGAGGGGGATTTCGTGCAGACGCTCTCGGAGGACGATATTCAAGACATCGCTTGGCGGCCGGATTCTACCGGCCTATTCTACATTGACGGATCCTCCCAGATGATCTATTTCGATCTTGCCCTAGGAGAATCACGAATCATTGATAAGAACGCACAACTGTCCTTGATCCTCATCCAACCATCGTCGCTTGAATCTGAATAAGAAACTGATGATCAGCCCCCATGGTAAGCTCCGGGTCCGAGCCTACTCCTTACTTAATTGCTCCCCTAAGTCACTCGACCAATTCCACATCGGATGCGAGGTTACCTAGTCATATCGCGCATACTTGACAGGTACCTCTGTG
Source organism: Anaerolineae bacterium (assembly GCA_030605795.1). Classification (GTDB taxonomy): domain Bacteria; phylum Chloroflexota; class Anaerolineae; order Anaerolineales; family E44-bin32; genus DUEZ01. Next base: position 46,043 of record JAUWHR010000029.1, on the reverse strand, counting down.
GGATTCCACAACATACCATGTTGTTATAACATTCAGATGTAGGAGATGAGGATGGGGCTCCCACATCCCATGATGAGAAGCTGCCCCGACAGTTACACTCGGGTCGTAAGGCGAAGCCGCACGGCGGATCATCTATAGCAACAAGCCTCTTGCCTTTACCCCAAGGAATTGAACGATGGATAAAATACGTGTGCTTCCCTTGACGCTTCTCACCCTAGCGTTGGCAGGGTGTGGAGGGCGAGTTGTTCCCTCACCCCAGCCCGGCTACGAGAATACTATCCTCTCATCAACTCCACCGCTGATCACGGCTCCGACTTCCGCGCCCACTCCTGAGCCAACGGAGTGGGCCAGACCTACGCCCGGACCAGAGCCTCACCTGGCGGAAGCGATGGAGTTCCCTGAGATCGCTGCATTCAGCCTTGTAGGTCATACCGAAGATATTGGCTTCATTACCCTAACTCCGGATGACAAGCGCGCCGTCACGATCTCCTCCGATGGGACCTTGAAGGTGTGGGATCTTGAGAATGGGAACGCCTTACTTACAATGTGTGCTGTTCAGTGGTACACGTGTGATTTCGAATTCGTTACCCTAGCACCTGACGCCAGTCGCGTCGTAGTCCGGAGACGGTTGGAGGTGGGATACGAGTTCAAGATTCTCGATCTGGCCACTGGCGCGGAGCTCTCTTCCTTTGCGGCGCCTGACTACGTCGAAGATATGCAAGTTGCCTTTGTTCCAGATGGAGAACGATTCGTCACCTACTCTCCAAGCATAGGGGATGTGAAGATTTGGAGGGTAGGAGATGACCAGGAGCTACTCACTCTGCACCCTCAGGGGGACCGGATCAGCGCGCTCAGCATCACACCTGATAGCAATCAGATCATCCTGGCTCCATGGCGAAGCGAGGGGGAAAACGGGGAGCTAGAGCTTTGGGATTTAGAGAGCGGAGAGCTACTGCAAACCCTGATCGGCCATACCGACCTGGTCTTCGAGATCAAGGTGATGGGCGAAAGTCAGCGTGTTCTCTCGGCTGCCCTTGATGGCACCGTTAGGGCGTGGGATCTGACGACAGGCATGGAGCTCTACATAATCGAGGCACAGGTTTCTCCCTATTTCGGTGGCATTGGACTGTCGCCGGAAGGGACCCGCGCCATTCTGCAGACGATCGACCTCGATCTCGGAGTCTTGGAGTTTCAGGTGTGGGATTTATCCCGCGGCGAGAAGCTCGCTACTCTAGCAACAGATGATGTTCAAGTTGTCGAGGGAGGGGAAGAGACCGTAAATGTTAAGATAGATCCAACCTGGGCGATCCCCATCAATGAGGAAACGGTGATCGGCACCATGTCCGATTATAGCTTCGTGGTCTGGGATCTTGAAACTGGGGAAATGCTGCGAAAGGATGAGTATGCAGCCCCAAGCGCCCTGGCAGCCACAAGCGACGGAAGACGCGCTGTTGTCGCGAATCGGAACAGGCTTGAGATCTGGGATCTCGAGAGCGGGAAAGTGCTCTCCACGTTGGACAGCGCGCACACGGGACCCGTCACCTGCATGACCTTGATGCCTGGCGGAAAAAGCCTGCTCACCGGTTCGGAAGATGGCACGGTCCGGGAATGGGATATCGAGAGTGGAACGGAATTGAACAGATTAGACTTCGGCGATAGCATCGGACCACCGATCAATGTGATCGCAAGGTCACCGGATGGGGGAATTGTGGTGGCTGTGGCAGACTGGCTGATCAGGATATGGGATCTGCGATCCGGTAAAGAGATCATGACGATCGAAAGAATGGGTGGGGGTATCACCTCCGTGGAGATAACACCGGATGGAGAGCACTTCATTATTGGGTCTAGTGCCGGGGTGGTGAGTGTATTAAATATGGGGACGGGCAGGGTGGCGAAGTCCTTTACTGGTCTTCCCAGTGTTTCCGATTTCACTATGCTCCCAGATGGGAATAGATTAGTGGTTGCTTCTGGCGCCAGCGCGTCGTTCTACGATCTTGAAACAGGTGAGTTGCTTTCCCAGGTCCAGGGACAAGTCCCGACTGGTTCGGTGGAGGTGACCAGCGGTGGCATGATCTCAAACGATGGTACGAAGATGGCGTATGCCACGTTTGATTATGTTACTGAGGTAGGTACGATCCATATCGTGGATCTGACCACTGGTAGCGAAATGCTCACCCTGAAAGGTCACAAAGATCGGATAACATCGCTAGCCTTAATCCCGGATGGAAGCAAGCTGCTCTCCGGTTCGTGGGATAACACAGTTAGGTTATGGGATCTTGAAACCGGAGAAGAGTTGTTTCTGCGGGCCGAGGAATGGGCGGACGCGAAGGTGATCGTTATTACCTCAGATGGTCAACGAGCCCTCGTTCTCTCGCATTTGGACGTATTGAAGGTGTGGGATCTAAGTAGCTGGGTCGATGACTTAACCGGCGGTCTAGACTAAGGATCTGTAGGTCGTAACACGCCCCAATAACTGGAAGCTTTTTCAGTGTTCATAGGAAGAAAAATGAAGAACTTCGTAGATTCAACTCGCAAGTGCAACTTATTAATTGTTTGCTCGAATTCAACATCGATATTGAATGCTCGTGATAAGGTTGTAAGTATCTTGATAGGTTCAATTGAACCGCAAATCGAAGGGCTACCCTAAAACGATCAGCCCAACGGTCCATGTCCCCCATTTCGGGATTCGGTCTCGTAACCTGAAGGTCCTCAGCCGCCGTTCGCACCGGATGGTCTTACCGGTGTTCGCCCCGGCGGGTGGGTGCCCACCAGGGCGCCGGCCCGAACGGGGTTCGATCCCTGCACGGAGCACTCGCCACAAAAACCCCCGCGCTGCTTGCGGGGTTTTTTTGATATCAAGTTGTTCTGCGGCGTTCTAGTCGCTTGACGAATATAGATCGGGAAGCACATACACGATTCTTCCGAAGGTACCCAGATGAGTTTCTGAATACACGACTTCCCCGACTTCAGCAAGGTAAGGGAAGTCCTTTAAGGCAGCCTCGTACGCAACCAGAATATCCCAGTTGGATTGATCTAATGGAACAGAGGAGCCATCTGCTAGAATGACTCGATTCTCCCAAAGATCGTAAATTAAATCTCGGGAGCAAATCAAGCTGATTTCGTCAGCCAATGTATAGCCGGCATACTGATTTCCATACCAGAGAGCCAGGCACTTCGATGGCATGCCATATATCCACAGTGTCGTGAGGGATGATCGATCGAGTGCTTGATCCAGAGTGAAGTCGTCTAAGAAAATATCGATTTCTTCTACCGCGGATTGCACATGCTTGGTTTCAGCATCGTGGACGATGAAGGATCGAATCAAGGCAAATGCGAAAATGGTAAATATTACGATGCTTAGACCAAATTTAATGAGGCGCGGCATGGATTTCATCTGCGGTTGTGAGAAATGCATCAATGAGAAGACTACCGCAAGCACCAGAGGGAGAGCCGCTGCGACTGCCTGCATATAGATGACGCCGGGATGCTTTATCACCAGTGCGCTCATCAGACCAACCTGAACAATGAGACCTAGGGCGACGGCCCATAAGCCGGCGTTGGTTTTGATCGATCGGCGCTGCAGGATCGCTATCACCACGACCACCCCAATCAAAAGGCCAATCGAAATGAACAGCAAGCGCAGCTCCCTCCATAAGACAATGAAGTTAGCTGCCGCGGTCTCCAGTGAGATGAATCCTGGCGGGCCGCTCCCATGCCGACCTTGGTGGGTGCCCACTCTGATGATCCAGGAGACAAATTCCGGATATCGGTTGCTGATTGGAAGCGTCGCGACGACGAATCCTCCCAGCGCAGACACGCCTATCTGAACGCTCGAAATCACCGCCCTCTTCCATCCTTGACCCGACAAGACATTGTACGTCCCCATGGCCACAATGGCGGCAACAACCCAGGTGAGGAAGTAGAGTTGGACAGCTGTAAGTACCCCTAATGAAAATCCGAGTAGGACTATCTGCGCCGAAGTCCCTCCCTTCTTGTTGACCACGAGGTAGAAAATCCCAAGACCTAATAAGGTCCCCACAGGAAAGCTGAAAGAGTTGTGCGACCAATGTACGATGGATTCAAACCCCCGGGGATGGATCGTAAAGAACAAGACAGCGACAGCGACCGCGGCGAATCCGTCCGTCCAGTGATTGCCTGGGACTGTATACCGCACAAGAAGGGCCATCGTTCCCATGCTCATGAGCACGAGCAATGTGCGGACGATGAAGAGAAAGTATTCAGGATGGAGGACGTGTGCCAATGGAAATGAATCAGCGATATATCCTACAAACGGATAGGTCATCCCGAGGATTGCGGAACCGATGATCTCAATTGGCGTTCCAGGGTGGTCGATGAAAGTGTACGGTTCCCCTTTGAATACCGACAAGGAGCTCATCAAATAGGGAATCTCAGGATCGGCGGACACGTAGAAGGGCTGCGGTTCGATTATCTGCGAGTACAACCACCAGGCTACGATCGCAGTCAGAAATGGAGCCAACATCGCCATTCTGATTTTTTGAGGGTTATGGTTGTTCGTACGAACTTCTTCTTGTGTATCCATAACTAGGAATATACGTCAACACTCCGTTCCCATCAATCTTGTGTAAAGGAAAACTCCTATCAACCTACGTTGGGCAATGATATGTCAAGATGTGGGGAGGATTTTCTCTTAAAAAATAGGAAATCACAACTAACCCTGTGGTGACAGATGATTCCAAGGTGCAACTTGGAATTTTTTAGACCTGGCACTGTGGACATTCCATATTGATTTGTTTATAGACCGATGATGTAATAGTCAATGGATATGACATGAGCACTGGAGGCATTCGTTGATGAAAGCACTTATCGTGTACGACTCGGAGTTTGGGAATACAGAGATCATCGCAAGGGCGATTGGGGAGGTGCTCGGACCGGAGGAGAAAGTTGTGGTACGTCGGGTTAGTGATGTTCAGCCGGTAGCAGTCAAGGGATTGGAGATGCTCGTCGTCGGCTCTCCCACCCAGCAGTTTCGACCGACGCGGGCCACGAGCAGCTTTCTGAAGAGCATCCCCAAAAATGGCTTACAAGGCATCAAGGTAGCCGCCTTCGATACCCGTCTGACCATCGAGGAGATTGAAGAAACTGCCATCCTGGCGTTCTCCGTGCGAATTTTTGGCTACGCAGCCAAGCCCATCGGGGATGCGCTCAAGAAGAAAGGAGGAGATCAGGTCCTACCGCCTGAGGGCTTCCTCGTCCAAGGCATAAAAGGTCCTCTGGTTGAAGGTGAACTCGAGCGAGCGCAGGCTTGGGCGAAAGAGATCATGACAATAGTCTAGTTCTCACAAAATCGATATCCTGCCTTGAAAAACAACGATCGCCCAAGACCAATCGAAATCTGAAGAATCGACTTAATTCCGGAAGATACTTAAGCAACACGATCGCAGAACATATCCAGATTTGCAGGATGCTGCGGCCCCAATGCCACGCCCGTTCATTCGTGAGATCGAAGAGCGAATTCAGAAGATTAGGTCAGATCGTTGTAGACCCCACAGATGCATGGTTGTGCCCCACGCAGGGCTCAACCACACACCTGATCGATGGAGCCCTGGAACCTTCGGCACCAGGATCAAGTCAAGCTTGACGAACGGTCCAGTCAAGCTGGACGAACGGTCCAGTCAAGCTGGACGAACGGTCAGATAAAACAATCTGAACAGGCAATGGCATCTTGGAAACTTTCACCGCGGTAAAGGCCTTTGTTCATAATCCAAATTACTATCAACAAAGGCAAAAGGCTTTAAGCAGTCTGAATACCGACACTATCGATGAACCGATAGTTGAGTTGATTAGCAGTTTTGCAAAGCTCACCTACTGCTTCACGCTGCAAAGCTGTTACGGGCACTTCGTGCATGATATCCAAACGGACTCCAAGAATACCGAACCATTACCGATTCCGGGCGCCGTTGCATGTGTTGAATACAGAATAGCCTATATGGCTCTGTGCATACAAAACAATGTTCTTGGGAGAGAACTGTTCAAGGGTATGAGCACACTTTCATCAATCACCCCTGAATACATCCAATTCGGATGTGCGGAGTGGTTTTGGCAGAGGCAGGCAAACTCATTTGTAGTACAGGTCGAACCCGATAGACACAAGACAAAAGATCGGATCATCATTGATTACCAGGAAGCATTACATATAGAGGGGATTCGGAATGAGTTCTTCGGTGAGCTTGGGAGGTTGCTTGAGAAAAGAATGTGAGCATAACCGACCCAAACATCTACTATAACCCTCTCCGCTTCGCCGAAGGTCCTGAGCAAGGCCGAAGGGCTACGGGGTGCTGCGGAAAACGTGAGCGCCACCAAAGGCACACATCACCTTAGGCTTTGTAGCTTATCTTAAAAACTGTACAGGGTTCGCGGCATTTATAGATTATTTTTATATGACTTGAAATAGCACGATATCCGTGTTATTATGTTATAGTGGTAAGAACGTTTGCTGATCAAGGAACAGAAGATGTCTTTGATGGCAAGAACACTGCCGCAGCAAGGCGATGTTGTCCCAAATCCATTTGGATTGTGGCTTATAGAAAACTGGATCAACTGGACGCAGCAACTAACTTGGAAGATCTTCGAATTCCACCGGGAAACCGACTTGAAGCATTAAGAGGTGATCGAAAGGGTCAGCATAGTATTCGGATCAACGAGCGGTATCGGATCTGTTTCAAGTGGACCGATGCGGGTCCAGAAAAAGTTGAAATCGTCGACTATCACAAATAATGAATTGATGGAGAGATAAATGGTTCGAGTTCCAAGTCATCGTCCGCCGACTCACCCTGGAGAGATGCTTTTGGAGGAATTCCTCAGGCCCATGAAGTTGACCCAGAGGGATCTTGCTGAAGGCATCCATGTTCCCTATCAACGGGTGAATGAGATTGTGAATGGGAAAAGGGGGATAACCCCTAGTACTGCACTACGCCTGGCGAAGTACTTTGGTAATTCAGAAGGGTTTTGGATGAATCTCCAGCTCCGTTGGGATTTGTACCAAGCAAGAGTATCCGAGGCGAGTGAGTTGAAAAAAATTCACCCTGTTCATGCATAGGTACGCAAGGAATGCATTTGGCCGGCTTTGTACAAACAGTTGCTGAAGTCTTGTAAAATAATCGCCATAATTAAGAAAAGACTAGGAGAGGCATAGTAATGGATATAAGTGAATTTGCTCAGGTAGTTATCAACTGGCTGGATCAAAACCAATCCCAATTTATCGAAATGGCCGATCAAATTTGGCGAACCCCTGAGTTGGCGTGGAAGGAATTCAAGTCTTCTCGCCTACAGGCTGATTTTCTACAAAAAGAAGGCTTTTCAGTCACCTGGAATGTTGGGGACCTCAATACTGCTTTTATAGCGGAATGGGGGGAGGGAAAACCCATCCTCGGTTTCATAGGTGAGTATGATGCTCTGCCGGGGTTATCCCAAAAGAATCAACCCACCAAGGAAGCCATTGATGATGGTGGGCCAGGACATGGATGTGGGCATAATTTGTTAGGCACTGGTGCCGTAGCATCGGCTGTTGCAGTCCAAAAATGGCTCAAGTCCAACGGGAAATCAGGAACCGTCCGCTACTACGGCTGCCCGGCAGAAGAGAAAGGCAGCGGGAAGGTTTTTATGGCTCGGGCAGGCGCGTTTAACGATCTGGACGCGGCCTTGAACTTCCATCCTAGCAGTATCAACATGCCCGCTAAAGGGGGGGCAGTAGGGGTGAATGCAATATATTTCCGGTTTTTTGGCCAGTCTGCCCATGCGGGCGGTGCCCCACATAAAGGACGTTCAGCCTTGGATGCGGTTGAACTGATGAACGTCGGGGTCAATTATCTGCGTGAGCACGTCAAAGATGACGTACGCATGCATTACATCATCACCGAGGGAGGTAAAGCGCCCAATATCGTCCCTGAACAGGCTGAAGTGTATTATTTCATCCGGGCCGCTAAGCCCGACTATTTAGCTGAGGTGGTTGAACGCGTCCACAAGGTGGCTGAAGGTGCAGCTCTGATGACTGAAACAACCGTTGAGATACGTTTTGAAGAGGGATGCTCGGCTTTGCTCAGCAACCATTACCTGGCCGATCTGCAGTATCAAGCCATGCAGTTGATCGGTCCGATTAAATTCACACAGGAAGAAATTGACTTTGCCCAGACGATCAATAATGCTTTCCCGGGCACGAACTCTGACTATATTGATGACATGATCGAATACTATAAACCGTCGCCCGAGATCGTTGCTGCACTTGATGAATACCGCGACCAACCTCTGGTGGGGAGAAATTTCATCGCGCTCGACGAGCGCATCATCGCAACTGGCTCAACGGATGTTGGTGATCTCAGCCAGATCGTACCGGTGAGTATGCTGGAAACCACTTGTTTCTCTACCGGCTGCCCTGGGCACAGTTGGGGGAATGTCGCTACCGGTGGGATGTCCATTGGGCACAGAGGCATGATGCATGCCGCTAAGATTATGGCAGTAACCGCGGTTGAGCTTTACTCGGACCCAAGCCATCTTGTCAAAATCCGCCAGGAGTTCGAGCAAAAAACCGGGGGCAAGCCATATGTTCCCATGATACCCGAGGATGCAAAGCCACCGCGCTACGAACCAGACGGCGATCAAACTCCCGAGGAGTAAACAAAAACGAAACATAGAAAACATATATGTCATCCTTCTGCACTCGCTCAACCCCTTTCGGTCCAGTGGCTATGCTTTGGTCAGTTTTTGTCGACCAACCGAAAATCTTCCGCGTCTTGCTCTCCAAACCGGGTGTCTCGGCCAAACACCAGGTATCCATGTTATTTCCTGATTCTGCTGCCTCTTCGTGTTCTGAGATTAATGTCATTGTCGATGATATTGACGCATTTCTTAGTGGTGAAGACACTAAGTTTGCTCTTGAAATGATTCGTATAGACCTTTGTTCTGCATTTCAGCGGAAGGTTTTACTCGCTGAATATGGGATCCCTCGTGGTGCTGTTAGTTCCTATCAGCGCATTGCTAAGCACTTAGGTAGCCCGAATGGGGCTCGCGCAGTTGGCAATGCTTTAGCAACCAATCCGTTCCCCATCTTAATTCCATGTCACCGAGCCATTCGCTCAGATAGATCACTTGGTGGTTATCAAGGCGGACTAGAAATGAAACGGATATTACTAGAAATGGAGGGTATTGATTTCGACGACACTGGGCTCGCGGCAACAGAGGATTTCTTTTACAGAGGCGTTTAGCAACTCGATGGAGCCCTAAACGCGGAGTGGGTCGAGACAGGTACCCTGTAAAGCAGATCCAGAATGCTATTTTACTAGCTACAGCAATCATGACAATGAAGAGTCACCTGCTAGGAGGACAACTATGAATATGTGGGGTATAAAACTCACATATGGATAATTCCTCCCCATGGATTTTCCTCCTGTCGATTTTGTATAGCTGTTGATACCACCATGTATACCCCCACCCCATTTGCCCGGCGGTGGGTGATTTCATGGTTTAACTTGAAATTTGACATCATTTGTTGTAATCTCTTATTACTTAGTTTAGCCTCGGCGCGGCGGGAGCCAGGCACCCTCATCGAAGAAAGAACCCGACTTCGCAAGAGGTCGGGTTTTTATTGTAATAGGGACATACATTTATTAGTTTGCCCAGATGGTGTGGTGGTTGGGTAAATTCCGCAATGCAAATCGTTTGGGGACACATTGCAGCATTATTTCCTGAGAATCACTAGTTAGGTGGCGCAACGCTGCATCGCTGAAGGGGAGTTCTGTCAGTGAGTAACTCTATTGCTTCAAATAAGTAGTTAAACAATTTCGCCCGCCGCTTATTCTCTTTGTAGTGAAAATGATCAGAGAGGCTCTTGACTGGCTCAATGTCAAGGAGGTGATGCCTATGCTAAACAGAAGCGAGCTTCTTCGCTTTCCGGTAGCGTAGGAGTTGGCTGATACCATTCAAGCATCGTTACAGACTTTAGAAAAAGGAGGCATTAAATAATGGCTAAGTTTCTAGTTATTCATCCAGTAGGTACGGAGATGACCTTGGAGTCCGCAACACCTATCGCTCAGGCCATAAAGGCGAATCTCACAGCTGATGCTTATTGGATTAGGAGTGTGTATGCACGCGAAGAAGGTAAATTGTACTGTGAATGGGATGCAAAAGATGCTGAGTCGATACGTCAAGTCATCGCTAAAGCAACGCCAGATCTTCCCTCAGATGATGTTTACCAGCTTGACTTAATTGTCCACTCAGAAGACTTCAGATAGTTTACAGATGAAGCCTCATAGACCTGATAGGGCGAGGGGGTGGGTGCGACTCTGAGGTTGCTTCGCTCCCTTTCTCTTCGGGTCGACTAACACGGGTTTTGCAGTTCACTGCTCCCGTTACGCTCGCGGGACGAACGGTCTTCGACAGACACCAGATTCCAGCAAGTTTGTCCAAGACTTGAATTCCATACCGAGGTTGAAGATGAGCCGCTCCCTAACAAAAACGCGGGAATTCGCATCTCGCGTATTTTAGACACCATAATAAGAACATTCTATAGATTAAAAAGCCGGAATGAAGTCGTCGGGGATACGGGCTATCAACTGTTCGACTTGATCGAGCTTGTCCCTCGCTTGCGAAATGACATCTTTTACATACTTGTCCTCGGTCTTCGAGATAGCGAGTGTAAGCAATTCTTGTATCTGATCTATATCAAGAATAAGTTCCCATCGCCTGCTCGCCAGCTCGTCCCTCAACCCTTTAAGCAACTCTATCTTGTCATCCGAAAACTTTTCACGTATTTCACGGCGCAATCGCAGCAGATCATCCTCACTCATTATGCGCCTCCTATCAATTGAGATTCACACGTTACTTCCATGAAAACCGATGACTGCTCCAATAGTAACATCTGAAATCATGCTCCGCCACCCCTTAACACCAGAAGCTATATCCATTTTCCAAGGGAATTGATTTTCTGGTTCTCCTCCAAAAGCTTAGGTGATACAAATATTGGATAACAATAATGGCTATGCGCAATGACCCTGCTTTGACCGATCATTTTGCATAAAAAAAAACCTATTCTTTCCATTCCCACCACTTCAAAGATTCCACGACTACTGTAAGCCAACTGCAAGCTGACTTCGATTCCTACTGTGCTAGGATGGAAGTGCAAATTGCCATCTGGCTATTTGCTCTCCTCCTCCCCAGAGCCCTCTACCAAACCGAGGGCTCTGCTGGTTTTTAGAATCTAAGCAGTTATAATGGAATTTAATCTTTGGCTGCGTTTAGCTGGAGAGATTATTTGGACTATCTCGCCGGTTTTCAAACGGAGTGGGCGTTAACCGATATTGGTGTATCGAACGAAAGATGGAGCAACATGACACGACGAGCGAAGATCATCGCCACGATTGGTCCTGCCAGTAGTTCTATCCAACGTTTACGGGAACTAGTGGCGGGAGGGATGGATGTTGCCCGGCTCAATTTCTCCCACGGAGACCATAAACAACACGCCATAATAATCCAACGTGTTCGACAAGTGGCTGAGGAATCAGGTCGGGCGATTGCTATCCTACAAGACCTGCAGGGGACTAAACTCCGCACAGGCCCTCTATCCCATACCGAACCAATCCTACTTCAGGCTGGAGAGCGCCTCATGCTCACCACCGAATCTACACCTGGTACCACGGAGCGGATTTCCGTGAATTATCCTGCTCTGCTGGACGACATCAAAACCGGCGATAGGATCCTCATTGACGACGGCACAATAGAACTCAAGGTCACTGGAGTTACCGAGACTAACGTGGAGACGGAGATAATTATCGGAGGGCCATTGGGAAGTAATAAGGGAATTAATTTACCAGGGGTAAATCTCTCCTCACCCGCCTTAACCCCGAAAGACCGTATCGATCTGGCATTCGGCTTGGAACAAGGTATCGATGCCGTAGCGATGTCCTATGTGCGTCAAGCTGACGACCTGGTCGACTTGCGCAATGCCATTGTCGCTTTCAACTCCGATTGTCAAAGTCTACCTATTATCGCCAAACTAGAACGCCCTGAAGCTGTAGAGCAATTGGATGCAATTCTTGACGTCTGCGATGGTGTGATGGTCGCCAGGGGCGATCTGGGGGTGGAGGTTTCCCCTGAACGCGTCCCCTCACTTCAAAAACATATCATCCAACGGGCAAATATGGAAATGAAGACCGTAATCACCGCCACCCAGATGCTGGAGACGATGATCAACTACCCACACCCGACCCGGGCGGAGGCATCGGATGTGGCCAACGCCGTGTTTGACGGCAGCGATGCTTTGATGCTCTCCGGGGAGACGGCGATCGGAAAATACCCGACCAAAACCGTTCAGACCATGACCCGCATCATCCTCGATGCAGAAAAGCACGCGCCTGAGTGGGGTCAACATTTAGTTGATGAGACCATCACCACTGCGGATGACGCCGTAGCCACCACTCGCGCTGCTCGCTCGCTGGCCCACGACCGGAACGTAGCGGCGATTGCTGTATTCACCCGCTCTGGACGCACCGCACATCTGATGTCAAAGGTAAGACCACAGGTGCCAATCCTGGCTTTCACCCCAGAGCAAACCACCTATCACTTGATGGCGCTTCTATGGGGTGTGATACCCAACCTCATACCGATGGCCCACTCGGTGGAGGAAATGATCGAGCGCGTACGAGAGGCCTGCTTGGCTTCGGAGATTGTACGCCCGGGCGAACAGGTTGTGATGGTTGCCAGCCTGCCCATTGGCGCTATGGGACCGCCGAACTTCACTCTTCTGCATACTATTAACTAATTGCACTATAAAAAAGACCGGGTTCGAGAAATTTAGCGGTATATGGGGGATTCAACAGATGGAAGTTCGTCCATCCGCCGGAGGTGGTTGTGCTACCTATTCCAGTCTAGTAAAAATGATCATTTTTCCTGATTCATCTGTTCGACGAAATGGCGGTAGATATCAAAGTAATCCGGCTTGTCTTCATCGATGAAGGTACCGACGATGATCTCTCCCTCGGGTTTGATCTCAGCATCCTTCGGGTCGGCGAAATTACGGATCACGCTTTTACTCTGGTAGTAGCGCATCTCAACTAAACCGGTTGGCATCTTGTTCCGCCTGCCGTAGTTAACCGGGCAAGGACTGATTATCTCCACAAAAGTAAACCCGGGCTTCATGATCGCTTCCATCATCGCTTGTTTAAGTCGTCGTGTGTGGAGGGTTGTCCAACGAGCCACATACGGAGCTCCAGAGGAGGCTGCTAGGTAAACAAGATTGAAAGGGTTCTCAAAAGATCCGTATGGCGCCGTCGTCCCAAACGCCCCTAAGGGGGTTGTGGGCCCAACCTGGCCTCCGGTCATACCGTAGTTAAAGTTGTTGACACAAATAACGGCCAGGTCAACATTGCGACGAGCGGCGTGGATGAAATGGTTGCCACCAATGGCGAACAGGTCCCCATCTCCACTGAACACAATAACCTTGTGGTCAGGTTTATGCATCTCCATAGCAATGCGAAGCCCGGTAGCGAATGGGATCGCCCGTCCATGAGTGGTGTGGTATGAGTCCGAACGCATATAGCCAGCAAGCCTACCCGTGCAGCCAATGCCGGAGACGATAGAAACGTCATCCACGCCCAGCGAGAGTTCCTCTAGGGCGTAAGCGAGGCAAGACATCGCGGTTCCTAACCCGCAGCCTGGACACCAGATGTGGGGAAGTCTTTCCTTGCGAAAGTAGCGCTCCAAAGGATGATGTACATCTTCAACAATCTCCGGCGTCGGCTTTGTCTTAATCTTTCTCATCCAACCACCTCTTCAATAACCGCCAGGACATCTTCCGGTCGATGAATTCCTCCCCCTGCGTGGGGTACGAGCCTGACAACCGTCTTTCCAGCAACTACTCTCTCCACCTCAAGCACCATCTGACCAAGGTTGATCTCAGGAACGACAAATCCTTTCACTTTCGTCGCCAGTTTGATAATCGGTTTGGAGGGAAATGGCCATACGGTGATAAGCCGGAGCATACCTACCTTGATTCCCTTTTCTCGAGCAAGTTCCATAGCTCTCCATGAAGTGCGAGCATTGATCCCGTATGTGACCAGAATGACCTCCGCCTCATCGACTCCCTCTTCTTCGAACTCGACAATCTTATCGATGTTTTTCCTGATTTTCTGGGTCAACCTATTGATCAGGCGGTCTTGAGCCTCAACAGTCATATCAGGATAGCCAAGTTCGTTGTGGGTCAGGCCAGTGACATGCACCCGATAGCCCTCACCGGCGGACGCCATCTCAGGTACCAAGTCTTTTCCTGGTTTGTAAGGGACATATTCCTCGTAGGGGACAGTTGGTTTGCGGCGGGCGAAGACCTCGATCTTATCCGGATCGATCAATACCCGTTCCATCATGTGGCCGACGATCTCATCGGCCATGATGAGCACTGGCAGACGGTAGCGCTCGGCAGTGTTAAACGCTTTGACTGTAAGGTCGAACATCTCTTGTGGGGAAGAGGGCGCGTAAGCTATGATCTCATGGTTCCCGTGCGTTCCCCATCTGGCCTGCATCATATCGCCCTGTGAGGTGGCGGTAGGCAGCCCAGTACTTGGCCCACCCCGTTGGATATTCACCACCACACACGGGGTTTCGGTCATTATCCCCAGACCGATGTTTTCCATCATGAGGGAGAAACCGGGTCCAGAGGTCGCCGTCATCGCTTTAACTCCCCCCCAGACGGCGCCAAGGACGGCAGCCATGGAAGCAAGTTCATCCTCCATCTGAAGAAAGTGGGCTCCAATCCTGGGCAGGCGGTAAGCCATGCGCTCGGCGATCTCCGATTGGGGGGTGATTGGGTAGCCGGCAAAGAAGCGACAACCGGCGGCGATTGCCCCTTCAGCACATGCCACGTCGCCGTTTAGAAAGTGCTCCCCGGCAAGTATCGCTGGATCAATCAGGGTGCTCCTCCTCAATCTCGCTCCAGATGGCGAAATCCGGACAGACTAACTGGCAATATTCACAGTTGACGCACGCCTCCGGGTTTACCATCTCAGGAAAGTGGTACCCATGTTGGTTGAATTCTTGCGATTCCTCGAGGGCATTAAGCGGGCAGAACTCGATGCAAAATCCGCAACCTTTGCAGAGACTGTCTACAATGGTAATCCAACCAAGTGACGTTTTCCAACGTTTAGCGATCTGACCTGTAACCAATATTGCTCCTCTAGATAAAACGCCCCAATGAGCTGGAAATGACAGTCTCAGCACGGTAATCAGGGAGGAGGATCGGGGATACTCGGTCGGTCTCTATCCCCGCTTTCTTCAACTGCTTATCGTAGTCGACGATGTGTTGAAGGGAAAGTTTCTTCGGTTTTGACCTTTTAGACCAACGAGCAGCGGACATTCCCACTCTCCGTCCAAACACATAAATATCCAATTGCGAGTTTCCCATCAATCGGTTCTTCCCGTGAACCCCTCCGTCGCACTCTCCAGCGGCAAACAGCCCCGGGACTCTAGTTGCCCCGTGCTCGTCTATCTCAACTCCCCCATTCTGATAATGAAGGGTTGGGTAAACTAACACAGGATCCTTGGTAATGTCAATATCGTGACGATGCCACATTGTCCACATCGCTGATAGCCGTTGTTTGATGGTTCCTTTTCCTTGTATCTCTTCGATCATCGGGGTGTCCAGCCAAACACCACGCACCCCACTAGGTGTCTCCACTCCGTTGTTCTTTTCCCAGCATTCGCGGATGACAGCTGCCGCCTC
This sequence comes from Anaerolineae bacterium, assembly GCA_030605795.1. Taxonomy (GTDB): domain Bacteria; phylum Chloroflexota; class Anaerolineae; order Anaerolineales; family E44-bin32; genus DUEZ01. The sequence continues at coordinate 30,301 of JAUWHR010000029.1, read as the reverse complement.
AACATCGCGCGGCTCCAAGGGGAAGACAAAAGCCTCCCCGTCTTTATTAACTGGCACCGCTCCTTGGCTACGGAGCTTCTCGGTGGCAAGTTGTCCTAGTATGGCTGTGGGGTAGACCACCCCAGTGGGGTGGTACTGAACCGAGTCCATATCGATGATATTCGCCCCAGCTCGGTAGGCAATAACCAACCCGTCAGCGGTCGCTCCGTAGTGATTGGTCGTAGGGAAGTTTTGGATGTGCATCCGGCCAAAACCTCCCGTAGAAAGGACAGTTGCCTTAGCGCGGATAATTTTGTATTCATTGGTTTCTATGTTGTAAATTATGGCTCCAGCAGCATTTCCCTTCTCGTCCAATAGGAGCTCTATAGCCGGGAAGAATTCCAACACAGGAATTCCCAGGTTCCTAAATTCGTCACGGACGGCGTTGAAGATCGCTTTGCCGGTGTAGTCTTTGGCCGAGTGCATCCGCATACGGGAAGTCCCTCCCCCATGAGCTTCAAGGTATTTCCCATCCTGCTTGTCGTACATCACCCCGATATCCTCGTGCCAGCCGATGATCATCGGTGCATCTAAAACTAGAGCCCTTACCAATTCCGGTTTGTTGGCGTAATGGCCTCCTCCGATTACATCGAGGTAGTGAATGGCCGGAGAATCCTCAGGACGATCTGCCGCCTGGATCCCTCCTTGGGCCATGATAGAATTGCTATCCCCGTGGCGAAGCTTGGTCACAACCAGGATATCTTCAGCCGAGACTCCCTCTTGATGAGCAAATATGGCCGCGGCTGTGCCCGCCCCTCCGCCGCCGATCACCAGAACCGACACGTCGTAGTCTATGTGGGATAGATCCACATCCGCTGGGTCGAACAGAGGGTGAGCCTCAAATATATCGGCAACCTCATGTGGAACGATTTCGCCAGCTGAGATTCCTACAGCAAGTTTTCGCTTTTTCTCCGGCTTGTAATCCGGATGAAATTTTTCAAGGATGTCCTCACGCTCCTCAGCAGTCATCGGCGACGGCGGACCAGCCTCAAGCCGCTTCGCTCGAGTCGCCTTAACTCGCTCAATCGATTTGCGCATGTATGGCGGATACCCTCTAATTAATTCTTGTCTGCTCACTTTGCTCACTTCCCTTACTTTGCTTCTTCCCTTATTCTAGCGGCATAAGCTATTCCCAGTTCCTCTTTATTCATAGCCATAAGCTTGCCCAGTTCATTGTCGTAGACCCCTTCCTCAATCTCGCACAACCGCTCTTCAAGGTGATTTGGAACTGGAGAGAGATATCTTCCGTAGATCCGCCTGGCCATCTGCGCCATATGGTAGTGTTTAATGTCCGCTGGACAGCGCATGGTACACAGGCCACATTGGATGCAATCGAAGGAAAGAGCGGCTGTTCGGGCAATATCCCCCCGAAGCGCAGCCTGCACATAATCCATGACCTCGATATCCTGCGGGCAAGCCTTAGTGCATGTGTTGCACGAGACGCATCGGGCAATCTCTGGATAGTACTGCAGCAACACGTTTTCGGAGGGGTCTATTTCCTCAAGGTTGTATTTTGACCTTGGCGCCGGGGTGAAGGGAAGCTGCACCAGGTACATGCCGTCTTCTGCCATTTCCTGGCAAGCAAGGGCAAATTGGAGTCTGTAATCCTCTTCTCTACGATAGATCGTAGAGCAGGCGCCACAGAACCCAGAGCGGCACCCTGCCCCACGGATAAACCGGTAACCAGAATATTCCATCGCATCCATTATGGTAAGACCGGCAGGAACCTGGTAGGTTTTACCCATCACATGTATTCTTATCATCGCATTTTCTTGTTCGTTCATGTTACCTTTCCCCATTTCCCACTCCTTCTTCAATTGCGAGTCCCGCAAGCAGTGGGCTAGGGAGTTCGCCGCTATCTACCTCCAGCGCAACAGCCATTAGCTGAGTGAAATATATAACCGGCATCTCTTCAAAAGTAGGGATGGTCTCCTTCAACTCGGATTGGGTTTTTTGAAGGTTATATTGGCATAGTGGACAACTAGTGATCACCACATCGGCTCCAGACCGGCGGGCCGAGCTCAGGATTCGGTGGGTTCGCTCCACAATTAACTCACGACGATCCACAACCTGGTAAGACCCACAACACTCCGTTTGGAACGGGAACTCCACCGGGGTTGCCCACAGAGCTTCAATAAGATCCTGCATAATAGTTGGATTATCCGGATCGTCGATCCCCACTTCCCTGGGTCGGAGGAGCATGCATCCATAGTAGGGGGCGACTGAAAGCCCCTCCAGGGAATGGGTCATCGCTTCCTCCACCTTATCCCATCCAATTCTGTCGCGAAGGACTTCCAGAAGATGGCGCACCTCGACCTTACCTTCGTACGCCTGCTCCCTGTCCATAAAGGCGTTGATCTTTTCCAACCTCTCTTTATCACGATTCACGAACAAGCTCGATCTCTTCAATGTGTTGTAACACATCGAGCATAGGGTTACAATTTCTTCAGAGCCATTCTCTTGAACCCGAATCAGGTTTCGGATTGTAGCTAGTTGATGCATCAGGTCGTCCTCGGTGAGGGAAAAGACCGTCCCGCAGCAGTTCCAGCGCTCAAATTCGATGAGAGGCAGTCCCAAAGCCTTCATCACAGCCATAGCCGAGATCTCGAATTCCTTGGCTTCTTCCTTCAAACTACATCCGGGGAAATAGGTGAGTCCGTCCATATCTTTTAGCCAGTCTTCTTACGGAAACTCGCTACCAGGGCAATCTGGGGAAGCTTACTGATCTGCTCTGGCGTCATGTCGTCAATCGACACATGATCCAATTGCTGGCGCAAGTAGATCTGGCGCATTGCTTCCATCAGCCTAGCGAGGTCGACTCCCTTAGGGCATCGTACCTGGCAGCTGAAGCAACTCGCGCAGATCCACATGGCGTTGCTCTCCATCGTTCGCCAATCTCGCAGTTGCAGCCCACGGATCACCTGGTTGGGGAGTAAGTCCATCTCGTCGGTTAAGGGGCAGCCTGCCGAGCACATCCCGCACTGATAACAGGCAAAGACGTTTTGCCCAGAGAGCTCCTCCACCTTCTCCAACAAGCCCTCGATAATCTCGAGTCCATTTCTAGCCAACAGTGATCCCCTCCCTAATCTCGCATAGGAGCTCGCTGACTATTCCCATGCCACCGCCTCCACCTACGAGTTTAGAGGCTCCCACTAGTTTCTTTCCGATTTGATCGTACATCCATATAGCGATCAGGTTCACCCGACCGATGATCAGCCTATTCATCGTTCAATTCTCTTAATCTCACGACCGGCCGAGTCACGGACTACAACGAGCAAAGGCATCTGTCCTGGAAAAGCGTGGGTGGCGCAAGCCAAACACGGATCATAGTTGCGGAAACTCATCTCGATCAGGTTCAGGATCCCCTGATCGACCTCGCCGTTGTGAACGACGGCGCGCGCCATCTCCTTTATCGATAGCGAGATGCCAGCAATATTGTGTGTTGTAGCAACGATCAGGTTGGCCGATCGGACTAGCCCTTTCTCATCAAGTAGGTAATGATGGATGAGCGTCCCCCGTGCAGCCTCGATGATTCCCACTCCTTCTCCTGGGTCGCTGAGCTCCGACCGCAGCGCACCTTCCATAAGCTCCGGATCAGCCACGAGCCGAGTTGTCTGTTCAGCCGCTGCTAGCATTTCAATAATACGCGCCCAGTGATAAGCAAAAGTGGCATGCACCACTCCCCCACCGAAATAGTCCAGATAGGCTTCATACTCCGCTTGGGCGAGGGGTGTCCCCATCCGCTTACAGACATTCAATCGGGCGAGCGGGCCGACACGGTAGATCCCACTATCCTTACCGGCCCGGAACCCCTGCCAGCCGACTTCTTTGAGATAGGGGATCTTCACATAGGTCCACGGCTCCGTCCGCTCGTCGATCAAATCGAGAACTTCTTTTCCCTCGGCAAGAGCGAACTCCTCGCCATCCGGCGCCACGACCCGCACCTTCCCATCGTAGAAGTTGACCGCTCCATCCTCGTCCACAAGACCCATGTAGTAGGTGGGAAGTCTCTGCGCCTTCTCCTGGCTGAACTGCTGGTACGTCTTATCTCCGAGGAATATCTCCTTGAATATTGAAAGTGTCACCCGACCGAATTCCACGCAGGAGCGAGCCATCTGCTCGATCTCTGAACGTTCCTCTTCGTTTATCGCTTTCGACTGCCCACCGGGGAGCCCGGTCACCGGGTGAATCGAGCGCCCTCCGACCGCTTCGATGATCCGCTGACCATAGGAACGGTGCTTGATTACTTCCTTACCTAGTTCTGGCCCAACCTTGCCAATCACTCCGAGAATATTTCGCTCCTGTGGAGGGGCGTACGGTCCGACCAGGTAGTCCGGTCCACCCAGGTAGTAGAAGTGAAGCAGGTGATCGGAAAAAATGTAGGCGTTATATAAAAGTTCACGTAGCTTACGCGCCCGTGGCGGCGGGGTAGCGGAAAAGCAGTCATCAAGAGCCTTGGTCGAGGCGAGATGGTGCGCTTCCGGACAGACTCCGCAGATCCGCTCCGTTATCTGCGGCATGTCCTCTGCCTTCCGTCCCTGGCAGAAACGCTCGAAGCCGCGCAGTTCCGGGATTTGAAAGAAGGCGTCGGCCAGCTCCCCTTCCTCGTCCAGAAAGAGCTCAATCCTTCCATGCCCCTCTAGCCGGGTGATCGGATCGATGGAGATGCGTTTAAATTCTTTACTCACGCTGAGCTCCTTTAAAGATCGATGCCGCGAGGCTGAAGCGGTAAAATGTACCAATGACATCATCGATTTCGGCTAGGATAGCCTCCTCCGCTTCTAGTTCCTCCTCTCCTTCCAGGCCAGTCCCGATGAGAGAAGCGATGGTGTTCAGCATCGTCGCCCCCTGATCGGTTATATTCGCCGTAGGTCCAGCGCAACCGGTACAAGGCATATTCGCCATTGGGCAGGCGGCGCCACAGCCACCTCGCGTTGCTGGACCCATGCAGATAATCCCCTGATCAAGAAGGCAGATTTCCGGATCAGATTCAATCTCATGCGGTCGGACAATCCGCGTAATCCGCTCCTCCCTCCGCTCTCGCGGGCACTCGTCGCACAGATTCTTCTCCGCGGCAAAGACCGCTCCTTTCTCGGGTAGTTTCCCCCCCAGGAGCGCATCGAAGAACTGGCTCACCATTTCCCGAGGCGGAGGACAGCCGGGGATGACATAGTCGACCTCGACCACATCCCCTAGGGGTAGCAAGCGATCGAGGAAAGCGGGGAGGTGAAGCGGATAGCCGTCCTGAATGGACTCCTCTTTTGGCCAATGGGTTTTTGCTCCAAAGAGAGTGGTGAAGATCTCCTTTCGGCTTGACAGGTTGGCCAGCCCGATCACCCCACCCATTTGCGCGCACGACCCATAGGCGACGAGGTGCTTGGCCTTATCTCTCAGGAGTTTAGCAATTTCGCGATTCTCCTCGGTGCGGATCGCCCCATTAAACAAGACGATATCAATCGACCCGTCCTTATAAGCGCGCAGATCAGCATATTTGGTGTCGGTGGCGCAAGGCCATAGGACGAAATCGGCTTTAGCCGCCACGTCGAGGATCTGTTCATCGATCTCGAGGAGCGAGACATCGCATCCGCCGCAGGATGCGGCCCAATATATTCCGATCCTAATCTTCTCCATCTCCACTCATCGGGCTCGGCCCGAGTTCCTTGATTAGTCCCGTGAATTCAGTCACCGTGCGCTGAAACTTCACCCCCTCACTGGCGCTGATCCATTCCAGATGCAAACGTTGAGGTTTGACCCCCACTTCCGCCAGCGCTCGTTTCAGCAGGATGACCCGGCGACGGGTCTTGTAGTTTCCATTCACATAGTGACAATCACCGGGGTGGCAGCCTCCGATAAGCACACCATCGGCTCCCTTTTCAAACGCCGCCATCACCATCCCCGCGTCGACCCTCCCCGAGCAGTTGACCCGCATAGGGATGATGTTGGCCGGATAGGTCATCCGACTCACACCGGCCAAATCGGCGCCGGCGTATGAGCACCAACGGCAAAGGAAGGCGACAATCTTGGGCTCAAAACCGTTATCGTTCAGCTTAGCCATCTTGAAGCGCTACCTCAATCATCTCGACGAACTGCTGGGTAGTCATATTCTTCAATTGCGCTGCTCCGGTCGGGCAAGCAGAGACGCATGATCCGCATCCTTCACATAGAACCTCGTTCACCTCCGCTACACCTGCTCCGTTCACCGCCAAGGCGTTGTACGGACACATGTCGACGCAAATCCCGCATCCGCCGCAGATCGCCTCGTCGATCTCCACAACCTCAGGGGAGTGGATCAGTTTATCCTTGGTGAGCAGGGTAACTGCTTTGACCGCCGCTCCGCTGCTCTGGGAAACCGCCTCCGGTATGTCCTTAGGACCTTGGGCCGCGCCGGCGAGGAATATCCCGGCGGTTAAGCTCTCCACCGGCCTTAACTTCGGGTGCGCCTCCTTGAGGAAGCCATCCGCATCACAGCTGATTTTGAGGATCTTGGAGAGGGCAAGGTTCGATGGATGTGGATTCATAGAGATTGCCAGGACAACCAGGTCAGCCTCAATCTCAACCCGCCGATTAGAGAGAGTATCTACACCCCACACAACAACTCGATCATCCTGGCGATAAACCTTGGAGACCTTACCCCGCAGGTACAGGATCCTCTCCTCCTCTATCGCATGCTGGGTGAACTCTTCGTATCCCTTCCCGCCAGCGCGGATATCAATATAGAAAACAACCGCCTCTCCATCCGGTACAGCATGGCGGTATAGTAGGGCATGTTTGGTGGTATACATGCAGCAGATCTTCGAGCAGTAGGCGTTATGCCGCTCCGGATCGCGCGAGCCGGCGCATTGTATAAAGACTACTTTCTTGGGAATCTTCCCATCTGAAGGACGCCGCACCTCCCCACTGGTCGGACCTGAGGCGGAAAGAAGCCGCTCGAACTGCAGGCCGTCGATCACATCAGGAATTTGCCCTCCCCCGTATTCAGTTAGCGAGGAGATTGGGTAAAGACTATATCCGGTGGCAACGATGATCGCTCCTACACTCTCTTCGATATACTCGGGACGCATGTCGTAATCAATCGCCTTCGGCTCACAAACTTTAGCGCACTCACTGCACCGTAGTGGATGCAGTCCCAAACAGGCCTCCTCGTCCAGGGTGTAGGATGAGGGGATCGCCTGCTCGAAGGGTATGTAGATAGCCTTGCGCTCGACGAGGCCGCGCTCAAACTCACTCCCCACGCTCTTTGGGCAGACCTTCACACACTCCCCACACAAATTGCACTTGTCTGGATCTACATAAGTCGGGTTCTTGCGGATCTTGACCTCGTAGTTACCCACATACCCGGTAACCTCCACCACTTCGCTGTAGGTAAGCAAGCGAACGTTTGGGTGGCGCGAGACCTCGACCATCTTCGGGGTGAGGATGCACTGGGAACAATCGAGGGTGGGGAAGGTCTCAGAAAGCTGGGCCATATGACCACCGATCGATGGCTCCTTCTCAACCAGGATCACTTCAAAACCGCTCTCGGCGACATCCAGAGCGGCCTGGATCCCGGCAATTCCACCGCCGATCACCAGGCACTTGTCATCGTGGTCGATGCGCAACGGTTCCAGGGGTTGATTCCCCCGAACCTTCTCCACCAAGGTCTTGACTATCCGGATCGCTTTTTGTGTTGCTTTATCCCGATCTTGATGTACCCAACTACAATGTTCACGTATGTTGGCGATCTCGCATAGATATGGGTTTAAACCCGCCTCTGCAGCCACACGGCGGAAGGTCGGTTCATGCATCGCCGGCGAGCAAGCAGCGACAATTATGCCGTCTAGCTTGTGCTCTGCAATCGCATCCCTGATCAACCTTTGCCCGGGATCGGCGCATAAAAAATTATAGTCGGTGGTAAACACGACTCCGGAGTGCTCACTTAGCGTCGCGGCCACAGCTTGGGTGTCAACGGTCCGCTCGATATTCATCCCGCAATGACAGACGAAGACACCGATGCGACTCATTGATTTACACCCATTCCGTATTCATAACCGGCTTTGAAGGCACGTTCGTTCATTTCGATGAACCGGGTTGGCACCGAGACCCGAACCGACTCGAGCATGGCATCTTTCCCCACGATGTCACTCAAAGCGGAGATCACTCCCAACATGACCACATTGGCAACAATCTTATTCCCTAAACCTTCTGCGATCCTTGTGGCCGGGACCTCAACTAGGCTGATATTGGCAGGGACTTCAGTGGATTCTACTAGGTCTTGGTCAATGATCATCGTCCCCCCCTCAGCGATGTTCTTTCCAAATGTGGTGAATGCCTCCTGGGACATAATTACCAGAAGATCAGGAGAGACAACCTCGGGATAAGCAATTTTATCCTCTGAGATGATGACATTAGCATTACAGGCGCCGCCTCTCGCTTCCGGACCGTAAGATTGAGTAAGGACGGCGTTTTTTCCATCGTAGAGGGCTGCTGCCCGACCGGAAATCATCGCGGCTGAGATAATCCCTTGCCCACCAAATCCAGCAAACCGCATTTCAGATCTCATCTCATTCAACCTCTTCGACTGAAAGTCCTCCAGGTAGCCCACACTTTAGCAAACACTTGAGCTCCTGGCAACTTTGAGACAGCCGAATTCGCATCCCATACAAATATTAATACCAGCAATCAAAACCTCAAATCAGCCTGAAATGAATAACTGTCCATCATGAGTGCAGAGTAGGAGCAATCTCGTGCACAAACAAGTACCACCTGTCAGCGAAATCTAGGCTTATAGTCAGAAATTCGAGTATTCAGGATAAAAACAGTATTATTTCGTAACTACTCAGTCTGTCATTGCGAGGAACGAAGTGACGAAGCAATCTCCACCGTTGATTACATGTTAAAGGCAGGAGATTGCTTTGCCCCTGTGAGGCAGGTATAATCGCCCATGCCATTCATTTAGGATCTCAGGCCGGCAATTGACTATCTGATCAGACGAAATGCACCCCCTAACAGCCGTAGCGATGACGCTGCGGATCGAAAGTGAACAGGCGCTCACCCTCCAAGGTGCCTGCACCCTGGTGTCCTTATGAGTCTGCTGTAAAATGCAACCGCCAGCAGGAAAAGGGGGTGTATGTTATGACCCGAAGAGAGGGTTTCAATGGCTCGTTTGCATGAATATCAGGGGAAAAGTTTACTAAAGGAAGCGAAAATTCCTGTCCCGAATGGTGGTCCGGCTCGATCTCCAGAAGAGGCAAAAGCTCTAGCGGAAGAAATCGGCGGAGCTGTGGTAGTCAAGGCCCAAGCATGGGTCACTGGGCGAGCTGAGCTGGGCGCGATTCGCTTTGTAGATACTCCAGCTGCAGCTGCAGCTGCGGCGTCCGCAATTCTCGGAATGCAGATTAAGGGTTATTTGGTTGATACAGTGATGGTGGAGGGTAAACTGGATATCAAGCGTGAGTTCTACGCTGGCGTGATCATCGACGACCAGTCTCAAGCCCCGGTGATAATTTTCAGTCGTATCGGGGGGAGCGGAATTGAGGAGATTGCCGAGAAATACCCGGATGCGGTTGTCCGGCTGGTAATCGACATTCAACGCGGCTTACAGGATCACCAGGCCAGAGATCTCATCCGCCAGGTTGGGTTGCATGGCAAATTACAACTCAGTCTTGGGAACCTGCTTACCCGGCTCTACGGAGTTGCTCGACGATATGATGCTCGAGCAGCGGAGATCAACCCGATCGTACTTACGCCTGAGGGAAAATTATTCGCCGCTGACTGCCGGATCACCATAGATGATTATGCCGTCTACCGCCACCCTGAATTAGGTATCGAGATTGCGCGTGAGTTTGATCGCCCACCTACAGAATTAGAAATAATAGCTTGGCAGGTCGAGAAGAACGACTATCGCGGTACGTTTTACTTCATCCAATTGGAGCGTGGTTTCTCGCCTGGCGAAGGAATGATCGGCTTCCATGGCGCCGGAGGTGGGGGCTCGATGATGAGTATGGATGCGGTATTAAACCGCGGCTACAAGCTCGCTAATTTCGTAGATACCAGCGGTAATCCGCCGGCGTCGAAGGTCTACCGTGCCGCGCGAATCATCCTAGCCCAGAGCGGTATTGATGGATACTTCGCCTCAGGATCAGGTGTGGCCTCACAAGAGCAATTCCATAGCGCTCGAGGGTTGGTGAAAGCTTTCATGGAACATCCACTAACCGTACCTGCAGTTATCCGCCTGGGAGGTAACGCCGAGGAACGGGCGATGGCTATCATGGAGAGAGCTCAAGGGGAAATCCCGGCTCCGATAGAAAGTTACGGGAAGGACGACTCTCCCGAGTTCTGCGCCGAGCGTCTCGATACACTTATCCAGAACTACCGCCGCCCCACCATGAAACCGGCAGGTAAGGTCCATCCAGAGCCGCAGGATCCCTATACCTTCGAGACAGTGACCAACGGCACGGTGATACTTGATCACGCTGCCTGTCTCGATTGCGAGACAAAGATATGCATCGATACCTGTGTCCCGGGCATACTCAGTCTGGAGGGTGAGGTACCTATGTTGAATATAACCCATGAGCAGGCCAAGAGAGGGGGGTGTATTGAATGCCTGGCATGTGAGATTGAATGCTACTTTGAGGGAAACCAAGGCGGTCACATCATCCTGCCAATCCCGGGCTTGGATAGAGTTTAAACAGACCTCCGAGGTCTTAAAGACCTCGGAGGTCTAGGAAAACATGGAGCGCGTATGTCCATATTGATTGATAGAACTAAACGTGTGCTTGTGCAGGGGATAACTGGTCGGGAAGGCCAGACACGCGCGCGTTTAATGCAGGAATACGGGACGCAGGTCGTAGCCGGCGTGACGCCTGGAAAAGGCGGGCAACAGGTGAATGGCGTGCCCGTATTCGACACCGTTCAGGAAGCCTGGGAGATGGTGGGAGCCCTCGATGTTAGCGTGTTGTTTATCCCGGCGCCGATTGTTAAAAGCGCTGCGTTGGAGGCGATTGATGCGGGGGTTAAATTGCTGGTGATCGTCCCCGACCGGGTACCAATTTTTGATGTACTAGAGATTGCTGACGCCGCCAAACGGACCGGCGCTAGATTTGTCGGCCCAAATACTCTTGGCGTGCTCTCACCAGGTAAAGCTGTGCTAGGCATGATCGGTGGTAGAGCAGCCTCCGCCCGCTCGTGGTTCTTCCCCGGACCTGTGGGTATCACCTCTCGCTCTGGTGGGATCACCTCCTCAATGGCCTATTATTTAGCCCAGGAGGGAATAGGTGCTACGACCCTCGTCCACGTCGGTGGGGATGTTGTAGTGGGACTTCCACACCCTGAGGTGGTCAAGCTATTCCAGTCTGATTCAGAAACTAAAGCTATCGTAATGTTCGGTGAAATCGGCGGCAGCCAGGAAGAGCAGGTGGCTGATCTGGTGGAGGCTGACGAAGTGACCAAACCGATAGTAGCCTTCATCGGCGGCAAGGCGGCAAAGAGCGGAACGCGTTTCAGCCATGCCGGAGCTATCATTGAAGGTAATCGGGGCACTTATAAGGGAAAAGTTGAGCGCCTGCGAGAAGTTGGCGTGACTGTGGTCGAGACCTTTGGTGAATTACCCCAGGCAACGCTAGCCATCCTAAAAAAGCACGGGATATCATTATGAGCGAAAAGAAATGGAAAACCGCAATTACCCAGATCAAACCTAACCAGGTCAGGCTGCGCGGCTATAGGATAGACGAACTGATGGGCCGGGTGACTTTCGCCCAGGCCATCTTCCTGGCCCTAAAAAGTGAATTGCCATCTCCCCATGTAGGCCGCTTGCTGGATGCAATGTTGGTCTCTTCTATCGATCATGGTGTGACACCCCCTTCTGTCCTTGCTGCGCGTACAGCCGTATCAACTGGCGCACAACTCAACGCGGCAATAGCCGTTGGTGTGCTATCCATCAACCGACACCATGGCGGTGCGATCTTCGATTGCATGGGCATTTTGCAGGAGGGGCTGCAGCGTGCGGCCGAGGGCAGTAAATCCCTTGCAACAGTGGCGGGTGATCTGATCGCCGAATACCAAACTGAGAAAAGACGGATCGCTGGGTTAGGTCACCGCATCCACTCCACAGACCCACGCACGGATAGACTATTCTCTCTTGCCGAAGAATTGGAGGTGGCGGGTAATGGGGTGGCCATGATTCGCGCTCTACAGAATGCACTCTCCTCAACGGGTAAGAACCTTCCGATCAACGTCGATGGCGCCATTGCCGCCTTACTCGTCGACCTGGATATGCCGCGGGAATTGGCCAATGCCTTTTTCATCATGGCTCGCGTGCCCGGGCTAGTGGCGCACATTCATGAGGAAAGAATGCGGGAAAGCCCCATGCGCCGCATCCACCCGACTGATCACGAGTATGACGGTCCAGGACCAAGGTCGTTATAGAATGAATAGATCTACAAGACCTCCGAGGTCTTAAAGACCTCGGAGGTCTAGACGAACTGTAAGGAATAACTATGCCACGGCGTAAAGTCTATTTATACCCCGGTGAATGCTATCACCTTTATAACCAGGGTAATAATCGGGAGCGTGTATTCTACGAGCATGAGAACTACCTCTTCTTCTTGCAACGGCTGAGAGTATACCTAATTCCTGTGCTTGATATAGTAGCATATTGCCTTATGCCGACACATTACCATCTGCTTGTTAAAATCAGGAAGACCTCGGAAACCTCGGCGGGTGTATCAAAAGCAATGATGCAACTCGCTGTTTCCTACACCAAAGCGATTAACAAACAATATGATCGCGTCGGTGTTCTGTTTCAAGGCCCTTTTCAGGCAAAATACGTGGATCACGATGATTATTTAATACATCTATCCCGATATATCCACTTGAACCCTGTGATGGCCGGCTTGGTGGAGCAACCAGAGGATTGGGAATTTTCAAGTTATCATGAGTACACCGGATTGCGAAGGGGGACGATTCCCACCCCAGAGGTTGTGTTGTCTCAATTTCCATCAGTGGAGACATACCGGGAATTTGTCGAAACATACTCAACTGGTGAGCGAAAGATAATCGAGTAGTTAATATTTGAATAAGTCTTTACAAGACCTCCGAGGTCTTGTAGGAGGCCTCGCAGAAAGCGCTGGCATGTTAGGAGATGACGAAATGATCAGCGATCTAACGGATCTGATCCCCGAATTCAATCTCATATATGATGATGATCTCAGAAAGCATGTCCTTGCAGTTTGGTCAGAAGCCATGGAAATCGGCGGCTGGTCGATCGAGGACCTGCGTGAAATGCCGTACACCCTGCTAGTTAAGGATGTAGACATCTCTTTTCCAAAGCATGTGAGTGTCGTTTGCCGGCTCTGTCTCGCTGTAGAGAACGTGCTCGCAGACGAGTATGGCGATCGTTATGAGATCGACCACGATACGCTGGTTGCGGGTGCCCTGCTCGCTGATGTAGGGAAGTTAATCGAGATCCGGGAGGTAGATGGCGAATACCAATGGGCTAGCATGTATCAATATCTTCGCCACCCTTTTACTGGTGTCGGCTTATGCTTCAAGCACGATATCCCCGAAGCCGTGATGCACATCGTCGCCACCCACTCCTGGGAAGGCGACAAGTTCAGGCGCCGTCCCGAATCGATTATCTTCCACCACGCAGATTTCATCGATTTTGATTTGACGAGGTATGGTTAGATGAGAGGGATGACAATCGAACGATCAGGGATTAGTAACCAGTAATGTAACTACTCACCCTCCCGCAGGTTTAGATGTTTTTTTGACATAGAATCGCGTCTCGACCGGATATTCAAACCAATAAATGCTCTCAGTCATAACCTGCGGGAGGGTAGGCTGAGTAGTCACCCAGTAATCAGTACTCGCTAATCAGTGACCAATATATACTAATGACCGATGACTGATTACTGATTACTGAAAAAGGAACGAGTAGGACGAAATGGGTCAGACATTCGCCGAGAAGATATTAGCTAAGAAAGCCGGACTGAAACGAGTGATTCCAGGAGAGATTGTACAGATCACCCCTGACGTGGCGCTCTCCCACGATAATACAGCACCCATTATCGGCATCTTTAGAAAAATGGGTGGGGTGAAGGTATTTGACACGGAGATGCACGCTATCTTCCTCGACCACGCCGCACCGGCTCCCACGACCAAACACGCCGAGAACCACCGAATCATCCGAGATTTTGTGCGCAAGCAAGGAATCCCATACTTTTTTGATGTTGGCCGAGGCGTCTGCCACCAAGTGCTAGTCGAAGAGGGCTTAGCTTTGCCAGGTGAGGTAGTGCTGGGCTCCGATTCACACACGCTCCACGCAGGTGTGATGGGCGCGTTCGGCGCCGGGATCGGGCGCAGCGAGATGGCTTCCATTTGGGCTCTGGGCGACCTCTGGCTACGGGTACCGGAGAGCATTAAGATCGTCGTCCATGGGGCACTAGCCACGTGGGTCACGGCCAAGGACTTGGCTCTGCACGTTATTGGCGACCTAGGCGCTGATGGCGCTCTCTATATGTCTGTCGAATGGCATGGTGAAGCAATCGAGGCTCTTGATTTGTCCCAACGAGCCGTACTCACTAATATGACGGCAGAGGTGGGCGCTAAGAACAGCTACATCCCTCCAGATCAGAAAGTCTTTGCTTACCTCGACAAGCGAGCTAAGCGTGTTTTTAAACCGGTCTACCCAGACTCAAATGCCGATTACACACTAGTTGTGGAATACGACGCCTCGACTATCGAACCGATGATCGCCTGTCCCCATACTGTGGACAATGTGAGGCCACTTTCGGAGATCACCGGTACCCACATCGATCAAGCGTTTATAGGAACCTGCACCAATGGTCGCTTGGATGACCTGGCTGCTGCAGCCCACGTTATATCAGGTAAACAGGTAGCTGACGGTACACGAATGATCGTCATCCCAGCTTCGTCGCAGGTGTACAAGGAGGCCCTACGGAAAGGGTACATCGAGACCTTGCTTAATGCGGGAGCGGTGATTGAAAGTCCTGGTTGTGGCCCATGCATGGGCAACCATATGGGCGTACCGGCGGTCGGCGAGGTTACGATCAGCAGCGCCAACCGCAACTTCCGTGGTCGCATGGGCACAAAAGAAAGCGAGATTTACTTGGCCAACCCGTTGGTCGTCGCTGCCTCAGCTGTTACTGGCGTGATTACACACCCAAAGGACCTGGTGTGATGGAAAGTAAAAATACAATCAGCGGCCGTGTCTGGAAATACGGCGACAATGTAAACACCGACGTGATCTTTCCCGGTAAATATACCTACACCGTCAGTGATCCGGCTGATATGCCCAGGTACGCACTAGAAGACCTGGACGCACGCTTTTCCGCAGGTGTTCAACCAAACGACATCATCGTTGCCGGGACGAATTGGGGTTGTGGCTCCTCGCGGGAACAAGCTGTGATTTGTTTAAAGCACGGCGGTTTGGGAGCTATTGTGGCCAAATCCTTCGCCCGGATCTACTACCGCAATTGCCTAAATGCTGCCCTCCCGGCTTTGATCTGTCCGAATGCGGTGGACGCCATTGGCAATGGCGAGACGATTGAAATCGATCTCGAAGCCGGTGAGATCCACTGCAATGCCGGTACATTCACCTTCCAACCACTTCCTGCAGCAATAATGAAGATTTTCGAGGCCGGTGGTCTAATTCCTTACACACGCAACATCTTGCGTGAATCGCACACGGAGGCAACTCACATTCCAAGTAGTTAATCGATAATAAGCATCGACCTTATGAGGAGAACACATCAATGGCGAAATACCGAATAGCTTGGATGCCGGGTGATGGTATCGGGGTCGACGTCATGGAAGCGGCGCACATTGTGCTAGACGCGTTGAACCTCGATGCAGAATATATCCCGGCCGAAATCGGCTGGGAATTTTGGTGCCAGGCGGGTGATCCCTTACCCCAACGTACGATCGATATTCTGAAAACATGCACCTGTGGGCTTTTTGGAGCGATCACTTCTAAACCTAAAGACGAGGCAGCACACGAATTAGCACCGGAATTGAAGAATAAAGGGCTCACCTACCACAGCCCAATAGTTGGCTTACGTCAATTGTTCGACCTCTATACCAATTTGCGTCCTTGTAAAGCCTACCCCGGCAACCCCCTCAATTACCGAGATGACATTGATCTGGTAATCTTCCGTGAGAACACAGAGGGTCTTTATAGTGGAGTCGAGTTTCACCCCCTCCCCGATGACTTACGCGCCTCGCTCACTCAGTTCAATCCCCGAATGGCGCGCTTCGACGATGTGCCCGGTGATGAAATTGCCATCAGCCTACGGGTCATCACCAAGACCGGCGCTCAGCGCATCATCCGACAAGCCTTTGAATACGCCCGTAAGTATGACTATCCGACAGTAACCCTGGTTGAGAAACCAAACGTTTTACGCGAAACTAGTGGATTGATGACTCGAGAGGCGCGGGCGGTGGCCGCAGAATACCCCGAAATCGAGCTCTGGGAGACCAACATTGACGCCCAGATGATGTGGCTGCTCAAGAACCCGAACGACTACGGCGTAATCGTCACCAGCAATATGTTCGGTGATATTGTCTCAGACTTGTCAGCCCAACTCGTGGGTGGCTTAGGTTTCGCCTCCAGTGGCAACATTGGTGACCACTTCGCCGTTTTCGAGCCTACGCATGGCTCTGCACCGAAATATGCCGGGCAATATAAGGTCAACCCGACGGCGATGTTGCTCGCCACCAAGCTCATGCTCGATTGGTTGGGGGAAACTAAGCTGGCTCAAACGCTTGAAGCCGCGATTGCCGCGGTGATCGCCGAGGGTACGGTCCGCACTTACGATACAGGTGGAGATAGCTCGACGATAGATGTAGCCCACGCTGTTGTATCCCGATTATAAGAGGTATCTTTCAAGAAAAGGTGATCAGCCATCATCTTTTAACTAATAAGTAAAAGCTATGAGGCACTTACATAAGCAAGATCTAATAAAAAGAAGAAACTGAAAGCTGATAACTGACAGCTAGTCAACTACTAAAAATTTTTGGACTGGAGAGATAAGATATGAAGCCCATCAGTCGGCAAATGGCCGAATTCGCGCACGGGCTCCAATTCGAAGACATCCCCAAGGAAGCTGTCCATGAAGCCAAACGCTTCCTGCTGGACAGCATGGGCTGCGCACTTATCGCCACACGCACCGAGGATATGCAAGCGATGCATACCTTTATCAAGAAGTTGGGTGGCACACCTGAAGCGACTGTAATCGGCAGTGGCTTGCGCACCAATGCCCCTCACGCAGCTCTGATGAATTGCCTGCTTATACGAGCGTTGGACTACAACGATATCTACTGGGAACAAGATCCCAGCCACCCATCCGATATCATCGGCACAGCTCTCGCTGCGGGTGAAGCTAATGGAACGAATGGGCGTGAGGCACTGGTGGCGATTGTGATAGCCTATGAACTTGAGATGCGCTGGTGTCACGCCGCCGAGCCAGGCATCCGCGAAGTCGGCTGGCATCACGCATCCCTAACCCAATTCGTTAGTCCACTTGTCGCTGGACGCATGTACGGTCTCAATCTCGACCAACTTGTGGCTGCGGTGGGAATATGCGGTAGCAGCCATTTCACACTGGGCAGTGTTGTCGCCGGCCACCTGACCAACATGAAGAACACCGCCGATCCACTCGCCGCACAAGCAGGCGTATACGCAGCCCTGATGGCGCGTGAGGGACACAGCGGACCGGTGGAAGTGATCGAAGGCAAGGAGGGTTTAATCGAAGTGCTTTCCAACGTGACCTGGCACGTGGATGAACTGCTTGCTGGTCTGGGACGCGACTTCCTGATCACTCGCTGCAGCTATAAAGCATTCCCAACTGAAGCTCTCACCCATCAGCCAATCAGCGCAGCGCTGCGTGTCTGTCGCGAACATGGGATTGTACATAGTGAGGTTGCCGAAATTTTAGTCGAAACCACTACACGCGGAGCAGATATCCTTTCCGATCCCAGTAAATACAATCCCGATACCAAAGAGACGGCTGATCATAGCTTACCCTATGTGATCGCTGCCGCCGTCGTCGATGGGAATGTGTTGCCCGAATCATTCAGTGAGGAAAAACTCAAGGACCCACACATCTGGGAGCTGCTGCCAAAGATCAAGGTTGTCGCTGATCCCGAGATTGACAAACTCTTTCCTGACGTCAAGCGGGCAAGGGTCACGATCACTACGGTGGATGGCAACCAGCACACTGCAGAGACTGATGTCGCCAAGGGCACACCTGAAGATCCACTAAGCGACGATGAGATTATGGCCAAATTCCGCGCTAACGCGCAGGGGATAGTAAGCGATCAGAGGATAGATGAGGTGATTGAGGCTACATGGCAGTTTGAATCCCACCTGAACCTTAGGGATTACATGTCCATGCTCGTATCTGATGTTTAATGAATCCTGAGTTTTAGAGTTTCTTTAAAGAATCTACTAAAAAAAGCAGACGCCAATGAGAAAAGAAGGCATAATGATCTGGCCCCTCCATGCGCCCCGTTCGTTGTACCCCGATTAACCAATGATCACAGAATTTGGTTAACCTTCATTCTCTATCACCGTTTCGTCTTCAGGCATGGGGGACACCGGTGGAGGTGGTGATGCAGGTATTGGTGGAGAAACAGATCCTGATGTTTCTACAGACCCCATCGATGGTTACATAGCGCCAGGTTGACCGGGGGGCAACGAGGAAGTCCGACGATTGATCAACCACCCTCCAACCAAGAGGACCAGGCCGATGCTGCTCACCAGGGCAGCATGAAACAGTAGAGATCCGATAATAACATCCTTCAGACTACCGATGATGACCATAAGGAGTCCATAGACAGCTTCCGCCTGGCGTTTAAGATCGGAAAGCTGCGAAGTAAGCAATACTTCACCCACTGCGGTCACCAACACAGCTAACAACAAAGTAAGCACTCCGCCGATTAGAAGCGGGATACCCCACCAACGGCCTAATTCACCCCAGGATCGGACAGCCAGCGCCATGATTAGACCAAGTAAGGCGATTGGCAACAACCAACTTGAGCGGGATAGAGCTCGGGCAAGGCGGATCCACTCTTTCATCGCAGCGATATCGGTCATGTCCCGAGGATATGGCTGATCCCCGCTTAGAGACAGCTCTTGAGGTACTTCCCTCACCACTTGGATCAATTGTGAAGAAATTAGATCAATTACCTTGCTCCGGAAAGGCTCCGGAGGTTCACACAAGAACTCTGGAAACTCTCCCCCAAATTCAATCACTTCTCTAAAATGTTCCATTTGCGCAGCCGAACAACTGGGCCACGAATCTACAATCGTATCAACAACCTCAGTAACACCACCTCCGAGAAGCCTCTCCTTTATCGGTCCCATGTCTAAATGGATCAAAGGCAAAGGACGATCGTCATCAATCCAGGAGTATACTGCATTGAATGAAGCTGATATCTGTTCCTTGATCCATTCGGGTGGGATCAGAATATCGACTATGGCACCCCGCTCTTCTGGTGATAGGTTCTCTATGACCCGGGAAAAATCTAACTCACCTGGACCTTGTTCTTGTTGGGACTCGGGAGAGAGCAGAAAATCAGTGATAAACCCGCGAAAGACACCCGATTTAACCAGGTGAGTCGTTAGCAAATCGCTCATGATCTCGGGTGAAAAAACGACCCTTGCTACATTATAGATCAGGAGACTGATAGGCAGAGCAAGCACAACGATCAGAGCCAAAAAAGCAGCTAGCATCTTCATCAGGCTCCTCAAGCATCCTGTTGAATGCGACATGTCACCTCACCTTTGATCTATTGCTCACTACTTTTCTAACGACCTGCTTCCCTCCCAATATACTATCCACAATCAGACAGGTGAAGATACCAAACGCTCGCTCAGACACCTCCAGCGGATGGGGATTATACACTTGTCTGGTACAATCCGGATATGTTCCTCGGCAATCTTTTTACTCTCTTTCAATGGTTTTTTCTCGGTTCGTTGGCCATGATCGTGCTGGCCTTACCCCGCGGGATTCTGAGCCTACGCTATGCTAACCACATTCACACACCGAAGTCCGCGCCAGTAATGCCTACCGCGATCGTCTTTGGCGCAGGCCTTCGTCGTGACGGTCACCCCACTACAGTGCTTGCTGATCGAGTGGTGACCGCGGCTGCCCTCTATCACCAAGGTAAGGTCAGCCGGATCTTAATGAGCGGCACTGTACGGGGATCCGACTATGATGAACCATCTGCCATGCGCTCTCTGGCTTTGAAAATAGGCGTTCCCGCAGAGGACATCCTTGTCGACTCAGGCGGAAACCGCACGCTCCATACCTGCCTGCGAGCCCGTCAGATTTTTGGCGTTGAACAAGCACTGTTGATCTCCCAACGATTTCATCTCCCCCGGGCGTTGGTTATCTGTGATGCCAGCGGAGTATCGGCAGAAGGGGTGGCGGCTGACTTACATCCTTATCGGTTCCAGTTCTTCTGGGAGCTAAGGGAGATCCCGGCCACCTTGAGGGCAATATGGGACGCCTATATCAGCCAACCATCGAAGATCGACCTTAATTCCCAAGAAAGTAATAGCCTAAACGAGGGACGAACTAATGGATCGTGAACAAGCGCTTGCCATAGTCCACGAATATGTTCAAAATCTAAACCTTAGGCGTCATATGCTCGCTGTAGAGGCTGTCATGCGTAACTATGCGCAATTTTATAAAGAAAACCCTGATGAATGGGGCCTTGCCGGACTGTTGCACGATTTTGATTGGGAGGTCCACCCCTCACTCGAACAGCATCCTCAAGATGGTGCTCCCATTTTACGCTCGCGCGGCGTCCCTGAGCCTATCATCCGCTGTATTCTCTCTCACGCCGATCACACTGGCATTCCGCGACGAACCCTCATGGAACGCGCATTGTTCGCTTGCGACGAGGTAACTGGTCTCATTACTGCAGTTGCATTGGTACGCCCCTCCCGTTCCCTGCAGGATCTAGAGGTGCGCTCTGTACGCAAAAAATGGAAAAACCCTCGCTTCGCGGCAAATGTCGATAGAGATGAGATCGTTCGTGGTGCCCATGAACTAGGCGTGGAATTGTGGGACCATATCGAGCGCATCATTTACGCCATGCGCGGTGTGGCATCGGAACTAGGCCTGGATGGGGAATCCTAAAGATGTCTCATGTTTAGATCTGATAGACTCACGATAGCCTCTCAATCGACCAATTTCTATCGGCCAGGACGATCCTTGGGATATGACCAAGCTGCTGGTATAATTCGACGGCTTTGGGACTCGAATAGTTGTCAATAAAATGACAGATCAACCTCAAGAACTCTCAACCGAACGAAATATATGCCCGACATGCGGCACGAGCATGGGCGAAAATGCCACCCGGTGCGTGGTATGTGGGACTGTCCTCCAGGTAAATGCCAACCATCATCCCCAAAGAGGTACACCCCAGATCACCCTCTCTATCCCGCTGGCTGTATTATTGCTGGCAGTTTTCGCCCTAATATCCGCAGGCTTGACCTATGGCGCCACATTTATCATAGGTAATCGTGAAAGCGCAATCCCCTCGAGGACACCGACGATTACTCCAACTGAGACGCCTACGTCAGCTCCGACTGCAACCGAGACAATCGTTCCCTCACTGACTCCTCTCCCCACACTTGAATATTCGATTGTCGCTGGTGACACCTGTCTCGGCATCGCCTTGTATCACGATGTGTCAGTCCAATCGATCAGGAATCTCAATCCGGGTCTGGTCTGTGAAGTATTAAGCCTCGGTCAGAAAATTTACATCTCCCAACCAACACCTACACCCTCACCAGAGCCAACTGCTACCCTCCCACCGGCAGAAGCCACCTTAGCAGCATGCGAGACAATCATATACACTGTCGAATCCGATGACACTTTAAGCGGTATTGCCCTGAACTACAACGTTAGCATGCAGGCGATCATGGACTACAATGGGATGAACAGCGATACTGTTTACCTCGGTCAAGTTCTTATTATTCCTCTCTGCGAACGTCTGCCTACACCTGGTCCCTCTCCCACGGCCACCTTACCGCCACCCCACTCAGCTCCCAACCTGCTACTACCACAGGATGGTGCTGCCTTCTCCCTCGCCAACGATACAGTCACCCTGCAATGGGCTTCAGTGGGAGAATTGCGCGAGAACGAATTCTACCAGGTCACGGTTGTGGACATCACCGAAGGCTCTGGCATGGTACGGTTGATGGCGTATTCCACCGATACCAAGTACATCATCCCCACCTCATTCCGACCCACCGAGACCATTCCGCATATTATGCGCTGGTGGGTGCAAGTGGTCCGTCAAGCTGGCACCACGTATGCTGGCGATCCAAACTATCGATCCGCAGGCGCGATCAGCGTCAAACGTGACTTCACCTGGTCGGGCGCCGCTCCCGGCGCAACTCCTACACCTTAACGGATTAGCAATATACTGTTCAGACCTACGGTTCCCCCACCGCAAAAACCTATCGACACAGATGGCTATGCGCAGTAGATGTTACAGATTCAGTGCTCCAATCATCTTTTGAATATGCGATGCCGACCTCTCCAGAGCCTGCTGCTCCTCTCGATTTAGATCATATTCAAGACTTCACCGAAAAAAGGTAAACCGTGAGAAGAGGACCGGTACATGTGGGGGTGCGGGTACAGCCCGCACCCCCACATGTACCCCTCCCCACTCCTCGAGGGTATTTTTTTCAGTGCACTCATTACTATTTCAATTGTAGGTATGTGGGAATCTCCGCCAACGATTTAGCGAGGCGGGTACCGTGCCAGGAAATCAGGCGGTTATCGATCTGGTGCACACGTCCATCGAGCACAGCCGGCGTATTGACCAGCAGTTCTGTAATCTGAACGTACTGAACATCCCCCGTCGACCCCACAGCCGGTAGCAAGATCACTTCCGGAGCCAGGGCGATCACTTCATCTGGAGTTACCCTAGGATAACGAGTGTCACGCGTGCCCGGGTCCTCAGCAGGTGCCTGGCCTAAATCCGCCTCAAGTGGGTAGCAGCGAGTTCGATCGGCGAAGATGTTCAATCCACCGCAGCAAGAGAGTAAATTATGAGCATAAGTCTCTCGATTGAAAGTTATCCACCAATGACCGTACACTGATTCCCCACCCCCTATTGGGCAAAAGACCCTTACTGGTGGACGACCACGTGCTGCATGCGTGGTCCACTCAACGGTCACCTCTAGGGTTCTAATCCGTGACGAGCTTAACCCTTCAACATGGAAAAGACGCACCAACATCCAAAGGATCTTGATCGCCTCCTCTACTGTCCGAGGGAAAGTCACCCAAACTCTGAGGCCAGCTTCCTCTATCGCCTCCACATCTTCCTGGCGGTTTTCTTCCTGATTAGCGATCACAAGATCAGGCGCCAGGTCGATCACCTCCGTAATTTGAGGGGATTTTGGTCCCCCAAGACGAACCAAACGATGCGCCGCATCCTCAGGAACCAGGCAGAGATCTGTGATCCCGACCAGATACTCTCCAGCTCCGAGGTCGAATATGCTTTCGGTCATCGAGGGTACAAGACTTACCACCCTTTTCGGAGGACCAATAAAGTCCAACGGCTGGGGATGTTTATTATCACCGTTCATCAGCTACCCACCCCCGACCTAGAGCGATCACAGGCGGTGTCTCTCCCCACACCTCCACCTCTCCATTCGGCCCTAGAGCCAAAATGGCGCCCGGTGGTATGCCGAGCGCATAGGAGAGCTCATGTTGAGAGATCAACCTTTTTACACCTGGGACGGCCATAGGATCCTGAACCTCGGGAAGCACAACTGCCCCATGCAACCATCCCAAACCAGGAATGGGCTTCTCCTCGATATCGGTGATAACCCACGACCCTAAGGCTGACGCTGCAGGTCCGGTTGCTAATACCAATCCGCATTCCTCCAACATTCGCTCGAGTCTGAGATAAGACTCTGACAACTCTAAAGCTTGTATCCAATCTTGCGCTTGTCCCCCCGTTAGCAGGATTAGACCCATGGTCGCGCACACCTCCTCATACTCAAGCTCTGCAAAGTTCTGAACCAAGACCAATGCTACTGGAGCATCCAGCAGCGTTTCCACATCGTCTAGGAAGAGGCGTAAGTCCTTCGAGACAATTTTCCCCATCAATAAGCACATCGGCGTGGCGGAGAGATCAACCCTTTCAAGCAACCGTTCTGCTAATTGTGGCGACTCACTACCGAAAGTCGGCAACGAGCCGGAAATCACAATCCAACCTCCAGTTAGCGGGCGCCGGAACACCTGGCTCGGTTGGTTCAATCTCCCTCCAGCAGCATCCAGGCAGACACCGCCATCAGTGCGGCTGCCCGCGGCAGGACGACTTCATCGAAGTCGAAATGAGGGTTATGATGAGACGCATCCAGTCCCTTTGCTGGATTGCTTGACCCGACGAACATGTAGCAACCAGGTATATCTTCCATCATAAAAGCCATGTCCTCGGAGCCCATCGCCACCTCTTCTGTATCTACTGTCGTTTCAGGGTATACCCTCTTGACCAGCGACTGCAATTTTGTTGCCAACGCTCGGTTGTTGACCACCGGCGGGGTCAGACGTTCAACTTTCACCTGCGCTTCGCAGCCCATCGCCTGTGCAACGCCACCGGCAATCTCTTTAACTCGTTGGAGAACCAGATCCCGCACCTCACCGCCAAAAGTACGGATTGTCCCCTTCAGAAGAGCCTTCGAGGGGATAACATTGAACGCATCCCCTGCCCGGACTTGCGTCACGCTCACCACTGCTGCTTGACATGGGTCTAGATTACGTGAGACGACCGATTGCAACGCACAAATTACCTGAGCCGCAGCCAGGACCGGGTCAACCGCCTGGTGAGGAGATGCGGCATGTCCACCACGTCCGGTTATTTCAATTTCGAGCCTTTCACTGCCGGCCATGGCCGGGCCAGGTGTGATCCCGATCCAACCCACTGGCTTGTCATTCCACAAATGCATCGACAATGTATAGTCTGGCACCGGATCCAGCAAAACACCCTCTTCTACCATACGCTCCGCACCGTTCAGCCCCTCCTCTGCCGGTTGAAATACAAACTTGATCGTGCCTGGAAGATCCTGGCGGTGACTATGCAGCAGCTTCGCTACCGTCATTCCAATCGCTGTATGGCCGTCATGTCCACAGGCATGCATCACCCCATCAACTGTTGAGGTATACGAGGCACCCGTCTCCTCCTGAATGGGCAATGCATCCATATCGAAGCGCAGTAAGATGGTAGGGTTAGGTCGCTTCCCTTCGAGCAGGGCGATCACACCCGTTTCCGCCACCCCGGTCCGAACCTTCAGGCCAAGACCGTTCATAGCATCTGCCACAACTCCAGCCGTACGATGTTCCTGGAACCCAAGTTCGGGATGACGATGAAAATCACGACGCTGGGCGACAATCTCTTCGGCGAGTGCTTCCGATTCGGTTATGAATTGGGATATATTCATAGAATAAGCCTATCTCCAAAGATAGATTAGTGAAAATCGGTTGATAAAGAAATAGCGCTTACGGTTGCAGGTAAAAAAATCCGGATCGTCGGAGTGCGCCAGCACCACCAGGACCCGGACCGGTTAAATCATCAGGGAGACTTTCATTGGTCACAACTCATCCTCGCTCTTTGCCGCGGTTGCATCCTCCATTTTCGTCCTGGTTACATGACTCTTTTGCCTTCTCCTCCAACGCTTTAAATTCCTCATACGGTTGGATCTCATCATGGGGGAACTCAATTTTACGGTCGTCCTCCATGAGCACGATCACAGCCTGCTTAAGGGGCAACACACCCACCACCTTACCTACTCCGCTCGGTGTGACTACTCGCTTGTTGCGCTTGGGGAGATGTTTTCGTGCTGCAAGGTATTGTTCGTATTCATAAAGCAGACAACACCGAAGCCGCCCACACAATCCGGTAATTTCCTGCGGATTGAGAGAGATCCCTTGAGCTTTGGCCATCCTGATTGAAATCGGACTGAATTCCATGAGGAACTTGGAACAACAGCGCTCTTCCATTCCACATGCGCCCATCCCGCCGATTACTTTAGCAACATCTCGCGGTCCGACCTGACGCATTTCAACCCGCGACTGACGGTTCGCACTTCGCATCTGCTTGCGCAGTTCCTTCAGATCAACTTTTTCATCGCCCTCAACACTATAGAGAAATGTTAAGCGGGAGCCGTCATAGGAAAATTCAGCCTTAACTATCTTAATGCCTAGTAACCCCAACTCAGTTGCCTTTTCTCGGCATGCAATCAACACTTCAAGCTCCCGCCCTTGCCGCATCCTGCGCATGACCAGTTCCTGAGGTCTAGCTCGTCGTTCGATTGACTTTAATTTCCCTTTGGTTTGTGGAGCAGGGTCAGAGATGAAACTGATAACCTGTCCCAGCTCGCGACCCCTGCTGGTTGCAACGATTACATAATCCCCAACTTGCAAATCATGCACTTGGGAGGCATCGAAATGATAAAGTTTGCCGATAGGCTCAAAACGAATAGCAACCACTCGGGATTCAGCTATCTTATTCGTCATCGCTAGTTTCGTTTGCGACCTCTGCTGGATGAAAATTTTCGTTCATTCCAATCTTAGTGAACTCGATCATAATGTGCAAAAGAACCGAAACAATTTTTTTCTGGTTCATTTCGAAATTCAATCAACAATCTCGATTGGGATGTTACCTGACTGCCCCATGGCGTGGAGGCTGATCTTAGCCGCCAGGTCCTGAGCTATTGAAGTCAATGCCTTTGCCACTGTGCCATCGGGGTGCGACACAACGATCGGAATACCGGCATCCCCACCTTCTCGCACATGGGGGTCTATGGGAATGGCACCGATGAAAGGCACACCAGCCTCACGGGCAAGTTGTTCACCCCCTCCCCGCCCGAAAATATCCATCAGATCTCCATCGGGTAATTCAAGATAACTCATATTCTCAACGACACCCAGGATGGGAACTTCCAGCTTCCGGAACATCTCTAATCCACGCCGCGCATCCTCGATCGATACCTTCTGTGGTAGGGTCACAATCAAGCCACCAGTAAGCGGCATCAATTGGGTTAGGCTGAGTTGAACATCACCTGTACCAGGAGGGAGATCGACAATTAAGTAATCTAGCTCCCCCCAATCCACATCGGTGATGAACTGACCAATGGCGCTGTGAAGCATCGGACCTCGCCAGATCAGCGGCTGACCAGGTTGAACCAAGAAGCCAATCGACATAATCCGTACGCCATAAGCCTCGGCCGGCACCAGTTTATCTCCCTTCGGCGCAGGCATACTCTCGACACCCATCATAGTCGGAACATTTGGGCCATAGATATCAGCATCCATCAACCCGACCCTGGCACCTGATTTTGCAAGTACCACAGCCACGTTTACCGCTACCGTTGTCTTCCCGACGCCGCCCTTACCGGAAGCAACTGCCACCGCGTTGCGAATCAGTTTTTGGCTGAGACTTCTTACCCGTCCATCGGATGGCACGCTTGAGGACATATTGATTTCAACCTGTGAAACACCCGCTAAAGTCTCCACCGCATGACGCGCGTCGGCTTCGATCTTAGTCTTCAATGGACAAGCGGGAGTTGTTAACTCAATGGTGAAAGCAACTCTTCCATCATCGACCGACAGATCTTTGATCATACCCAGGCTGACCAAATCCTTATCAAGCTCTGGGTCTTGCACTTTGCTGAGAGCAGCCATCACAGTTTCAGGCGTGAGGGGCTCTTCTCTATTACTCATCTATTCCTCCAGCCGGCAATCCACCGAAGAATTCGGATAGCATTCGCCCATCTTCCAAGAATTCATTCACTTCATCCCGCGCATTTTGATAAAGAACCAGCAGATCAGAATCCTCGCCACGGAAACGCCGGATTGTATGCATAGCGCACAGACTGCAGCCGCGTAGCGCCCGGTATGAATGGGTGTGACATGTTAGACATCCACTCAGCCGGACGATCAGCAGAGTAAAAGCTAATTGTTCGAGCGAAGCATCAGGCGCCCGACAAACTTGATTGACAAGATCCCTCCAGGCATCACCCCGCAGATCCCTCAAACTAGGCGCAACGCGCATGGGGAATAGAATCTCAGTATCGCTGTGATACAAGTAAATTCCCGCTTACTCGAACGCTATTGATGACCCGACTTATCAGTCATCCGCGACAAGGGGCCTGTCGCCTCTACGCCGTCAGGCCCCCCACTATTTAGAAAAATTATACTCCCCAGTAGGAACGTGTCAAGGACTCATAATTAATCCTATTAATGACAATACTAAAAAAGCCCGAGCGCGAGAAAGGGAACGGTATATCAAGCAAAATCACAAAATCAAACTGCGCCCGACCCGCTTGTTTTATATGCGCTTTCTGGTTTGTGACTAACCTCCCCGTAAGAACGATACCACCGTTCCAAATAAGCCCACGACCAGCAAACCAAGGATCGCCAAGATAGGAGGGATGCCGCGCACACCCTCGACTTGCTCTGGTTCGAAGGTCGGCTGAATCACGGGTTCG
The DNA here is from genome assembly GCA_030605795.1 of Anaerolineae bacterium. Taxonomy (GTDB): domain Bacteria; phylum Chloroflexota; class Anaerolineae; order Anaerolineales; family E44-bin32; genus DUEZ01. Next base: position 1,746 of record JAUWHR010000029.1, on the reverse strand, counting down.
GCGGGAGTAAAAGTAGGCAAGCGTGTTGGTGGCGCTTCGCCAAGGTTAAACTGAGCTGCCAAGGTAGGATCAATTGTAGGGGTCATCCGCGGGGTAGGGGTCGGCGGTGGTTCGATAATAGGTAACAACTGTTGAGCGGTATCCAATACCACGAAGGGAGCGTAAACCCAGGCAATATTCCCTGGAACACCAGGATATACAATCTGGATCCACAAACCCCCTGGGGTGCGACCAAGCGCCGGAACTTCCTGCCCGGCGATTAACACCCCGACTTTTTCATAGTTTGTGCCAGGTCCCAGACGGACATTTACCTGATCTGGCACGACGATCACCGGTCCTTCTGGAGTTCCGGTAACCGTGGACACAACTATCGCTTGCAGCACGTTCGAAGGCGTCGCCGCGAGCGTTGTCAAACTCAACAAGATCACTGCACAACACAGGGCAAATGACCATGCCAGACTTCTCGTACCCATTCTCCTATATTGCCTCCCCATTGCGGACGCATTATACTACACGGCAGTTGGGAGCTCTCACGATCAAATAGAGAACGAACAGCATACGCTATGGAACCACAAATCAACCAACGGACCTTTCACGGTCCGGTCACCCCTGAAGACTTTACCCGTGCTCTCATCGCTGAGTTCGACCAAGGCAATCTTCGAGCCAAGCAAATAGGTCGAGGAAACCACCGGGTCATACAAATCGCTAGCCCAATTGCACCTGCTTCTGGTGGGCGCACCGCGATCGCAGTCCACCTTTCTCGAGTAGAGGATGGCGTTCTGGTACACATCGGGCAACAGCAGTGGATGGGAGTAGCCGCCAGCCTGGGAGTTACTGCACTCTCTGCGCTACGTAACCCCCTAAGTCTGCTAAGCCGCTTGGACGACTTGGCACAGGATATTGCTTCGCTACAGCTTACCGAAAGGGTCTGGCAGACCTTGGAGAGAGCCGCCGATTCTTTGGGTGCTTCCTACGAAATCTCCGAACGGTTGCGCCGGCTTACCTGTGAATACTGCATCACGGCAAACCCGGTTGGCGAACCCCACTGTGTGGCCTGTGGGGCTCCTTTGGGACACTCGCAGCCCCTGGCTTGTAGTGAGTGTGGCTTCATTGTCGAAGCCGGAATACAGTCCTGTCCTGAGTGCGGCGCGCTGATAAAAAGTGGTTATTGATCTTGTTGAACTAGTACTATATCAACATGATTATGATGGGTTAATGTCATTCTGAGGAGCCCTTCAACGGAGCCTGCCCCTTCGACTACGCTCAGGACGAAGCCTGAGCAAGGTCGAAGGGCTCAGGACCTTCATCTCCGCGCCGACATCGTACCCGTAGTGTGTGAATCTCTATGATGTTACTCTAGAATTCGATGAATCTCAGAGATTCCTCGGTCGCCAATCCGCGGCTCCCTTGGAATGACATGACCGGGGTACGCTCCCTCGTCCCGTCCTGTCATTCCGAGGCGTGAAACGCCGAGGAATCTCTTTTTTTTGTTGAATAACATTCTGCAATTGAAACAACGAGATTCACCGCTTGCACGTAGGGGCGTACAGCCGTACGCCCCTTCTCTGCGGCCCTCCAAACTTCCTTCGTCTCCGCGCCGACATCGTACCCGTAGTGTGTAAATCTCTATGATGTTACCCTGGAATGACATGACCGGGGTACGCTCCCTCGTCCCGTCCTGTCATTCCGAGGCGTGAAACGCCGAGGAATCTCGTTTTTTGTTGAATAACATTCTGCAATTGAAAC